>JANWVZ010000021.1 GCA_025056555.1 Gemmatales bacterium | reverse complement strand
ACATCAGTATCAGGTGTCGTCTCGATGGGCACGAGTTCCGGCATGGTCCAGAAATAAACCCGGCCCCGTGGGTCAGTGCGTCGTTCAAATTGCTCGCGATAGCGGGCGGTGCCTTGGGGCACGACACGAACTCCCTTCGGGGGGCCTTGGTCAAGGCTGGGAATATTAATGTTAAACAGCTGACCTGTGCCTGCATATTTTTCCATGAGGCGAATGATAAGTCGGCGGGCCAGGCGTGCTGCTTCGGGGAAGTCCAAGTGCACTGGGTCGCGATATTCCAGGGAAACCGCAATACTGGTGATGCCGAAGAACGCCCCTTCGATAGCGGCAGCCACTGTGCCCGAATAGAGCACGTTTATGCCCACATTCGAACCTGCGTTAATCCCGCTGACGAGCAGGTCGGGCGTCTCGTCGAGCAGCTCCACAAGAGCGAGTTTCACGCAGTCCGCGGGCTTTCCCTCCACGGCCCAGCCGAAATGCGTACCATCCTGGTCAAACACGGGCTGAACAATGAGCGGCGTCAGTAAGGTAATCGAGTGGCCGACGGCGCTTTGTTCCGTCGCGGGCGCGACCACACTCACGCGTGCGAGACTACGTAACTCCTGCCACAGCGCACGTAATCCTGGTGCGTAGATACCGTCGTCATTCGTGAGCAGTATGTGCATAGTCTTGCCTTACGGTGAAATTGCTGAGACCACTCAATCGGGCAGGGTGAAAGAGTGTTCTATGTAATCAACTCAGAATCAACTAGCACCCGGATGCAAAAAAGCAGACGGCGGGGGCGACCGCCGGGAGCTGCCTTTTTTATTCGACCCCCGCCGCTGCGGTGGAGCATTCGTTGTCAATTGCTAAGTAGCCGAGGAGTTTGGATCAGTAGGAATATTTACTAATGTCTGCGATCTCCCGATACCGACGTGCTTCAGTTACCAAGACTTGGAGCGTCCGAAAACATTGCGTTACGATTCACCATTAGGGAATCCCTAATGGGAGGTCGCGCTACTTTGTCGGCTTCGCCTCGGGACTACGAAGCTCAATGATGATGCTCTTCCAACCCGCCGATGGCCACGATGTCGCTGGGCTTGCCGCCAACCGTCCAAGTGGCTACGAGGTTGAAATCGCTCAGGCGAATGGCCTGGATCGTGCCGTTGCCCGGATTGGTGACGAACGCGAAACGTCCGTCGGCATCAGCAGTGACGTGATGGTGGCCGAAGTGTCCCTGGACTGCGCTTGGCCCGATCGTTAGTGTGTGTACGAGCTTCGCGTCGTGGAATGAGCCATCGCCATCGGGATCGAGCGAAACGATGTCCAGAATCTCCTCCATTTGTGCGTCGCCAGGTTTATCGTGGCACACAAGTGCTAAGACTTTGCCATCATGAGTGGCCACGACTTTCGGAGTCACCGGCCGAAGCCCCTGACGAGCGCTGAGAGAGACGGTTACTAGCTGAGGCTCGGACTGAGCTGCGTTGATAATCCCCAGCATCGGCTTGCTCCGCCCCGTGACGAATAAGACGTAGTTCTTGTAGTCAGCAAAGGCCCCCGTGCGCAGCGGCTGGCCGTTCTCTTTGCCCAGGTCGACGACGTGATAGGTGATCGATTCCGGTTTGGTGCGAACGTCCGCGAGCGCTGGGAACCAGACGACGTTTTCTTCCGGCGCCACGAAGACCTTGCCTGAATTGATCGTCGCACCGTGGAGGGCGCCCCAAGGCAGATTGAAGGTGTACAAGATAAACGACGCTCCGTTGGGCTGAATTACAGAAACGTCCACGCGTCCCTTATTTTCGCCATCGTTGTCAATCCAACAAGCGTAACCCACACGGTCGCGATCCACGGCTAGGGTAATGTGATTCCCGCCGCCCGGGATGAAATGGGGCCGGCCTTTGCGCACCAGGCGATTGCCCCGCACTTCATAATCGCGGGGAGCGATGCGCGTGTAACCACTCAGCAAATCGTTGGCCACATAGAATACTGAGTTGTATGCGTACACATGGGCAGGATTGCCTTGCTTGTCGTCGAGGCGATAGTCGGCGACGAACGGATTCGGGTCGTAGCGCCAATCTTCATGATCGCCATGGGGAATGCGCCGAACGGCCGAGTAGGTCAACATCCAGCCGCTGCCGAACTTGCCTTGCTCTGAGTCGTGTAAACCGCTGAGGAGCCAATTGGCAATCGCCACCAGTTGGGTCAAATGTTGTTTGCTCGGGTCGACCTTCGGCCATTGGGCCACGGGTTGGGTCAGTTGCAGTTTGACGGCGTTACTTGTCATCATCACGTCGGCCCAGCGGAGAGTGCAAGTGCTGTCGTCGTGGTAAAACAAGCGCGTCAGTCGCTGCCCCTTAGCCGCTTGGGCCTCGACGCAGATGCTGGGACCTAAGCTAAGGGTCGCCACTAGCGACATTGCTAGCCCGAGCCACTTGGTCCAGATTCGGCGGCGATTCATCGCAAGGCTGTATTGCTCGGTGTCCCGAGCGTTGCTATGCATTCTGGGCTGCATTGGACTACCTCCTTTCTGTTTTGTTTGTTATTCCTGATGCAATCACTGATCACTTTTGCTTTCCGTTGCTGTTTGGTAACTTGAGCGAAATGACCTGACCCGCGGGCAAATGCCTCTTTTGCCCTAGCTTCTTGAAGGCCTGTTCGTGCGTTAGTCTAAGGTAGCAGACACAACTTCTCCGCCAGACCGTGTGGACAGAGCCCGCCAAACCTGGATATGAATGCTATTGCGAATCATCCGGACACTGCCATCGGCGAAACTGACATTTACCCCGCCGGGAAACGGACTGCGTGCCCCGTACCAACCGGCACCGTGAGCGAAACAATCGGGTTGGTTGGAATTCGGGGGCAAATAGGTATTGAAGCCGGTGCTGCTCAGGTCGGGATAAGCCCAACTAGCGCCGCGGAACCCAAACCACGAAGTCGAGCGAGCACAATCGGCTTCAGTCATGGGCGGATTCACTCCCCCGGGCGGAGTGGGGATCATCGTGCGCCCGGTAGAAATACTCGCTGCCCACCGCGGTGGGCCTGCAGAGTTCGGCATCGGGCCTGTCGCATTGCGGTCGGGCCCCCGTAAGATTTCCGCCAAGAGTAGGGTGTTTGAGGTGCCGTCAAACAAGTCCGACAGGCGCACCTGCGAAGCGTGCCAGAAGACGCCATCCGTCGGAAACCGAAGGTCCACGAAACTCCCCACGCCGCTGCCTGTGTTCACCGCATAATTCGTTCCCGCGCTGCGAGCTTGCCAATAACTAGTGAAAATCGGACTATTACCATCGCCGGGATTCAAAAACAGTGGCACCACTGTTTGTATAGCGGGCTGATGGACGGGATTGAGCACACGGTTCGGCCCTTGGCCGAGGAACAACGGCTGGTTCAGGTCAATCAAGCGCTGGAGATTGTCTTGCTCCACGTAAGGCAAAATCTGGGCCAGGGCGGAAAAACCCATACTCGACCCATCTGGCCGGAGGGGTCCGGAACCTGGGGGCAGCACACCGAGCGTTTCGTGGTGATTGTGCATCGCAATGGCCAATTGCCGCAAGTTGTTCCGCGACCGCAGTGAGTTAGCCGCCATCCGCACCCGCTGAATCGCCGGTAATAACAGCGCCATGAGCAGGCCAATAATCGCGATGACTACTAACAGTTCGATCAGCGTGAAGCCACCCTGGTGCGATTGGCTCGGTTGGCTACTTCGCTTTCCCCGGCCATTCGAAAGCTGTCCTCGCTCACCACTCATGCAGTCTTCCTCCATCCGAAGGTTACTCATAAACCAACGTAAAACACCGCGCATTTAGTTTTACCTAATTATACCATCGCTGCTCCATAGGTCAATACTGTGTATAACTAAACAGATGCACAATATACGCCATATAACCGTCAGCATTGATAGTTCCTGGAATGTGTGAGTTTACGTAACAATTGCCTTGGGCTTGTCTCAGACTTCAAAACTGGGAACAGGGCTGCGACAAAGCAAAAAACGCTCGACTTTCAGCAACATCCGAAAGGCATGAGGTTATGGTGTTCTACAGATTGTCAGCCACAGCGGAACGGTCATAATAATGAAAAGCTCCAATAAAAAGAAAACCCCGGCACAGAGGCCGGGGTGGAACTACGAAAGCAGGCTTTGACTCATTGCACGTTCGAGGCATGTGTCGCGGAGCTACCCGCTTGGGCCGCAGGCCACTCCTCTTGGTGCGGTCTGCCGACAGCTCTTTTGGCACATGCAGCGGACATGCACCCGCCGCTGGACTGCCCTCGCTTTATGTGGCCCACCATGTTCCAGCCGTGGCGACTTCTACTGAAATCCACCAAGCTGGGGTCCGGGGCCATAGGCTTGATAATACAAGCTGATTTTCGGGCTGTCCTGCCTGCTTTCGTCCCTGTACCGATAATGAGAATACGAAATCGGCCAGGGTGTGGCCAGTCCCCGCAAAAAAATTTTTGCGGATGACGTCAGTCCTATGGCTGGCCACGCTCCGATTCCTTATCGGCCTGGTCGCGGTGGTGTACGCATGAAGTCGGCAGAGACTGTTCGTGAAGAGCAGAGCGTGGTAGTGGAGTTTCTCGGCGTGCCGAGGTTGCGTACGGGGTGCGCGCGATGCCGAGTGCAGCCCGGTACGCTCAGGGATGTGCTCAGACAAGTGCAAGAACGGTTCCCCCATTGGCAAGATCTGCTTGATTCATCTGGGGAGCTTGCCCCGTGGTATCGCCTCGCCCTGGACAGCCACGGATTCGTCCGCGACCTCCAGCTCGCAGTTGCAGCCGGCCAGACCGTTCTGATTCTCTCGGCCGACGTCGGGGGCTGACGACAGCTGTCGCAAGCGTCCTATGTACCGTTTCCGAATTCTCTAGCACAAAAAGTTCTGCTACTCACCATCGGGCACCCATCCTGGAATCTTTTTCTGAGGAAGTTTCGGGACTACTTGCCGCTCCTGAGAGCTGGACCTTCCAGCACCTCGCTGCTGAGCCTTCTGATAAAAAACGGAACTGGCCCCTATTCTCATGGATGGTTAGCAACATCACCGTCGTAAACTCAAGACCGCACCTTGCAAAAAAACCAAAACGGCAAGGCATACGCCTCGCCGTCGTACCGATTACCAAGCTTATTGGGCAGGTCAGCCAACCTAGACAAATTATTCGGCGGCTTACCTGATCCGCAATACTTGGCCAGCTGCGCTTTGTAAGGATTGGCGCTGTGATGGCCGGGATTAGGTCGAGGTTTCGATGTCAATTAGTGTAATAATCCCGGTGTTCCCAAACACAGCCGCCAAGCCGTTGAAGGTGTCAGCGGAAGTTTCAGCGCCGCCATCTACCGTCAGTCCGCCCAGGAAGTCGGAGCCGCTCACGTTGATTGTATCATCATCATCGCCCGTGGAAACCGACGAGGCCAGCTGGAAGTCGCTATCGGTAATGTTGACCGTATCAGCACCTTCTCCGGTCGTTACAGACACACTCACTGCAGTCACGCCGCCGCCGGCCACGCCCACGTCTACGTTATTAGCGCCATCGCCGGCCACGATGAAGAGTCGCTTGAAGTCGCTGCTGTCTAACTCAATGTCATCGTCGCCCACTCCCGTCGAGATACGTGTGATGTTGCCATTCACGTCGCTGTCGGTTATGGTGATGTTGTTATCACCGTCGTTGGCCGCTATGAGCAGGTTCTTTGCAACAGTGGCATTGGCCAAGTTAATGGTGTCATCGTCATCGCCTGTGGTCAGGCTGAGATTACCACCGATACCAAAAGTGCTACCTGTCACGATGTTAGTACCAGCGCCCAAGGTAGAACTTACGTTGCCCTTGAAGAAAGAAGGCTGGCCCAGCGTAGTGTCAATGTCCAGCGTATCATTACCATCGGCGGCTCGAACGGTAGTCGTGCCTCCTACGTAAAGGTTTTCCAAACCCACCGTGTTATGACCAGCACCCAAATCTATGCGGAGGTTACCGAGAATGCTGAGGCTTAGGCCATTAACATCATTTAAGTTATCGCCGAGTACGATGAAGTCGTCGCCGCCGCGCAGGTTGATGAATACCGACCTACCGGCACCCAAAGCAAAGACCTGAGCGGTTGAAGAGCCGTTAATGGTAGTACCGCTCCCTTGAATGCGGATGGCGTTCGGGGTAACGTTCCATAGCGCCAAACTATTGCCAACGCCGTCGCCAATAATGTACAGGTTGCCTCCGGATAGATACGCCTGGACGTTTCCCGCGCCTCCCAATACTGTGCCGACGTCCGGCGTGATGCGATCGTCGAGCTGCTCGACACGCAAGGTGGTGTAATGCTTGCTGCGCATGGTCCCAAAGACCTCCTGATGATGGAGCGTCGGCGCCATCAATTCGGCGTCAGCGTACCGCACGCTGATCTATCGCATGTACCGAATCGGTGCCGAATCGCTCCGGACCCAAGGTTGTCATCACTGTCCCGGCCACACTCACATTCTCGCGGCCGCAGATGTAATGCCAGGGGAGTTCGTTCGTCGAAGGAATCTTGCGCAGGGAGTATTTCCTTCCTGAATAACAAGTTGCACAGTCCATGTATGGCCTTTCGTGTGCTGGCAATGAAATTGGACAGACCTATGCGCTATACTCCACAGCACATCAATTCCGCGGCGCCAGCCTTCGTGTTCAGCATGACTGTGAGGCGAATCATATCCGCTCTTCAAGATTCCGTAGTTTCGTAAAAGCTACTATTTTCGTTCGAATTAATGACCTGGGAAAATCTTATGTATCTCTTATAATCCATCTAAGCCTGAGGATCAAGTCTATTTTTCAATTTTTTTGGAATTACGGGAAGCTTTCTAGCTGCACCAGACCCGTGTTGCTGCCCAAATCCACGAAGGTGTCAATGCCTAGACCACCATGGGCGACCATGCCCAGCTCAAAATCGGTGGCGACGAATTCCAACGAATCATTGTCCTCACCCAGGTGAACAAAGGTTTGCGCTCCGAAGAAGTTGTAGCGCAGTCGTACAAAGTCCGCACCTTTGCCCGTACTGATGATGACATCTCCCGCAACGTAGGTGTTATGCACGTTGACGAAATCGTTGTCTGAAGCGAAAAAGCCCGGGGCCTGAGAAGTGGCGATCCGCAACGAAAAGTCGAATTGACCTCGTGCAATGATGATCTGGTCGTTACCCGCATCCCCTCCGACAAACGCTTGGCCGCGCACCTCTGTCTGGTTCAAGGCAAGGAAATCCGCCCCAGAGCCGAGGTTGGCATTGAACTCCCCACCGACGACTACGTTCTGTAACCGCACCTGGTCATTTTGCTGGGCAGTAGCAAAGCGCAACGAACCGCGAAGCACGACATTCAGCGCGGTCAGGACATCCGGGCCCTGCCCCGTCAGGATAGTAAGATCACGATTGAACTGAAGCGGTCGGCTCGGTGAACGAAGAATGACTTGATCCCCCTGATTTCCTGTATCAATCGTGAAATGGTTATGGGCTACGATGTCTTCGATGAGGACGCTATCGCTGCCGCTACCCGTGTTGATGAAAACCGGGGCGTTGAACACGACGATACCCCCACCGGGGGAGATTTCCAGAACATCGTCGCCCCCCTTCAGGTCAACAACTACGCGATTGACACCCCCCGTTATCAACGAAACCGCTCCCAAGCCACCATTGATGGTGGTCGAAGTGTCGCCGGGACTGACTAGCAAGTTGAACGCCGCCGGCTGCGTGATGCGAATACGGTTGGCGTCGTTATCTCCCTGAATGGTGAGGACTCCGCCCGTGATAAACACGTTGACGTTGCCTGCGGGCAAGTCTCGGTCTTCCAGGGTTTCTACATGCAGAGCCGACCTAAGTCGCGTAGGCATACGATAAATCTCCGACGTATCACTCTGGATGTCGTTTTGACCAATAATTCAAAGGAAAGCTAATTCAAGATGATCAGGCCAATAATCCGTAGAAAGTCTGATTAGATCGGCTCCGTGCCTGAATTGGAGAAGCGAGTCCCGGCATAACGAGCGTCAGTTTCCTTGGCAGGCTATTTGATGGTACTAATAAGCAAATTGAGTGTCAAGAGGAAAGATAGAAAAAATCGCATAATTGGCCAAAATGTCATAACGAAGCCTAACTTGTAGACTCTGAAGGACTTATGGGATTGCCGTTGGAGTACAACATACCAGAATCTTCAGGAACAGCAGCAACTGGCGTTAGCCAGCGGCAACATGTGGCTGTCAAGCGGAGCAAATAAGCTAATTCAGCTGGACGTGGCGGAGTTGTTCACGCAGATAGCGGGCGCGAACTATATTCTGCTGGTCAGTGTCCATCTCTTCCCCGACCAGCTTTTGCAAGTGCGCGGGCTGAGTCTGCAGCAACAGCTCATTGATCCGCGGAACGGTTAAGTCGTCCAACAGTTGCAGAGCAACGCCCAGGCGCACATTCGAAAGCAGGTCGAGAGTTTCCTCAGAGGTCATCATACGGGCCGAACGTAGCGTGCCAAGAGAACGATGAATGCGATCCTGCAACGCGGAGCGCATTTCACGAACCAACACCTCGCGCGCATGGCGCTCATAGTCCACAATAGCAGGCACGGTTTCGCGAATGGCCCGTAATATCTCGTCCTCACTGCGACCAAGGGTAACTTGATTCGAAATCTGGTAAAAGTCGCCACTGGCCCGCGTGCCCTCACCGTAAAGGCCCCGGACTACCAGATTCATCTTCTGCAGAGCACGGAAGAATTTTTCCAACTGTTTGGCTAAGGTGAGCGCGGGCAGATGGAGTAAGACACTGGCGCGCATGCCCGTGCCCACGTTGGTCGGACAGGCGGTCAGAAAGCCGAATTCCTCACTGAACGCGTAACAGACGCGCTCCGACAGGGCATCGTCCAAACGGTTAATCTCATGCCAAGCGTCGTCCAGTTGGAAACCGCTGCGGATAACCTGCAGACGGAGATGGTCTTCTTCGTTGACCATTATGGAGCTGGCCTCTCCCTTACCGATGGCGACCCCGCGCTGGCCATTGGCATGGGCATGTTCGCGGCTGATCAGCTGACGCTCGACCAGGAATTGACGGTCGAGTTCAGGGAGCCGATGCAGCGCGAAATAGCAGAACTGCCAACTGTCGGCCAATTGCAGGATCCGCTCGCGCAGCAGACTTTCGATTTCACCGCGCTGTAGTGCGGAGGCACGATTGGGAAAGGGAAAGTCCGCG
Source organism: Gemmatales bacterium (assembly GCA_025056555.1). Taxonomy (GTDB): domain Bacteria; phylum Planctomycetota; class Planctomycetia; order Gemmatales; family HRBIN36; genus HRBIN36. The sequence continues at coordinate 24,874 of JANWVZ010000021.1, read as the reverse complement.
AGATTGCGCGCCAGGCGAATCCGCGTGGAAACCACCACGTCCACTTCGGGGCCTTCGCCGCGTAACCATTCGCCAGTACCTTGGAGCAGGTCGTCCAGTGTCATAGGTGAAAGTCCTTGCGACGAATACGGTCGCGCAGCACAGCGGCCTCCTCGAAGGCCTCGCGGGTTATCGCGTCTCCCAGTTCCTGACGCCAGCGAATCACCTGGCGTTGTTCGTCAGTATCGGGGAGACAGCGACGGGGGACTTTACCCCGATGCCGCACGCGACGATGCAACCGCTCGAGCAAGGGCAGCAGCCCTTTGCGGAAGGCTACATAATCATACGGACATCCCAGCCGCCCCTGCTGGCGAAACTCCATAAACCCAATGCCACAGGCGGGGCAATGCAACCGCGAGATTTCCTCAACCGCGGGTCCTAAGTGCGCTCCCAGGAGTGCATGCACCAGGGCCGGCAGGCTCAGTTGCTTTTGCTGGAAAAGGTGCATCTTCTCGGCACAAGCCTGGCACAGGTGCAGTTCCTTTTTCTGACCTCCAGGCTCGACGTTGGTTACATGCACCGTAGCTGGCTTGCCGCAAGAGAAGCACTTCATGATTGAGTCCGCGCTTCCAATTGGCGAATCTGATCGCGCAGACGGGCTGCCTCTTCGTAGCGTTCAGCATTGATAAGTTCCTGCATCAGGCGGCGCAACCGTGCCAGTTCCCGACGCTTTAGCTCCACATTTGCCGACTGGCTGGGAGCTTTTCCCAGGTGTTGTGTATCACCGTGAATGCTTTGCAATAGCGGTTGCAGTTGTTCGCGGAAGTGTTCATAGTCGCGAGGGCAACCAAGGCGTCCAGTATTGCGAAAATCCTTCAGTGTAGCACCGCATTCCGGACAGCACAGTTGGTCCCATTGCTGCAAAAATTCCAATTCCGCGCTGGTCCCGCTACCGCCAGGGGTTTGTGTGCCGGGTATCGGCTCCGACAGATAACGCGCCCCACACTCCTCGCAAAAGTGCAACTCCTCGATTTGCCCTTCGCCGAGGTTTTCCGTAATATGGAGGACAGCCCGTTTGTTACAGCGCTGGCACTTCATGGTGATTCACCACTTTCCAGAAGCCTCCAACCCTTGGTTCGCCCACTGAAGCAGGTGCCGCTTCCGCCCATTGGCATTCTAACAGCCCCCTTCCAACTGTCAAGCAAAGCGCTCTCTGACCGCATTCCTGCACGCTCGAATGGGTCTCTGCTCCTGCTATTCCTGAGCGATCCTGAGTTGCTGGCTTAGTACTGGTTTTGGGGTTCCCTGTCAGCGTTATCGTGTGGGCATTCGTTGACTATTTCTCACGGCGATAAATTTACCGCAGCAATCGTTTTACCTGGTGGCAGATCAGCAGCCCAGCCAGACGAGAATATCGCTTTTCACGGTGGATCGTATCCCCCAGCCGACCAGGGATGACAGCGTGCTATTCGTCCTAACCCTTTGGCGACTCCTCGAAGAGGGCCATACTTGCGCACTGCTTGCAGCATATACTCGCTGCAACTGGGCTCAAAACGGCAGCATGGCCCAAAGACTACCAACAGGATTGGTCGCACCATCAGGCGGTACAATTTCACCAATATTATTACGAGTCCGCAGCACCATCGCGACACAATACTCCGCCGTTCAGTCGTACTTGAGCCGACTTGCCCAGATCCCTGTGCTACCTCGGGCGTAGCAATCCAGTCGTTAGCCATAGCGCGGAGTCGGCATGAAGACGAACTACTGCTAAGATTCAGAGCCTTTAGTCATTATAACTATACCCCGCGCCGGCATTCTGGTGTGGTGCGATGGGAGAGGAACCATGCCTGCCACAGTCATTTTGCGGTCGCGTCGGGCCAAACCGTTTTTCTCAAGGCACCCCTGGATTTATGCAGGGGCGATAGCCCAGGTCCAGGGCCAACCAACGGATGGAGACGAGGTTGAAGTGTTTTCACACGGCGGCCACTTCATTGCACGCGGACTTTATAACAGTCGCAGCCGAGTGCGCGTCCGTTTGTATTGCTGGGAGATGAATCAACCGCTGGACATGGCGTTCTGGCGTCATAGGTTGCAGCAAGCAATTCAACTGCGCCGGGAGGTGCTCCACCTGCTTGGCCCGGGTAAAGCCTGCCGCCTGGTGTTCAGCGAAGGCGATGGTCTGTCGGGATTGACCGTGGATTGGTACGACGGTTGGGTCGTGATGCAGTTCACAGGGCTGGGCTTAGCGTTACGCCGCGAGATCTTCACCACCCTGTTGGTCGAGCTACTGCAACCTCGAGGGATTTTGCTGCGCACAGAAAAAAGCATCGCACCGCTGGAAGGACTTGAGCTAACCGAAGGAGTGCTGTGGGGCGATACGCCTAAGGAACCCGTAGCTATTGAGGAAGATGGCGTGGTGTTCCTAGTGGACTTACTAGGCGGTCAAAAAACTGGCTTTTATCTCGACCAGCGGGACAATCGCCGTGCCGTGCGTCGTTATGCTAAGGGGCGTCGCGTACTCGACGCGTTTTGTTACACCGGCGGCTTCGCCCTGCACGCCGCCCACGCCGGGGCTATCGAGGTCATCGGCGTGGATAGTTCCAGTTCCGCCATTCAATTAGCACAGTGCAACGCCCAACGCAACCACCTCGTGCAGGTGCGTTTCGTGGAAGCGGAGGTATTCCGTTTCCTCGAAGAACAGGCACGCAACCGCCAGCGCTATGACCTGATCATCCTCGACCCGCCGAAGTTTGCCCATCGGCAGAGTGCCGTCGAAAACGCCCTCAAAGGATACCGCCGTCTGCTGGCTTTGAGTTTACTGCTGTTGGAGCCGGGAGGCATACTGGTGACGTGTTGCTGTTCTGGGTTGATCACGATGGATATGCTGGAGGAGTTATCCAATCAGGCGGCCACCAAAGCGCGACGCCAGGTGCAGATTCTCGAACGGCATTATCAACCCCCCGACCATCCCATCGCCGTCGCCTGCCGCGAATCGTCCTACTTGAAATGTTTAATAAAACGGTTATGCTGTTAGAGATTTGGTTGAAACCCCTCAACAAGAAGGATGGTATAAAAACAAGTAGTAAAACCTACCAAACAAAGGAAAGGAGGAACACATGTCGGCTCTTCGCCGTGGTATGTCAGGCACCCTGGTGGTCGCATTGGCGGCAGGCTTGGCGGTTTGGCTAGGCTGTCCCAGTTCCGCTCGCGCAGAGACGGCAGACAAGCTACTACCGCCCGAAAGTGTCATGGTCTTCCACGTGAATCTCAAGAACGTACAAGATTCCAAACTGTTCAAGAAATACGTCGCTGGGCAACTCCAGAACGCGTTGCGGAATGACGAAAACCTTCGGAAGTTCCAGGAGGAAACCGGCATCAACGTACTGAAGGACATACACTCGGTCAGTCTTGCATTCACCAAGCTCCCCAAGGAGATCAATCCGAACAATCCTGTAGACGTGAATCCGAAGGATTTCGAATTACTCGTCATTCTTCGTGGCCAATTCTCCCGGGATAGTGTCGTGCGGGCCATGAAGAAGAACGAAGACCTAACTACCCAAAAATATCGGGACCACACGATCTTCAGTAGAGCGGCAACTGATGATGAACAACAATCAATCCACATTTGCGTGGCTGACGACGGTTTGATTATCTTCTCCAACGAACTGAGCCGCCTGAAGAAATCTTTGGACAGCATAAGCGCGGATTCTAAACCAAGCGGCATCAGTCCGGAGCTTAAAGCCGTCATTGAGGCGATTCCGCAGCGACAATCGTTCTGGTTTGCGATGAACAAGTTCCAACTGCTCAAAGACTTGGCCCAGAACGACCCGAATGCTGCGGATTTGATTGACAAATTTGTTGGCGCCAGCCTGAGCATCGCGGTTACTGACAAAGTTACCGTCGGTCTGCGGGCTCACGCGACCGATGCCGACGCCGCTCGGGAGTTTCGCGCAGGTTTCGAAAAACTTCGCGCTATACTAGTTCTGGCAGCGGCCTCTGACAAGAACCTCGGTCAGCTGCTTCAAGATGTCGTCGGCAAACTAAAAACCGATCAAAAAGGCTCCATTGCCAGCATCGAATTGGAGCTGAATGAAGCCGCCCTGAAGACGATTTTCGAACAACTTCAGAGGATGATGGGCGGTGCTGCACCTTTCCCTAACAAGATTGACTAACAAATTGACTGGCGAAGCAAACTGAACCGCAAGCTTCGCCGCTCAATTCCTCGAAGCCTCCTTCTCCATTGACCAGCACCTGACCACTGAAGTCAGGAGCAATGGTTAACGTGCCGATAATACGATATCTTGATAACACAATATCGAAGGTCATTTCTCAGCGGCTTCTGTGAGCATAATGCCTGGATTCACGGCCGAGTTTGCTGCCGACAACCTGCTTTATACACTGAAACCTCCTATTTACCAGCGTAACAATTCTGCCTCTTAGCCTTGGAAGCCTATAGTAACAACGTGGTTGGTACACATATTTCCAACCTGCTTTTGCGCCCCATGTCGGCTGTTGCCCTGGCTTCTGGTGTCTCCGCTACCTTCAGCGACGCACTCTTTTGCATCCGTTGGATTACACATTTACTGCAGACAAACACGCTACTCGTCTTCAGCGCTGCAACGAAGATTACGCACCGGCCGGACCACAAACGATAGCCTGCCACTCCCTAAACAACATTGGAAGCCTGGAGGCCACAACGTTTATTGTGGTGGCTAAGCCCGAAACTCTGATCTTGCTGCTGGCTGAGCTTTACCAGAAAGTAGCTTGTAAGACACAGACCGGCGGCTGCCATGTCATGTGGTGCTCACAATCTCGGCTAACTGAACTGCAATTTGACTGAAAGCACGAGGTTCAGCCTTCGGCAATCTCGGAACTGCGGACCTCCCTAAGGTCAAAAGTAATTATACAGGTTTTCATACTGGCGAACTTAGGTGGCGGGCTTAGCGGACGATTTCCATGCTGATGCGCGGGGTAATGGAGCGGACGGGACTCGAACCCGTAGCCTCAGCCGTGCGAAAGCTGCGCTCTCCCAATTGAGCTACCGCCCCGTGATACTGATTGTGGAAGCAGATCGAGTTGGTGTTGGCCTGGAGCACCTCCCAGCGTTAATGGTAGCCCCTGCCAACTTCGTCAGGATTGCCAGACTGAGAAATTACCGCTAGTGTGTTCGAATAGGCGGAAGGAATCCCATGGGTATGCCACACTGGGACAGCTTATTATACCAGCGACAAACTCCGCTGGATAGACTCATCTGGCTGGCAGAATGGTAGCATTTCTCCTCACAAATGGTATATCATTATGGGAAACTCGCAAGTTGACTTATCTTACCTCTGACTTGGGACGGTTAACGAGCGAAAGTTTCTCTCTCCAGACACAGTCTGACATTCCGGGAGTCAAATCGAACCGCCATCTGACGAAATGCCATCTTTCAAGCTTGGGGCCCATGTGTTCTACCTGCCCCCTTGTGATTATCCGAAGGAGACACGTTGGTGAAACGCTAAACAATTCCGTCCTGGAGAAATTGCAGTAACAAGGTCCCTTGACATTATTTCGGGGGACACATTGGTGAAACGCAGGGGGCAAGGAGGTAAGAACCGAGGTACCGTATCATCCCTTTGAGATTATTCCGAGGAGACATGTTGGTGAAACCCCGTCCGCTTAATTATTTAGCCTTTCTCCGTCCTGCTTGAGAGAATCCGGGTAGGCCAACCCGAATTTATATAAATTACAACCGGTGATTATGGAACACTGAGTTTCTTTCTCTATCCAGAGGAATTACAAGCAATGAGTTTGCCGAGCCGCTGAGAAGAAAGGGAAAGACCAGGAGAGTGTCATTCATTCCGGCCAAAGGTGCGCCGAACCCGGACGGAATTGCTAAGATAACCATATGGCTCATAAAGTTGCGCTGATTGCCGATCCAGGGATAGACACGGCGGTGGCCATCGCGGCTGCGTTGTACGATCCGCAGTTGGAGGTGGTAGGAATAGCGGCGACGGCGGGGAACATTTCGGCCGAGGAAGCGACCCGCAACGTACAAATCGTCGTGGATAATCTCGATCCGCCGCGCTGGCCCCGATTGGGGGAAGCGTTGCCCGTGCGTTATGAAGTTGAGGGAACACGCCTGCACGGCTCCGGCGGCCTGGGGGGCATTTCCTGGCCATACGCAGGCCGTCATCGCACTCTTCCTTCGGACAAGTTACTGGTGGAATTGACTACGGAGTATGCCGATGAACTGACCCTGGTATGTCTGGGTCCGCTGACAGTGCTGGCACGAGCCCTGGACCGTGAGCCGCAATTGGCTAAGCGAGTTCGCCAAATCGTGGTAGTTGGCGGGGCGTGGCGGGAGCCGGGTAATGCCTCGGCCGTTGCGGAGTTTCATTTCTATTGCGACCCAGAGGCAGCGCGGCAGGTCCTGCATTGTGGCGCCCCAATCATCCTGGTGCCCCTGGACGTCACCCGGCAATTGCTGGTTTCACCCGCAGAAATTGCCACGTTCACGGATCGCGACACGCGTGCCTGCAGGTTTCTGCGAAAAATCCTTCATTACGGTGTCGGTGCGACTTCGCGGTTATATGGCATCGAAGGCTTCCATCTGAAAGATGTGCTTGGCATCAGTGTGCTGACGTGTCGGCATGCGTTTCACACTCGCCCGATGACCGTGGACGTCGAAACTCGAGGAGAACTGACGCGCGGCATGTCAGTCGTGGACCTGACTCCCAGGCGAGCCCCGCCAAATGTGGATATGGTTACCGAAGTACACCTCCCGGCGGTTCGCGAGCATCTTCACCGGGTTTTCCGTCGCTACCTGTGCGATTAGGTACTGTGGATGATTCCTGCACGCTGAAGCGGGCTTGCCGGGGAATAATCATCCAATTGGCACATTCGACCTGGGAATGAACTCCGCCTCAGTTGGCGAATCCTTAAGCATCTCCCTGAAACGGGGAGCTTGTCGCGGTCGGTGTAACGAACCAAGAAAACTTCGAGTCTTGGGGAAACCATCGAACCCCTGCCATGCTCAGAAACTTTGCTCGTGCACCAATAATCCGTTCTTTGCTGGCAGGAACCTGTCTGCCAAAATCGTGCTACCGTTGGGTGCATTTGATGGCAGGTATCAGCGGTGTAAAGCCACAAGAACGGTGGCAGGAAATCCGGCGGAGCGATTCGTTCACTTTCAGGGCCTGCGCGGCAACAAGATTGCGACAGGTGTTTTCTCGTCTGTGGGCCTTACAACTCGCAGAGACTGAGCACGCCAGGCAGCAAGTTGGCCTTGGCGAGCGAGATCAATCGCTTCAGCGAGAATGCGAGCCGCTTCTTGCGGGGCGTGAAACCCCGTGGAGTTTTCCGCCAGGACAAAATCGAGCCGCCATTGAGCCTGCCGATGGAATCGTTGTGCCTGCTGAAGGCGCGACTCGTCCACGCCGGCCTGGCGTGCCTGGGCCAAGGCCGCGATGAGATCCATGAGGGCATTCTCGGTTCGGTCGAGCAACGCAACGGTACGATCCTGAATGGCGACAGTGCGGGCCAGTAATTCCGCTTCGTTCACGGGATGACACGTCTGACACGCACGCGCGATGTTCAGCAGCGGGCTGCGAACCTGATGGTCGCTGATCTTGAGCGCGCCCTCCCGGCGATAAGGCATGTGACAATCCGCACAAGCGACGCCTGCGCGGGCGTGGACGCCCTGCGACCATAACTCAAACTCTGGATGTTGTGCTTTGAGTAGTGGGGCACCGGTTTCTGGGTGCGTCCAGTCCTTCCACTGTTGCGCATCGTAATAGGCCTCGATCTGTTCTACTTTCAACCCCTGATGCCAAGGATACACCAGCAAGCGATTCGGCGGCTGGAAGTAGTACTCGACATGACACTGAGCGCAGACCAGAGAGCGTAATTCTTGCCGACTCGCTTCCAGGTTGGGATCGTATTCCTTCTTGCGGTCGCCTCCGCGCCAACGTTCAATACTGGGCAGGTGAGGTACGGGATCCTGGGAACGGGCCAGGGCCTGGATGGCGTAGATGAAAGCTGGTCGGGTAACTCGCAAGGCTAAACTTTGCGGATCGTGACAATCGCCACAGCTGACCGGATGCTCCACCAATGGGCGTACCTCCCAATAACTCTTTGAGCATAACACCTCGAAACCTTTGAAGATCGCCTGCTGACGTTGGCTCTCGTCTTTAGGAACACCAGCCTGCACGCCTAGCTGGTACATCGCCCCCAAAGACGATGCGTGGCAATGCAGACACCCACCGGGCCGCTGCGGTCCCTTGAGGCGTTCAGTCTCGTCGGGATCCTGGAGCATATAGGCATGGCCCCGCTCTTCGCGATAATCCACGCTGAAGGGAAAGCCTTGAAACAGCGATTTCAGGCGCGGATCCTTTTCCAGCTTCTGGAACGCTTCAGAGCCGCCATGCTTGGTACGTTCCACGTCCACGGTGCGCCGGTAACTGTCATACTGGCGCGGAAAGTTCTTAGCCCAGACCGCGGGATCAATGGTGTCTTCGGTAATCTCGACGATTCGAAACACGGTCTCCCGAGCTTCGCGTTTGCGTTCGGTGATGTTTTGCCACAGAGCCAGAATGCCGACCGTCGCCAGTGCTGTCAGCGCGATCGTGAGCGTGTAGCCGATCCAGCGCCATCGGCTTGGCGGGGCGGGTGCCGTTTGAGCCATAGAATCTTCCCCGTTACATCCTTTCCTGAGGCTTTCGTAATAGTAGTCCCTACTTACGCGGGCCGTGGCCGGCAGCCTGATGACAGCGGATGCAGTCCGGCTGACCCGCCAACAAGATGTGCTGCGCTAATTCCCGATGGCAGGCCACGCAATTGGCTTGCACAATGCCATGGTTCCAGGGATGAATCAGAATCGGCTCGTGAAAGTCCTGGAACGTAAACGCCTTGGAGTGGAAGAAACCGTTGCGGAGCTTGGCGGTCCATTTGCCGACGAAACGGTGCGGCAGGTGACAATCATTGCAGACGGCAACCGTATGGTGTCCTGCCTTTTGCCAGGATTCATAATGTTCCCGCATGATGTGACAATTGATACAAGCAGTCGGCTCATCGCGCAGGTAGGAGGTGGCCTCGGCGTAATAAATGGTGTAAGCGCCCGCCCCAAGGAGCACGCCCACTAACGCTGACAAGGCCAACCCAGACAGAGAAACACCGCAGCAGGCAGACAGAGCTTCCGTAAATTTCACCGCGGGCCGCCTCCGAGCGTTCAGGGCCGAGCGTAGATTCCCATGACTTCGGCTTGTTCGAGGATGTGGCCGTGCATCGCCTTTAAGAGCATTTCGCGAGTGGCTCCGGGTGGCAGTCCCAACGAAGTGTCGAGCGCGTACAAGCGGAAGAAGTAACGATGGGGCTTACCGCGCGGTGGAGCTGGTCCACCATAACCGATGCGGCCGAAATCGTTGCGGCCCTGTCGGGAGCCATCGGCCAGATGATCGTGGGGCGGCACGCCGGCAGGTAGTGAGCGGGTCTGAGGCGGAACGTTGAACAACACCCAGTGGACCCATAGTCCCCGCGGGGCGTCTGGGTCTTCGCACAGCAACGCAAAGGATTGGGTTCCCACAGGGGGGTCAGTCCACTCAAGGGGCGGTGAAATATCCCGACCGTCCGCCGTGTGTTCTTTCGGAATTACCGCTCCCTGCGCAAAAGCCGAACTTTTCAGCACCATCGGCATGATCGGTTCCCCCCGACATAATTTTTCTAAGAAGTGCTCCCTGCCCTGACCAGTTGAGCAAGACAATTTGTCGCGTTGATTGTATAGTAAAGCGGACACACACCGAAATCGTTACCGCAGTCAAGCTCGATACTACCCATGAGTGCGATAAGCCACGCGCCAGCGACTTGGCCGGCACAGCCTGACCATACAGATTTTTCCGAAGCACTGATACGCCATAATCTGCTGAGGGAGAGTCTCTTTTCTCTGTTTAACGGTTTCTTTATGGGTATGATTCTGTTTGCTGCTCCCGCGATAGCGGCAACGTGTTTCGAAGTAGATACTTTGACGCGAATGGCCTACGTCACGGTAATCACCTGCGCCTTTCCTTGTGGGGCATTTCTGGGGCCGCTGTGGGCCGCCTGGGGTCGGCGTGTGGGCATGCATCAGTTAGTGGTGCAGACTGCCCTGCTGGCCAACCTGCCCCTGTTTGCCCTGTTCTGGGTGGAAAATGGTGCCCTGTTTACCGCCATTATTACCTTGGCCCAATTGTTCCACTCCGGAATGCGCATGGGACAATCGAGCACATATTACTGCACCTACCCGCGAAGTCTGTTTGGCCGGGTGCTGGGGACTCTGATTTTCTGGAATTATCTCGGCATGGTGTTGGCCGCGTTGCTGGCCGGCGTGGTCTCCAGTCAGGATGTGCGCAGTTATCAGTGGCTTTACCCGTTAGCAGGATTGTGTGGCTTGGTGGCCTGCGTGTTTTATGGGCAATTGCGGTTATTGCGTCAGCCAATGGTGGGGAGACCGGGTTCGTGGCGGACCGGTTGGCAGCGACTCCGCCAGGTCATGCAGCAGGACCGCAGATTCCGTTATTTTGAAATCGCTTTTTTCCTGTCAGGCTCCGCGTTTTTTGTGAGTTGGGGCGTGAGCATCGTCTTGGCGCACGAAAGATTGGGCTGGGACACGGCGAGCATCACATTATGGATGACTGTTGTGCCGCAGCTGGTGCTGGCACTGACTTCGCCAATTTGGGGTTACGTTCTCGACCGCATTGGTATCGTGCGAACCCGGCTGCTTATTGCCATTGTGATGACGGGCTATTTGGCCTGTTATCTCGGCGGATTGGTTTGGCTCGCGCCTGCCCTGATGTACGTCGGTAGTGTGTTGCGAGGCGTTTCGGAAGGTGGCGGACAAGTCACCTGGGCTTTGGCGTCGGTACAGTTTGCCCCTGCGCCGGACGACATTCCTACCTATAACGGCATTCACTTCATCCTGAATGGCCTGCGCGGTTTGCTGATGCCTTGGCTGGGAAAATGGCTGGCGCTGGCTTCAGCGGGAATGCCGCTAGGTTTGTCAGTGCTGATCTCCGCGTTGGCTGTCGTAGTAATCTGCTGGTCGTTGCGTTGGGAACCGCCGACTCCCCACTCCTCCCAAATGCCGCACCACGGCTGAAAGGTCGCTCTTCAGAACTGGGAGCATGTGTTCAAGATGATCGCGTCGCGCATGGTTGCTGCCGCTTTACTGCAACGGTTTCACTGACTAGGTTTACAAGAATCACCGCTCGATAATCGGTGATGCGGAGGCCTCGAGGGTCTGAGGCACTTTTCGTCGTACCAAGGACAGAGCTGGACCGGCCACTACATATAGCCAGCACAGCCCCAGAAGGGCCACTTCTTTCAAAAAGACCAGCAGGAATACGGCGAAAATTACCTCGACGACCTCCGTAAAAGGTCGGCGCCGGCGCAGCCAGTGCATGGCCAAATGGGGATAGGAGATACGAGAAACCATTAGCAGAGCCACGACAGTGGCGCCGAGGGGAGCAAACCAGTGCACGGCCTGACGGACTTCGTCGGGCAACCACGGATAACGCATAGGCGAATAGCCAAGCAGCACCAGCGAGGCCAGGCAACCCGCTGCCGCTGGCGAGGGTAAACCCTGAAAACTCTTATGGCTTTTTGCTTCGAGAGTAGTTTGCACATTGAAGCGAGCCAGGCGCAGCACGGCACAAACCATGTACAAGAGCGCGATGAGCAGAAAAATCTCCCCCGCCAGGCGGTTAGTGAAATGGCTACCCAACTGCAACAGCAGAAAACCCGGTGCGGCGCCGAAACTGATCGCATCGCATAAGCTGTCCAGTTCGGCACCAAACTGACTGGCCGTGCGCGAGCGCCGTGCCAGGAAACCGTCAAATACGTCGAACACCATCGCGGCGAAAATCAGCCAGGCCGCCGTGTAAAGTGCAGATTCATTCGGCCAATCACTGGCTAACCCGGCTCCGGTTGCCAGCATAATGGCAGTGAACCCGCAGGCGGCGTTTCCCAGAGTACACAAGGTCGGCAAGATGGCGATTCGCCGCACTGACCTTTCCCCTCTGCTGGTGCCCTAGTCCTTTTGGCGTAATTATAGTTACTCCTGTTGACGTAATATTCACAAAAATATCACACAATGAGCCGCTGCGTCCCTTTCGACCAGCCTGCTGGTCGCGGAGGTTCGCGGGCCAGAATATTCGGTCAACCGCACTGAATTTGATTCACGTCGTTTTCGTGTACCCAGAGTTGTAAGGTTGGCCGGTCGTACTTTTCGATCATAAAGACACATCTGCGCAATCGAGGAAATCCGCGACAGGTCGAGACAGAATCATTCGGCGTAAGGGACTCTCCTCAACAAACAACTGTGTCCCTGATCAGGCCATTTTCCAAACCGCAGTGCGGCAAAACAGTATGTCAGATGGGAGGCAGCGAATCTTACCGGGGCCACCGTCTTCCTGGGCCAGGGGGACGGAGCTGTCATTGCCCCGCGCCAAAGTCGCGGGCAAACGCCTGCGGACTGAGGTCTTCGCCAGTGGCAAAACGTGTCAACTCCTGCCAAGTCATACTCCGGCCCGGACCGAAGACCTTCTGTTTGAGGAAATCCCCTACTTCTTTACGGTGGACGTAAAGGGCCTTGTCGGGTGTGGTGCGCAACACCTCGCGGGCTATAGCATGGTGCAGCTGGCAGGCGAACATTTCGCCGAGCATGTAGTTGTGGTAGTAACACGGTGCGCTGACAATATGGATTTTGCTGGCATAATCGGGAGCGTTTCGTCCCTCGGGCCTGCGCACCAACTGATACTTCTCGACCAAGTCCCACCAGAGTCGGTTCAAATCTTGCTCTGGGTTAGCGTACATTTCCTTTTCGAAGCGGAGCATCACCTGGCACCAGCGCGAGAAGATCAGCAGCTGCGCCTGGAGCATGCGTTGGCCGGTTTCGTCGAAGGCTTCAGGATCAGGGACGTGCAGTCCCATCGCCTGGGCCCAGGCAGACTGTTTGCTGGCGCGCTCCATCATCATGGCAATACCTTCCGTGGTCAGGATGTGTGCCTCGGCGCGCAATACATAGGGCAACGTTCGCGGTATGTACTTGCTGTAAACGGCATGGCCCAATTCATGTAACATGGTATTCATCCAGTATTCGTTAGGCACGATATTAGCTAACACGCGCACGTCTCCCTCGCGGTCAATATCTATGCAGAACGCATGAGGACTCTTACCCGGTTTCTCGAACAAATCACTTCGCGCCAGAATGTCTTCGACCGGTAATCCGAAACTGGCGAAGTAATCCCGACAGATACGCACAATGTCCGCCTTCGCGTATACAGCATCGAGGTCTGCAGGCGGTTTCGGAGCGTCGGGGTCCGCAGTATAATCCGCCACTGATTCCTGGAAGAAGGGGTCTTTGTAATGCCACGGGCGCAGGTCGGAGATGGCCAAGCCGTATTGCTTAGCCAAAACCCGATCCAAACGTTCCTTGAGCCGGCGGAACGGTTGGTTTGTGAGACGGTCTAATTCGTCGAAGAGGCGGAGTACCTCATCCTGACTTTGTTCGTTAATGTGCAGTTGCAGGGCATGGTAATCTGGAAATCCCAGCTGACGAGCAGCCTGATTACGCAACCGCACCAGTTCCTTCAGATCTTTCTCGACGACCGCGCCCACGGCTTTGCTGGCTTCCCAAACGGCTTTGCGGTACGAACTGTCGGTAGATTGTTTGAGGACGCGACGCACTTCACTGTCGGTCAGCTCCCGTTCCCCCACTCGGGCACGATAAACATTAAAAGCTTTTTCGACGGCGTTGGCCTTGCTGACAATCTGACGCAGCAGATCGGGGGCCACCTGCTTCTCCAAATGGGCTAAGTAAAGCAGATGGATTTGCCGGGCCAGCACGCGATCTTTGACCTGGCCATAGAGTGCCTTCAGCTCGGCAAAGCGTTCGCGGTTACTTAGCGCCGCATCGAGCTTGTTCTGGGCTTCCTCCTTAGCCTTGAAATCCTCGTCCTTGCCACTGAGATTGGCTTTCCACCAAGCTAAGTTGACGGCAATCTCTAACGGTCGTACCTGTTCCTCGTAATAACGAATAAAAGCCCGGGCCCGCTCCTCGGCATCGTTGTTCCCCCCAGGGCCAGTCTGGGCACCAAGCCCCGTCACCATTGCCATGACAACCACTCCTCCCAGCCAGTAGCTTGTTATGGGCTTCATGACTTTTTCCCTCCGCACTTTGCAAGTTTAGACTACGGCGCTCACAAGACCGAAAAAAGAATCGAGCCGACCTCTTAGGTCGTGAGCAGCTGGACTCAGAGCGGAACGGCACAGTGCGCGGAGAGGCAAGGCTATTTGCCAGGTCGCAAATGCTTGTCGAAGAAATCAGCGATGGTCTTGCGAATCTCGGCGGTGTTGAATTGCGGTCCGCCGTGACCTGCGCCCTCGATTTTTACTAACGTTACTTCCACCCCCGCTTGGCGAAGCGCTCTCTCCAAGAGTTCGCTCTGCGCCAGAGGCACCACTTTATCGGCGGTGCCGTGCAAGATTAGAAACGGAGGATCGTCTCGGGTGGCGTGGGTAACCGGACTGGCCAAATGCGCCAGGTCTTTCTTTTCATCCACGACCCCACCTAAGAGTTGGGCCAGCACCGATTTTGGATCACGGTTCATCGGCTCGAAGCGGAGGAAGTCGCCCGGTCCGAAAATATCACACACAGCTTGCACTCGACTGGACACCTTGGTCGTACCGAGTTCGCCCTCCAATTCCTTCACGTCTCCGCCCGTTCCCAGTAAAGCGGCCAAGTGCCCGCCGGCAGAACCACCTGCAACACCAATGCGATTGGGGTCAATATCGTATTTGGAGGCATTCGCCCGCAGCCAGCGAATGGCCGCTTTGCAGTCGTGGATTTGAGCCGGAAAGGTGGCATGCTGGCTGAGCCGATAATTGATGCTCGCCACGGCATAGCCCCGCTCCACCAACCAGAGCAATGGTGGATTGTCTTTACTGCCCGCGCGCCAACCGCCGCCATGAATCCAGACCACTACAGGCATGGGTTTCGGCGCTTTCTCAGGCAAATACAAGTCCAGCTTGTGGCGTTCGTGTCCCTGGGGCACGTATTCCAAATCACGCAAGACTCGCGTGCCCGGTGGCACTGCCGGCCCTTTGGGTTTCTCCTGAGCGCCGAGCCAGCCAACCACACACAGCCCCACCACTAGGCTTAGCATTTGCCGCCGCATGACTGATTCTCCTGTTTCGTGTTAGCATGTTGTTGGGCATCCCGCTTCCAGGATGCTAAGCACATTTTCCTCCTGCTGAAGCGAATTTTCCAGGGAGCAGTATAGGTGTGTAACCCTGTGAATTGGCTCTTCTTACGAAGTAGCCCGAGCCGACGGCAACACGGCGCACAATTTTCTCCAGGGCAATCTGCCCGCGGTTCAGCGGATCTTCTATCGGGGTTGGTTGAGTTTCAGCAGGGTTTGTTCAGCCAGCTGGCGAATTACGGGGTCGGGGTCAGATTGAGCGAGCCGTTTCAGATCAGCCAGGGCGGCCTCACCAGCAGGCCCCGTCTGCTGCAAAACGATCACCGCCGCACGGCGTACCGTAGCATCCTGAGCGCTAAGGGCCTTAGTGAGTATGGGCACCAATTCACGGCTGGGCGTACTGCCGATGGATAGTAGTGCCGAAACGGCGCTGATGCGTACTAGCTCGTGTTCATCTGCCAGCCGCTTCTGTAAAGCCGGCACGGTCGGCTGAGCTGCTTCCGCGAGCCGACCTAATACCGCCACTGCAGCTAACCGAACATCGGCCGCTGCATCGTTCAAGGCTTTTTCCAAGAGAGACAAGGCCTCCCGATGGCGCTGAGCTAGAGGTTCGACGGCATAAACCAAGGCCACGCGCAAGCGAGGTTCAGTATCCTGCAGCAACGGTTCCAGGATGGGCACCAAGTCCGCGCGCTGGGGCGCAATACGCACTAGCGCCAAAGCCGCGAAGACACGTGCTTCTCCGTCTTCGTCGCGCAGGGCTTTTTCGAGAGCTGGCACTGCGTCCAGCGCGTTGGAGCCCATCTGTCCCAACACTACTGCAACCCGTCGCTTCAAAGTCCGACTCGGTCCATCCAACACGCGAGCCAACTCAGGAACGATTTTCGCGCCCATCCGCACCAGGGCTTCGCCGGCAGTCTGCCGCACTTCTTCATTCGCGTCGAGCAACGCTTCCAGGAAAACTGGCCAAGCAGCGGTGGCGTGCGGCGCCACTTGCAGTATTGCACGGGCTGCCTCTCCGCGGCGCAAGGGATCGCTGCTGCGCAACTGATCCAGAAGCCGACGCACCGTTGCCTCGTCCTGCCCGTGCAGCAGCGCAGTCATCGCCACGACCAACAACGCTGTCAGAAACTTTGCCGACACTGCCCACATGGTATGTTGCATTTCTTTCCCCTGAAAATGTTACCCGCCAGCAGCACCGTGTTTCACGGATTGGTCTCGAATGGATTCAATGTATCAACCTGATGGCAGAAAATCATTGGCCCAACTCACTCGGGATAAACCTACTGAACGAAGCGAGTATCTGCCAGCGTCTTGGGATCAACCAGGCTCGCGCCTGTAGTTGAGACAACTTCTGGTGGCATGGCGAAACCTGCGTCACGAAGTCGGCGGCTTACACTGTGCACCACGCCAGCCGCGTAACCGTCCCCCACCACTTGTAGAATAACAGGCGTGCGAAACACCGCTCGGCAACCGCCTCGATCTACAATCTGCAGTTTAGGGGTCCCCGTTTGCTGATAAAAAGCTTCGTAGCGAGCCACCTGTATGCCCAACCATTGATCGAACACTGGATCATTCAGCACAGACACCCATTTGCCATTGATGAACACCTCATTCACCCGCCGTCCACGTTCATCCTGGCCCCGGATCATCAAACGAATCGGCTCGTCTTCTGCTAAGGGCTGTAAAGAAGCGGCTGGCAGCTCACGGCCAGCTTGACCGTTACCGCAACCACTCAACGCCAGCACCACCAGTACCGTCGCCGCTAAGGTTTTTCTTCCAATTTCTTTCCCTTCCACAACCATCTCAGCAATCCCCCAGCTTCAGGCTTATTCAGCTGCCCCCTATACAGACAGATAATTACCCGTCTCCAGATTGGCAAAATCTGTGCCCACTCCATCACATAATATGCTATTGCGGCGGACTAGCGCAGATAATGTACCTGATTCTTGCTACAACAGGTAATCTGCTACGTTGCCCAAGAATAGATCATCGAAGGGTTTTCGTGGTTCGTCTATACTTTATCAGGACCTACCAGTTCCCAAGTTGACCTTTCTGATCGCTGGCACCAAGTCCAAAATCTCGAAATGGTTCTCTTTTTCCAAATCGTTTGGCCTAATAGGCCAACGGTGCCACCAACCGGCTGTCATTGGCATGTTTCATGTTGTTGCAGCAAGCCTGGGGTCTTTAGGGTTACGCGTTTTCTTAGAGAAGATTGGCGTGATTCACGGCCCGAAAATTCGGCCCACCTACAAATGTGTGTTTGTTTGCCAATTCACCTATCGAAAACCACTGGATGCGCGCGAACTAACGCTACCGCTCCATCAAACGGTTACAAACCAAGCGAGCGTATCAGCGCTGTCCAACTTGCTCTGCCTGCTCTTCAGACTGCAGGGTTCCATCAAATGGTTACAAAGCAAGCGACCGAATCAGCCGGACCACCTTATGTGTAGGGGAAACAATACGAGCGTAGAAGTAAGGCGTTATGCTTGAATTATTGTACCATTGGTTTTCCTGTGATAGCCCTGTAGTACGTATGAATAAACAGCTTATGTAACCTCTAGAGGCGCAGGGTGAGTGGGGCTTCTTGAGTTCAGGACGTGTTGCCTCATGGGGACACATGTCAGGTCGTTCCATGGTGTCGAAGGTCATCGCGACTTATCGAGGGTTGGTAAGGTGCCCCTTTGTTACTAACCCAGGGCTTGCAGTTCAAATTGGGTGAGATATGGCGCCGATTCAGAAGGAAACACGTCCAACGATTATGAGGTGCTGCGCCGGAATACGGAAGGGCGGAAGTCCCCGAAATAGAGGTATTTTTCTGATTTGAAGCACGGACTTGTGACGAAAAACAACAATGTCCAAAGCACAAACCCCAGAAAAGCCCTAGGCCAAGAGGAGACGAGCGACCCAGCACGGTCTGGCAGGGATGGGTAAGGTCCCAGGCAGTGTAGTCAGCACGACCCCTGACTACACCGCTCAGGCAAACCACAAGGCATCGGCCGGCGAGCCCGCATACGCCGTGCCGCCACGAGAACAGACTGGAGCGCGAACTATGAGGAAAGTGTTCACGACTGGGCAAGTGGCCAAGATTTGTAAGGTGGCTCCGCGCACCGTCAGCAAGTGGTTCGACTCCGGCCGACTCCGGGGTTACCGCATCCCCGGTAGCCAGGACCGGCGCATTCCGAGGGAAAGCCTCATTCGCTTTCTCAAGGAACACGGCATGCCCCTCGGCGAACTGGAAGAGGAAATCTGGCACAAGATTCTGATCCTCGGTGCCGAAGAACTTTTCATTAATCGCCTCAAGGAGCTGCTGCCCGAGTCTGAAGACTTCCGCTATCAGGTCGCGCACAGTGGCTTCGAAGCCGGCATCCTCGCCGAGAGTTTCCACCCCGATACCATCATCATTGACTTGGCTATGGGGCGCTCCGAAAGCATCCAAATTGCGCAAAACCTGCGGCGCAACGATGAGTATCGCGACACCTACATCATTGCTTTGGCCCTTGAAGACGAGCCGAATCCTGAAGGATTACTCCAGTTTGGTTTCAACGAAGCGTTCAAGAAACCTTTTGACATCGCGTTATTGGCCCAAAGAATTCGCACTCTGGCTTTGCAAAAACGCGAAGGCTGATTCAACCGTCGGATTATTGCTATTCCCAATGTGTCGCGGGCTTTCCAGTTCGGAATAGCAACCCATGCCACAGGCACTTTAATCTCGTCTGGCTTTGCCGATTAGTGCAGCGCCAGGATCGCGTCCGCCAAGTTCAGCAACGCTACTTGCGGAACAGATTGGCCAGCAACTCGAAGAGCTGACCCCCCATCATGCTCGGCTCGTGATAATAAAGAACGCTGCGCACCAACTCGAACATCAGTAGCCCCGCAAAGATAAGGACCAGTGTAGTTGGCACATGAACCAAAGCCCATAAGCCCCAATCTGCCGGTGCCAGTTCCACATAGCGTATTGCAGCGGCAGTTTCCTCCGCCGGGACGACCGCAGCTTCTTCTTCTACCTCGGTAACTTCGCTGGAGCCCGGCTCAGCAAACTCCAATCCGCCTTCGGGGCCTAAATCTAAGTCGCTCAGGTCCTCCACTGGCTCGACGACTTGGGTTTCCTGATCAGAACCTGCCGCCTCGTCAATGATCACCTCAGTTTCTCGTCCACTCTCCTCGCCGACAGGGGCCTCTTCTTCGACCAACTGGAGGTCGAAATCGGAGGTCTCTTCCATCTCGGTATCCGCTTCCTGAAGGGAACGACCGCCTTTCTTCCCTTGACTGGTGAGCAAGGCTGTGTCACTTTCCGCATCATCGTCTTCCTGAACACTCAACTCAAACTCACTGCTGGAATCCGGGGTGCGCTTGGCAGACTCCGGTCGTGGCGTAACTTCCGTAGCCTCCTCTTCCTGTAAAGACAGGTCAAAGGAAAGTTCCTCGGTAGCAGATGCCTCCCCTCCATCCAGAGTCAGCGGTTGATTACTCGAACTGTCAGCGGCCGGACTCCGCGAGACGTCCTCCGATTCTTCCTTGATACGGAACGTTGCCGAGCCCTCACCCTCCTCAGCAAGAGCCGTCTCATCCTCCGGCAAACTCAGTTCAAACTCGTCCCCCTGCCCTTCAAACTCAGTGCGCTCGACTGGGTCCTGTAACATCTCCGCGGCAGCCCGTTCCTCGCTGGAATCACTGACACGGCGACGCTGCTCTTCGGCTCCCTGCAGTTCCTCGTCCAGGTTCACTTCCAGTTGCAACGTCGAATCGGAGCCTTCCGGGGAACGCGGCTCAGCTTTAACGCCACTGTCGCTCTTGACGTCCGATCGATGGTCAGGTTCCAGGCGAATGCGACTGTCGTGGCGCGCAGCACCAGTGGTTGGTACGATTTGCGGCCCGTCCACATCCACCAGGCGCACGTCGCTATCGCTGTCCCCTGAGCGAACGTCCAACTGTGACAATCGCGGACGCTGTGCCTCGGCCGCGGGTTGACCAGGCTCCAAGCGTACCTGACTCTCCGGCTTGTCCTTACCGCTACTGGGTTGCGACAGTGGCTTATCGGCATCGGGGGGAAAGACCACCACGTTTATATCGCTGCCATCGGGTACTAGGCGGACATCACTATCGGTGCCGGGCGTACGTGGCCCTTGCTCAAACACACTCGCCAGATCTACCGTGCCTGGACCATCCGCGATCTCAAAAGGCACCGCATCCAAACCTGCAGGCATGGTCTCGCGCCCCGACGGACTTTCAGGAGCACTCGGCGACGCCGCTGGTTTGGAGCTTCGCGGACCGCTATCTTCAGAGGACTTCACCTCCGGCGCCGGGCTCGGTTTCGGCGTGGGCGGCCCCGTGCTCGCATCACTTTTCAAACCCAACCGCTTGCTAATTTCCTCAACATCACTCTTGCGGAACATAGGCTCTCCACGGTCCATGAAGGCACGAATCTCGTTGCGTTGTACCATCTGTCGAAGTCGCTCAGGCGGTAGACCTAGCCGCGCCGCAGCTTGCTGCAATGTGTAAAACTCTTCCGGCATGACCTGTCCCCCTCGTCTGTGCGTTACTGGCAGCCCTGTGCTGTAAGAGTAACTTACCATCAATATTGTATGTGCCAGCCTAACTGCTGCAAGGGGCCTTACCGCTAAATCATTCCTGGCGCTCATGCCGCCGTTACCACGGAAGGCGGTTGTAACAACTATGCAACCTGGGACGAACCAAAAACCGTGAGGACGCATCCCACCCAACACACAGGAAAACGCAGCGATTTGATCCGGAAACCGTCTCGCCGAACCGAATTCTCATCGCGAACTCCAGGCTTCATTCCCGATAAAGCCATTTATCCCGATCACGCCGGAGACAAGCACCAAAGCTATTGGCGTTCGTCGAGCTGGACTCAAATTAGCAACAGCTCGACAACCCTCGACGTACACAGTTTCGCAAACAATGCTTTGATCGGGCCAGACTTGATCGGGGCCATTTCCATAAGCATCAGTGACCGCAGTAAAGAAATTCATGAATCTCAGCTAACATAGAGTTGGCTGGACGATTCGCTCTGAAATGCCATCATGTGTAGATATTCTCACCCTCAAAGCGACTCATCATCAAGCTGGACGTTATCTTCTTGCGATTACCGCCGAAGTACCCGTGTCACTTACCTTCGGACGGTCTGTTATAAAGCCATCATAACACGTTGATTCGCGTGGCTTAGTGTCAGGCATTATTTTCGATTGCGCCACCCGAAAACCCGTACTTTCTTCTGGCACCACTCGCAGTGGTGCCGGAGTGTCAGGCATTATTTTCGATTGCGCCACCCGGAAACGCCGCTACGCTGAACCTATCCTTTCAATGGCCCAGCACCAGCCTGTCTGCAGCCTGGGGCGAACCTGCCGGCGCCGTGGGCTAAGAAGCTCGAGCCCGAAGCCAATTATGAAAAATGCTCTAAAAATCCTTGACGAACCCTCCGGCCTTTTGTACTCTTACTAATAAGGTTTGCGGTCAGACTGGGAGAATTAGTGTGAGCGAGTTCAAAGGCTTGGCTCGCCTTCGATATAGCAAAGGTCGCACGAGGTGGGAGTGTGTGCGATTCCCTTCATAAATTTCCTTTGAGGCCTTTCACAAAGAGGAGATGCCGTCATGCGTAGGGGATCTCAGCGCAAGTCAGCTGCTGGCTTCACGCTAATTGAACTGTTGGTGGTCATCGCCATTATAGGACTCTTGCTGGCTCTTCTATTGCCAGCCATCCAGCGGGTTCGCGAAGCATCCAATCGTATGCGCTGTGGCAACAATCTCAAGCATCTTTCCGTGGCTGTGCATAATTACGTCAACGACTGGAAAATCCTTCCTCGTACGGGCAACGTCAATAATAACAGCGGTTGCTGCGACGCGAACCAACCTCAATGGTGTTTCTTCGCTCGGCTGCTGCCCTATTTTGAGCGTTCCGATTTGTTTGATAGGATTCGCAGCGCTGATCCCAGTGGAATGGGCAACATTGATAACACCACCATTAATCAAGCTACGTTTGGTAATCCCGGCAGTACAAACCCCGCTTTGAATCCTTTAGCAACGCAGCTCGACTTCATGTTTTGCCCCAGCGACCGGGCTCGCGCCATTGGTGTACGCGGTGCCGTGAACTTCAGTGTTCAAGTGGCGATGATTAACTACGGCGGCGTGGAAGGATCGAACTGGTGCTGGTCGAGTGCGGGCTACAATTTCACCGATCCCAATAAGAATGACTGCAATGGTTTGGATAATGGTAACGGTATGTTTTACCGTGCAGATGTTCGAGAACGCATTACTCTCACCGATGTTACCGATGGCACAGCCTATACATTTATGATCGGCGAGCGCTCTCCAGAATTAGACCAGCACTGTTGCACTTGGGTGTACTCCAATATGTGCACAGCGACCTGCGCCATTCCGCCTAACGCCTGCATGTTGCCTAACATGGCTGCTCCGTGCAGCGGGATTGGCCAATGGCAGGAGCGCTACTCCTTCCGCAGTCGTCATCCCGGAGGAACGCAATTCGTGATGGCCGATAGTTCCATCCGTTTCATCCGCGAAACGATTGACTTGGCCACTTATCGTGCCCTGTCCACCATTCGCCTGGGCGAAAATGTAATGCCCCCCAACTATTAAAAAGCGAGTCAGAAAGGGATTCTCGAAAAATTTCTTCCTAGCCTCTTGCCTGCCATTTGCTAATTTGCTAGTATAGCCCACGGGGAAATGACGAATCGTGACTCAGGAACTTGACAAGGTGTGGGTGAGGGAAGCGAAGGGCCTTATTTCTTCAACTAACCAGGGCAGGTGCGGCGCCTGCTCGTAATTTCTATTCAGGTCTTTTCTACCAAGAGGAGGTACTGTCATGCGTAGGGTGTGTGTGAGCCGACGAAGTCGTGGCTTCACGCTCATCGAGCTGCTCGTCGTCATCGCGATTATCGGACTCTTGATGGCCTTGCTCCTGCCGGCCATTCAGCGCGTCCGCGAAGCTGCTAACCGTATGCGTTGCGCTAATAACCTGTCCCAGTTGGCTGTCGCATTTCACAATTTCCACAATGACTTCAACATCTTCCCCACCGCGGGCTGGCCTGGTACTGGTCGTGTCGTCTATAACCCCACTCTAAGTCCACCGTATACGACCAACTCCGCAACCGGCGGAAACGTTCCCGCTGCTCCCGCTCAGCCGGCAGCCCCTCCAGAGCAGAACTGGGGCTGGATGTATCAGGTGTTACCGGCGATTGAATTACGCAACCTGTGGGCCTTTAATAGCGACAATGACGTTCGTGCTACCGTAGTGCCTTCTTACTTCTGCCCAAGCCGTCGTAAACCGCAAACCGTACCAGGTACCCTCCTGGCTTTGATTGCTCCCAATGATTACGTAGGTAACGGTGGTGTGCCAGCCGCAGTGAGCGACGCTCTTGGGAACTACCCCGTTGCCCCGTACAACGACTTCACCATGAGTGGGGCACTCGTAGCCAGCGGGATGGCCCATCCCCAGGCCTCGCATCGTCGTTCTATAGACCTGAACGCTGGCTTCCCCGATGGCACGTCCAACACCATTCTCCTTGGTGAAAAACGCATGCACAAGCAGAAATACGAAGTGGCCGGTCCTAACCATAACAACGCTGGTTGGACGCAAGGCTTTGATGCGGAAGTGATCGGTCAAGTGCATGTCATCACGACCTCGCCTGTTCCTCCGGCGGTGGGGCAGGATGTAGATGCCGATCCGCCCATTTATACGACCACAAATAACTTGACTGCTGCTCAATTCGGTTCGGCGCACGTGGGTTCCTTTAACGCAGTCATGGCCGACCGTTCGATTCGTAACATTCGTTACACCGTCGCGGTTGAAGTCCTGCGGCGTGCGGCTATCCGCAACGACGGCCAAGCTTACAACGTCCGCGATTTAGAGCAGTAGTAATTCGCGAATTATCAATGCAGGGGATGGGGTAGCCTGACAGAAACGTACCCCATCCCCTTGCTGTACTCACTTCACAGCATATTCACTTATGGAAACAATCATCCCTGTTAGTTCTCAGCAGACACGGGCTCAACAATAGCACTTGATTATCCTACAGCAAAGTAGCCTCTAGTCCCCCAGTAAGCTTTTCTTATATTGCCTCAGTGATAGCATTATAATACAGCGAACTGCGAGCGAAATTTTGATTGCATTAGCACTTCCTGGCGCTTGAAGATATGAGTGTGTGATGGGGGTGGTCGAAAGGTGGAGCGCTGGATAGGTTCGGGGCCTATTCAGGCTGCGGGGCGTCATGTGCATATTTCCACAACAATTCTAGCCTGCTGAAGGAGGTGTCCCATGAAGGTACGTATTCTCAAGTCCAGAGGCTTTACGCTGATCGAGTTGCTGGTAGTCATTGCGATTATTGGTCTCCTCATGGCGTTGTTGCTTCCAGCTATCCAACGCGTGCGGGAAGCATCGAACAAAATGCGCTGCGCTTCCAATCTGAACCAGATTGCTTTGGCCTTCCACAATCATCAAAACGATTTCCGCGTCCTGCCTACAGGCGGGTACGACGCTAATTCTCCCAGAATCTTTATTCAGGGAGTTCCTGCCGGCCCTCCTTATCAAAGCTGGGGCTGGGCGTATCAGATTCTCCCGTACCTGGAGTATGCGACGCAACATGCCGCTCCGCCCGGTCAGGAGCATAATATTCGCGGGCTTGCGGTTCCGGTGTATGTGTGTCCCA
>JANWVZ010000219.1 GCA_025056555.1 Gemmatales bacterium | reverse complement strand
AGGGTTTTACTTTTGTTGGCCTTTGGGGGGGTTCATCACCGGGTGTTGGGTTACCGGGGAACCCTCCACCACATACCCGGTGTGGGGGGGGGGGGGGGGGGGGGCGGAGGCGGTACCCCTATTCCTCATGTGTTAGCCTTCACCAGCGGTCCTACCCCTGGCGAACCTAACGCTAATCCCGGCGTTCAGTTGCATTTTGGTTCCGGCGGCAACAAGACCGTTCGCCTTACCGGCGCAGAGTTCCTCGGCGCTCTGAGTATTGCCGCAGGAGATGGTGACGAATTGATAGAACTTATAGATGGCGTTAACATCAACGGCGAGCTCCGCCTCAGTTTGGGGCGAGGCAATAACTTCGTGCGCCTGAGCAATAACGTTGTTGTTCGAGACCATTTCTGGATGAGCGGTTCGGATGGTAATGATGAACTACGCCTTGATGGTTCGGTGCGCCCTGTAGTCATCGCCGGGAGTCTGAATTTTGTCGCCGGTAACGGCGCCAATTTAGCGAATATTCTCCAAAGCAGCATTGAGGGGGAGTTACACTATCGCGGCGGCTCGGGTAACGACCGTGTGCTGCTGCGTCAGAGCACCTTCGGATTAGGAATTAATATAACCAGCGGCCAAGGTAATGACACACTGGAGATGTTTCGCTCCACGATGGGGCTTGACCCCGGCGGGTTGGGACAGGTCAGCGGTTTTCTTCGCTTCCTCAAGACCGCTGGTGACGGTACCCTGAAAATCCTTCAGTCGGTCATCCATGGCGAACTATTTGCCAGCCTCAACTCAGGTAACGATTCTATCCTGATCCAAAGTTCACAAATCGACAGGGCAGCGAGTCTTCATACTTCCGGTCCAGGCGCAGACCGAGACACGGTTAGTGTCTCAGGCAGCCGATTTTATAGTCCCTTGAGCATTCGCACAGGAGCACAGAGCGATTCGATTAGCCTGACTGGTCGGAATCAGTTCTTCGGCGACGTATCAATAGACGCCTCTTCAGGTAACGATGTCGTTTTCGTCGCTAACAACACCTTTAATATGCGGCTGATTATCCACCTGGGAGCTGGCGATGATTATGTTAACACAAGTAGCAACCGGTTTTTCGGCAGCACGGCACTAATTGATGGTGGTCCAGGCCGTGATCGCATTTTCCGTCAAGGAAACCAAGGCACTTCCTCGTTGCGCAATTTCCCTTAGTCTAAGTTTTGCTTCAGTAAGTGATCTCTTCTCTTGGAAGCAACCGACAAGACGCACTGACCAAGTCTATCACGGAGTCTTAGAATGTCAGCGAAAATACGCTTGCATTTAGAGCCTTTAGAAGACCGTTGCGTCCCCGATGGCAATGTCACTGTATTTACTGATGGACTGAACAATCTCATTATTCAGGGAGATGGTGCGAATAATACTATAGTTATAGAGCAATTAGGTTCGACCGAGGCTTTGCAGGTTTCTGGACGGAATGCCACTTTGATCAACGGAGGGGAGGAATCATTAACAGCTTATATTGCTGCCGAACCGCGCGGCTCCATTCGCATTAATATGAATGCAGGCAATGATACCGTAATTATTCGGAACATCAATCAGACCGTTAGCCAGTTGTTCGGCGATGTCACGGTAAACTTCGGTCGAGGCGGGGCCAGTTTATGGGTGAACGAGATACAGAACTTTATTGGACAGTTTCGCGTCTTGGCTGGAGATGGCAGTTTCTTTACGCGGTGGAGCAATTTTTCTATCGCTGGGCCCGTGGAGATAAATGCTGGCAGCACTCCACGGGCTATCGTGCAGATGCAGATTGGAGATGCTCCATATCTGGGCCAGTTCAGTAGCCTGACATTACAAACCGGCCGAGGCCATGACTCCATTACTTTGCGCGGCCGATTCCTGGCCAACGTCGTCCCGCCTCGCGTCCAACCTCTCACGGTAGGCGATAAGCTTCTCGTTGACAGTGGAGCAGGCAATGACACCATCCGCATGGAGTATTTAGAAGTCCTTGGTTCTACATCGTTGCGCACGGGGATTGGTAGGGACACGCTAAACATCTTAGAGAGCGACTTCACGGGCACCTTCCTATCGCAATTGGAAGCAGGCAATGATACAGTGAACATACAAGGCGGGAATTTTCAACGGGGTATAGACCTGCTCTCAGGAGGACTTGTCCCTGACCAGGACAATATCTCCATAACTGGAATCAGTCTCAACGGCAACCTGAAAATAATCACAGGGGACGGAAATGATACTGTGTTGCTCGCCGGTTCACAGATAGCCGGATTACCAGGAACTACTCAGGGCCAACTTCTTATTCAGACGGGACAGGGTCAGGACCATGTAGAACTTATCAATGCCTCCATAGCTCGAGATATGACAATTAATCTCGGAGCTGGAGATGACTCTATTAATTTCAGCTTTGTGAATGTGGGAGGAAAAGGCAATATAAACGGCGGCCAGGGTACGAATATTCTGATGCGCATAGGATTGCGTGCTCCCCTTGGGCTGACTATTGTCAACTTCCCGTAACAGGACCTTGTAACGAATCACCCGCCTCCGCCTGTTGCGCAGGACTAAGGGTTGCCTCCGTCGGAACAACTGTACCCGTGCGGAACCGCTGTCCTACTTTGCTGTGATGCATGCTATAGAGGAAATATATAGCTAAACCGGCTGCCATCCAGATAAGTAAACGTAGCCATGTGTCCCAGGGCAAGCCGAGCATTTGCGCGCCGCAAACCGCAATGCCCAGAAGCGCTGTGTACGGCATGCCAGGAGCTTTGAATGGTCGAGGTGCCTCGGGACGCACATAACGTAGCACTAATACCCCTGCACAGACTAAGCAAAAAGCTAATAAGGTACCGATACTTACTAACTCGCCTAATATACCGAGAGGAACCATGCCGGCTACTATGGCGACGAAAATTCCCGTAATTATCGTCGTGATATAGGGAGTCTTGAATCGAGGATGCACCTGTGCAAACCACGAAGGTAATAAACCATCTAAGGCCATAATCCAGAAGATACGCGGTTGACTCAGAAGCATGACGAGGATCACTGAAGTAAGTCCCGCGATGGCACCTATCTTCACCCAGGGAGCGAGCCACTTCATTCCTGTTGCATCAATCCCTACTGCAACCGGGTCGGCAACATCTAACTTGGTGTAATGCACTATCCCCGTAAGCACGATAGCGAAGCTGATATAAAGTATGGTGCAGATAGCTAAGCTCCCCAAGATTCCGATAGGCATGTCTCGTTGCGGTTGGCGTGCTTCCTGGGCGGCGGTAGAAACGCTATCGAAACCGATGTAGGCAAAGAAAATCACGCCTGCGCCCCTCAGTATGCCACTAAGTCCGTACTTGCCGAATTCTTTTTGTTCAGGCTGAGGCGGAATAAACTGTTCCCAGTTCTTGCTCCAGATCTCCGGGTGCTTGAGAAGGAACCACAATCCTGCCAGACAAAATATCACCAGAATACCCACTTTGAGTGCCACTACGAGGTTATTGACAAAGCTCGATTCCCGGATGCCTACCACTAAGATAGAGGTAACTATTAACACGATAACTATCGCTGGCAGATTGAACCAGCCTTCGGTTTGCTCCAGCCTGGTATAATCAATCTCCCGCTCGATAAGGGCTTTCATCAACTCCTCCGTCAAAGGTCGCCAACCTTCGCTCGGAACGTTGACTAATTGGGTGCCAGTGGCTGCGGTCAGGTGAGGGGGAATAGTGATACCGAAATCTTTTAGAAAGCTAACGGCGTAGCCAGACCAGCCTACGGCCACAGTAGCAGCGCCAAAGGAATATTCGAGAATCAAGTCCCAACCGATAATCCAGGCCAGTAATTCTCCCATCGTGGCGTAAGAATAGGTGTAAGCGCTCCCCGCGATGGGAATCATCGAGGCCATCTCGGCATAGCACAACCCGGCAAATGCACAACCGATGCCCGCGATGACAAAGGACAACACAATCGCCGGCCCCGCATATTTAGCTGCCGCTTGTCCAGTTAATACGAAAATGCCTGCGCCGATGATCGCCCCGATGCCGAGAGCAACCAGGCTGCTCGGTCCCAGCACCCGACGCAAGCGCTGTTCGCTATGAATTTCGATCATCAATTCATCTAAGGACTTGGTGGCAAATAACCGCTTGAGCATGAATCGCTCCTTGCTGCAAGGTTTCCGACTTGGGGTATCTTGCACACTTCCGCCCCCCTTGTCAACTCGGAGGCAAAAGACACTTCCGATCCAAGAACGCAACTTCGTGCCAGCTGCCGCGAACTGGCCTTCCCGACTGTTTCCATTTGCCCAAACGGCTGCGGCGTAACGCCAGCCAAAACGCATTGTCTGTAACTTCGACCTTCCTGACGGTTTCCATTTGCCGAAACGGCTGCGGCGGGCCAAAGGCTACTAGGAAAACGAGTTACGTTTGCGTCTTCATAAGCTTTCTGGCCAAGTTTTATGGCACCGCCGAGACTCCTTGCCTCTTCTAACCTTGCAATTGGCTAGAGAACAGTTGATAAAGCTGAAGGGTTTGCTAATATGGGTAGAGAATTACAAATAGACAAAGAGGGAAACGCCATGTATTGTCCAGAGCGGGAGCTGTGGAGCGGAAGCCGGCGTGATT
>JANWVZ010000218.1 GCA_025056555.1 Gemmatales bacterium | reverse complement strand
CTTCTGGCAGGCGGGGATTGGCGGCGCGGACTTTTTTATCTCGGCGATCGGCCCTGCGGTGGCGGTGTTCGGCAAGTATCGGCAAGTGATGCGTCCCGACGGCCAGGTGGTGCAGGTGGGGGAACTCTTGGACGAAACCCGCAGCTTCACCACAGGATTTGCCCTGCAGCAGTTAGGTCTGACGGAGCTGGATGGGGCGACCCGATTTTACGTGTTGTACCGCTGGGCCTATGGAGGCCAGAACCTGGATTTCGACGCGGCCAATAAACTAGCCAAGGGGGTGGGCGCGGAATTAGATGAACTGGAGCGGCGCTATGGGCTGATACGTCGGCGTGGGGCGGAGGTGAGCCTGCCGAGTTATGCCGAACGGCTGAGCGATGGCCTGGTGAAGCGATGGCTGGCATCGGCGGAGAACGACGGGCAAATCGCGGCCTGGCCTGGGATCGATCACCTGCATCTTTCGCTGTGGTGGTGGCAAAAAGGGGAGCGGGAAGCGCTGGCGCAATGGTGGGCGCATCTGAACGTGACGGGCGAGCACCATCCGTTCTGGAAGATAGCCCAAGCGGTGCTCGAGGTGGAACGGCAACAGCAGGACGGCAAGCTGGCCGAGGAAGTCCAGGCGCTGGAGCAACTGTTGGGCAGCCGCCGCGGCTTACTGCGCGAAGCCGCGGCCGTGGAACAAAGTAAACGGCAACCGACCTTTTTTGACATGCCTTGACCCGATGTGCGGAAGCCAGGGTCCAGGGATGAGACGGCTGCGGTATTAGGACCACCTGTACACTATGCCTTGACCCGATGTGCGGAAGCCAGGATGCGGGGATGAGACGGCTGCAGCATTAGGACGACCTGTACAGTATGCCTGGACCCGATGTGCGGAAGCTAGGATGCAGGGATGAGACGGCTGCGGCATTAGGACGACCTGTACAGTATGCCTTGACCTGATGTGCGGAAGCTAGGGTCAGGGATGTTTGTGGGAGAGAACGCTATGGCGAACAAGGGACTGAGGCGGGTGTGGGAGGTGTGCGAGCCACATCCCGATGTCTTTGAACGGGATCCCGATCCATCGCTGTTTGCCATCAGTTTACACCAAGTGGAACAGGGCGTGGCCGACCGCGACTATACCGAGGCCGAGCGGTTCTTTCATAAGACGTTTATGACCAGGAGCCTGGAGCGGTTGTTAGAAGGAGTTGTGGGGCGATTGTCGGGGGTGGCGGGACGGGGTGCGCCGATCCTGCGGCTGGAGACCCCGTTCGGGGGTGGCAAGACCCACACGATGACGGCGCTGTTTCACCTGGCGCGTCATGCCGAGGTGGCGGAGGAGCATGAGGCGGTGCGGCGGATCCTCGAGCACCTGAACCTGCGGGCACTGCCGCGCAATATTCAGGTGGCGGTGTTGGATGGTCGCGGGCTGGATGTTCTGGAACGGCGCACGGCCGAGGGCTTGGGGCTGCGCACCCTCTGGGGGGAACTGGCCTATCGTTTGGGCGGTCCTTCCGGCTATGCTCTGGTAGCGGAACTGGACCGGCAACGCCTGGCCCCTGGGAGCGAATTACTGACCCAACTGTTGCAGCACTACCAACCGTTCCTGATCCTGATGGATGAGGTGTTGGAATATCTGGTCAAAGCGGCTGGGGTGAAGGTCGGGGCGAGTAACCTGGCGGAACAAACCGGCACCTTTCTCAGCGCCCTGAGCACAGCAGTGCTGGCATGTCCGCGCGGAGTGCTGGTGGCAGCTATGCCCGCGAGTCCCATCGAGGTCTGCTCCGAAAGCAGCGAAGCGGCCGAAAGGCTGTTTCAGTATGTGAAAAAGGTCTTCGGTCGTGTGGAACTGGTGGAGACGCCCGTGGCGCAGGATGAAGTGTTTGGCGTGCTGCGGCGCCGGCTGTTTCGCAGTCTCGGTAACGAGCGGGAACACAAGCGGGTGGTGGAGGCGTATCAGAGTTATTACGAGGAACACGCACGCTTCTTTCCCGACCTGTTGCGTTCGCCGGAGTATAAGAATCGCATGCTGGCGGCGTATCCGTTTCACCCCGCTTTGATAGACCTGCTGTATGAGCGCTGGGGTCCGCATCCCCGCTTTCAACGCACACGGGGCGCGTTACGGCTGCTGGCGTTAGTGCTGCGGCGCTTGTGGGATCAGCGACCGGGCCACGCCCTGCTGATTCAGCCGCATCATGTGGACTTGGCGGATCGGCATATCCGCGGAGAAGTGGTGCAGTTGCTGGACGGCGGGTTCGATGCGATCATTACGGGCGACGTCGTGGAGCGCGCGGGGCTCATTGAACGGGCCCTGGGCGGCGAATATGTCCGCGAACGCTTGGGCCGAGGTGCGGCCACGTGCGCGTTGCTTTCGAGCGTGGCTACCGGCAGCCGCGACAAGGGCGCCACCGAAGACGAAATCCGCACCGCGCTGCTGCGTCCTGAACTGACGCCGGCCATGGTTTCGGAAGTGCTGAGTCGGCTCCGCGAGGAACTGTGGTATCTACGGTATCGCGATCGCCGCTATTACTTCACCGCCCGGCCCAACCTGAACAAGGTGATCCTGGATTATGAGGAAGAACTCGCGCAGGACGAGGAACGGCTGCGGCAGGAGCTGCAGCGTCGGCTGCATCGTATCGGAGGCCGGGGCGAGGGCGTGTTTCAAGTGCTACTGGCGCCTGCTGAGGCGACCGCAGTGCCCGATCAGCCGCGCCCGACCCTGGTGGTGCTAGGCCCGGAAATAGCCGAGGAACAGGCGTGGATGAGCCAGGCGGCCCAATACGCGGGCGGCGCCCTCCGCAAACATAAGAATCAGCTGGTGTTCGTCGCCCCTCGTGCGGAATACCTCGACGCGGTGCGGGCCGCCCTACGACGTTGTTTAGCTCTGCAGTGCCTGATCCAGTCCGCCTCGTTCCACGAACTCGATAGCGAAGACAAGGAGCAGGTCCGCGCACAGCTCAAGGATAAGGAGACCGAGTTAGAGGCGCAGCTGCTCAAAGCCTATACGCGTCTGTATCGGCCCAGTCGGGAGGGCATCGAGGAAATCCGCCTGAGGCAGTCGGCCGACGTGTTCAAGGCGAAAACCCTGGCGCAGTACATTGAGGCGGCCTTGCGTCAGGAGAGCATCGTGTTGGATCGCCTGGCCCCGGAGTATTTCTTCGAGACTTTGCGGAGTGATTTGGAACAACGGGGCGAACTCCCCGTGCAGCAGGTCGAAACGCTGATGACCGGCATTCCCGGCCAGCCCATTGTCCACGCTCCGCAGGAAACGTTGAAGCAAACTCTTCGCGAAGGGGCCCAACGGGGCCTGTTTGGCGTGCGCATCGGCGAGAAAGTGTACGTGCACGAAGAGATCCCCGAAGAAGAGCTTACGCGGCCCAACGTGGCCATCGTTCGTGCCGAGTCTCGGCCCCAACCACCAACCCCACCCGCAAAACAGCCAATGACCCTGCGCGTGCAAACCACGGCCCGTATGCTGTACCCACTGCTCAAAGCGGCGGAGAAATTGCGTGCCGTGGACGCCACCGTGACTCTGGAAGTGCACGACCCGACGGGCGAATTAGGCCGTCTGAAATCGGATTTGGACAAACTCCTTCAAGACTACGGCTGCTGCCCCGAATGGCAATCGGAAAGTATCCCGTCGGTCCCTGAAGCCTCGCGCTGAAACCGCGTTGACGCGCCACGGCTTTCCTCTGCTCACACGGACGTCGCTGCAACTGTGAGGCGGAAGTAGGAGTAATAGTCACGGTGATGGGGGGGATATGATTTTGCGCTGAGCAGGAGCAAATGCAATTCGCCGACGCAGCTAAGGCTGCCTGGCACTGCCCGATAGTTGGTGGCGCGGTGGGACTCCCCCGTAAGCAAAGATTTCCGACCTAGCGGCATGATAGACTATCCTTTGGCCAGGGCTGCAGCTTGGCTGCGAGCCTTGCCCCCTGAGCGAAGCTGACCGGCGAAGCCCGCAGTATCGGGAACCGCTCAATCTACTGCGACGATGGTACGAAGAGGTGAGCTAAGCCTTGGGCCGAGAAAATCAGGGCACGAGGGCGGGAACGAGTCAATCGTCTGAGGCTCGTCAAAGCCGTTCGGCGCGAGCGGTAGTCGAAGTGTGCGTGATGGTGGGTGAGAAAGAGGCGGCGTGCTGGTTAGTGAAGCATAAGCCCAAGGACGTTGGCGCGGTCGTCGTGCGCCTGAGCAACCAGCTCACAGGCGAGGCGGATGCCAGCATTTGCCTGTTCGATTACGCTGTACTGGAACATCAAGGGATTATAGCGCTGCGCGAGTTTTCAACACGGATGAGGGAACTCTTGAGGTACTGGGGGAGCCGACTCTGGCCGTGCGAACGGAGTGTTTTTGTTGTCTTTTACAATTGGGAAAAGTTTGTTGGAGAAATGCCTTGGCCGCAGGTATTGGGCTGGCTTGAGGAACGCAAACTGGAGTGGTTGGAACGGCTAAAGAACATGTCCCGGCAATGGCGCCAGGAAAAGGGCAACGTTCCCAAAGAGTTGACTGAGGGTTCGGAGGTCTCTGCGACAGATCGCAGAGTGGGGCGGAACGCTGCTGCGCAGGGCAATCAAGACGTTGGCGTCTCAGCTTTTGGTGGCCTGAGATGGCGCCTGTGGGCGGTGAGTCTGCAAAGTCAAGGCAGGCCTACTGGCGTGCCTGAGG
>JANWVZ010000217.1 GCA_025056555.1 Gemmatales bacterium | reverse complement strand
ATGACGCCGTGTCGGAAGCCAATCTCCATAACGCCCTGCGAAAGGAGATTCAAAAGCTCGCAATGGAGTTGGCAGAAGTTTCCCTCACCACTCAACAAGCCGAACGGGAACTCCTCTGGTTACGCAAACATCCCTCAGTCGAGGAAACGTCCTCACGTCAAGAAATTCAAGACCCACTGACCGGCCAGCTTCGTATCACGCGACGCATCACCTTCAACGTTCCGCCT
Source organism: Gemmatales bacterium (assembly GCA_025056555.1). Classification (GTDB taxonomy): domain Bacteria; phylum Planctomycetota; class Planctomycetia; order Gemmatales; family HRBIN36; genus HRBIN36. Next base: position 4,472 of record JANWVZ010000217.1, on the reverse strand, counting down.
GAGGTCCTCGAAGAATGGGTCGGGCGACTGGAAGCCCTGCCTTCTCGTCGCATCTGGGGCTACATCTATGGCGGCTTGGGCACTGTCGTCCTGTTCCTCGTGATATATCTAGTCGCCCGTAGGGTGGATTACTGGACCAATGGCTATCACAAATGGAAAATTGCCTTCTTCGGCGCGCTCCTGTTTGTCGGACTAACCGCAGCTCTTTGGACTCCTATCTACATTGCTTATCTGCGGTGATTCAGTAGGGCAACTGCGGACAACATAGCCGTGCTTTAGCGGCAAAACTGCCGAGAACTCCCGGTTTAGAAGGACAGGTTTGCCCCATTGGTTCGCTAAGTGGGCGATAAAGTTCGCATCCGGGGCACGCAGCTAACAGCTTCGAGTGCGCTTTCGACAACCGCTAACTGGAATGCGGTTCGTGTAAGGCCAGTTGAATCTCGTCGCCAACCTCACGCACCGCATAACAGCCGATTTTCAGGCGTGGGTTATCCACCCAGGCGCCGTCTTGTAAACGGAAGCGCCAGGCATGCCACGGACACGTAACTATGCCGTTTTCCACATAGCCTTCCGCGAGCGAGGCGCCCATGTGGGGACAAGTATCGTCAATCGCGTACAGCTTGCCCTGGTAGCGGAAAATCGCGATGAGTTTGCCGTCAACTTCCACAGTGCGCCCAGTTTCTTCGGGTAGTTCATCCCTTTTCAGTACCGTGCGATATTCCGCCATGATGGATTCTCCAGGCCATTCTTGGAGTCGAAGGCTGCCCGAATCAGGGGGTGCTGCTTGTCAGCGACGGTGCTATTCGCGGACCCAGACAGAGGCGCCACATATTGTATCCCAATTACCATCGGTTAGAGGGAATCAACCGGGCTAGGCAAACCGCAAAAGCGAGTTTATAATCCGCTCAATCAGAAACTGCGCTCTGCATCACTGGCCAAGACAGTGTAAGGTTCCGGGGACATCTTACACCAGGGAGTGAGCAACATCTGGGACATCAGGGTGAGCCGACGCAAGAGCAATACGCAATCGGTTGCCGGTCAGCCCATGTAAATCAAGCCGTGGAGAGCGGCCGTGGCCGAGGATGTAGCTATTGTCGAAACTCAACACCTGACCAAAATCTATCACAATCGGCGGATCGCCTTGAATGATGTGACGTTGGAACTGCCAGCAGGCGCGGTGCTCGGCTTGGTTGGGCCTAACGGTGCGGGTAAGACCACGCTGCTACGTCTGCTGTTAGGACTACAGCGTCCCACGGCGGGCTGGGTAAAAGTCTTCGGCCAATATATGACGCCCAATGCCGCTCACCTACGCCGACGTATCGGCTACATTCCCGCGCAACCGCAGTTTCCCAAAGGCCTAACGCCGATCGCTTATCTCGACTATATGGGCCGCCTCTTCGGCTTATCGCGCCAGGAACGCAAACCCCGACTAGCCGCACTACTGCGCGCCGTCGAACTGCTCGACGTTTCTGGGGAGCCGATTGCAGGCTTTTCTCATGGAATGACGGTGCGGCTGGCCCTGGCCGCCAGCCTAATCAACGATCCCGAGCTGCTTATCTGGGATGAGCCGACGCATGGCCTGGATCCCGAAGCCCGCCGCAGTATGCTCGAATTGATTAAGAACCTCAGCCAGCAGAAGACACTCATCGTGTCCAGCCATAATCTCAGCGACGTGGACGAAGTATGTACCCAGGTGGCCGTGCTCAGTGAGGGTCATTTGATTTACAGCGGCTCACTACAGGAACTGCGGGGCAAAATGCGGGGCCGACATTTCGAATTAGAACTCGACGGAGAGCAGAAGGCCATCGCCAAGGTATTGCAAACCGTGCGGGGCTTGGCTGAGGTCAAACAGGCCCAGCTGCGACAACGCCGTTTGGACATCGTCCTGCAAGATAACGGCTTGGCTTCCAGTGCGCTGGCCAGTGTGTTTATGGCGTTAGCGGATAATAAAGTGGACGTGCTCAGTCTGCGCAGCGCGGGTCAGCCCACGGAACAGGCTTTTCTCCAACTGGTCGAACAGGAGGAAGCTCGAGGTTTCGCTCGGGCCTGGAGCTATCGGGAGGCGGCCTGATGGTAAGTGCCACCGTGTCGGCCACGCGTTCGGTGCTGTCCGCCCTGAGATGGCGATGGTTACCTTTCGCCGCCGTCCTGGGCATGGAATGGCGGCAAACGTGGCGAAGCTGGATATTTCGCGTGGGCACGCTATTACTGGCCGCTCTCGCGCTCGGCTACGTCTTGCATCGGGCGGCTATTTACCATCAGGCGGGTATTGTGCAATCGGCCAGCAGCATTCTCGCCGAACTGTGGCAGGCCTCGCTGGTCATCGGGCCGACGCTCATGATCATCCTCAGCGCCGGCACCATCGCCAGTGAGCGGGGCACGCTGGCCGACTCCGTCTTAAGCCGGGGCATTAGCCGTTATGCATACTTCCTCGGCAAGTGGCTGGGCCGACTTGCCGCGCTTTTGGGCGGACTCCTCTTACTCGGTCTCCTGGTATGGTTCTTAGCCTACGTTTTGCTCCGCCACGAAGACTTGTCCTTCTTGGGCACATTGTGGGCGCTGGCGTTATTGCTGAGCGTCTTGGCGGCCATTGCTACTATAGGCGTGTTTTTCAGCGCTATCTGTCCGAGCACAGCGCTAGCCCTGATGCTGGCCTGGGTCATCGTGCATAGCGCCGGGGCTTTGCTTTGGCTCAGCGGACTGACTCCAATCCATCCGCAAGCGCTGTGGACGTGGTTTCCGTTCTTGATACGGGGCCAATACGATGCCTGGGCAGTTGTCCGTGCCCTGGGTTGGGCTTGGCTCATTGCCAGCTCGGCCGCGCTCCTCGCTGTGGTGCACTTCTCGCGCTGCGACTTGTAAAATCACCCCTACTGGGCCAAAACACTGGATCCCTGCGCCCCCAAATGACCGTGTCAGACGGTCAGGTAGCTCGCTCGCATAGGGAGATGGTTTATGCCAAGCCTATTACTGCGCGACGTCCTGCCCATATTGCAACTCTTGGCTCCCCTAGAGTTGGCCGAAGATTGGGATAACGTCGGCTTGCTTCTGGGTAGCCAGGATCAGTCCGTGGCTCGAATCATGACTTGTTTGACCATTACGCAGGACACGGTGGCCGAGGCCTGTCATGAGAACGCCGATCTAGTAATTTCCCATCATCCACTGTTTTACCGCCCTGTGAAACGCGTTACCGATCAGACACAGGAGGGCCGACTGGTTCTCTCGCTGATGCGGGCAGGTATTGCCGTGTATAGCGCTCACACCGCGTACGACAACGCCCCAGGCGGCATCAATGACCAGATTGCGTCCATTCTGCAACTCGAATCGGTCAAGCCGTTACGTCCCGCCCTTGGCGAACGTCAATGTAAAATTGTGGTGTTCGTACCCGAGAGCGATCTAGCCAAAGTCAGCGATGCTTTATTCGCTGCGGGGGCGGGCGTTATCGGACAGTACCGTGAGTGCAGCTTTCGTGTCGCGGGTACGGGGAGTTTCTTCGGCACCGAGGTGACCCAACCGACTGTCGGTCAGAAAGGACGACGCGAAGAAGTAGCGGAGTGGCGCCTGGAAGTAATTTGCCCCGAACGCTTAGTGGACGAAGCTATCCGCGCCATGCGGGCCGCCCATTCTTACGAGGAACCCGCCTTCGATGTCTATCCGTTGCGTCCTACCTATCGTCCTGGTGGCGCGGGACGTATCGGTGTTTTACCTCGCGAACTCACGCTGCAAATGCTCGTAGACAAAGTGCGTCAACATTGGCAGCAAGAATCGGTTCGATTCGTCGGCCCTCCTGAACAAATGGTACGCCGCGTGGCCATTGCTTGTGGCGCAGGACGCGATTTACTGGCCGACGCTCTCGGTGCTCAGGCTGACGTGATTGTGACCGGCGAAATGCGTTTTCACGACCTGCTGTCAGCCCGAGCCGAAGGCGCAAGCGTCATTCTCCTAGGCCACTATAGCAGCGAACGCTTTGCTATAGAAAACTTATCTCGCCGTCTAAAGGAATTGTTACCCGACCTAACCATCTGGGCCAGCCACCGCGAACGCCCCGTGGTTCTCTCTTGACCCTCGATCCGTTTGAATACCATTACCGCCACGCCGTAGTAAGCTCTCGCGGACACTCCGTGATTCTTTCTTAATCGGTGATGCGTTTGGCTACTCTAACCGTAGCGCCGTCGTAAGCTCCCACGAACGCCCCTCCGTTTCCCCCTGATCGCTGATGTGGTCGGTCCCATCCTCGTTAATCAAGCACATTTCCGGCAGATTACTCACAAAGCTAGCAGCACCGCACGCTACTCCACCGTTCTTGCTAGCTACAAGTTTCCCAAACCCTCTGCAACTTGCTTTTTATTTTCCGCGTGTTAGCTGCCACTTACTTTTCGTTTCCGTCAATTCGCCAGGAAACGTTCGCTATTACTTCTGAGGATATAGCGCCAGGCACTCGCTTACTGAAGACCTGGGCTGCAAGCAACCAA
>JANWVZ010000216.1 GCA_025056555.1 Gemmatales bacterium | reverse complement strand
TGAAGCTGAGTTGAGCCGTTTGGACATGCCCGATGTCATCACGGATGCTGAAGGCTTGGCCGAGGCATTTCCAGATAAGGGAACACAAGAGGCCATCGCCGGGCAGGTAGATTTTCGCAAAGAGAAACTCCTCTTCTTTCGATGGGCAGGCTCGGGCGGTGATCGCCTTACCCCCAAAGTTCAGCGCGGCAAAGAAAACATTGTGGTGGTGTTTCATCTGAGTCCGGGGCTGACTGATGACTTGCGTCGGCATTTCTACCTGTTTGCCTTGCCGCGTGGCGTGAAGTGGAAGGTTGCAGCGCAGCAGTACCAATGAAACGCACACCTGACAGTTTCCTGGCTTATGAGCGTCGGGGGGTAACGCCTCTCAGACTTGTTAGTGCCCCTCAGTGTCTTGAAGATTCAATCAAGGGAGGTGCCTCGCGAGCAAGAAATCTCCCCTAATCTATTGGCCGATTCGTCGGCACATGTTCGACCGGTACCACAAGCTCTATGGGATCAGAAAGTCCCCATGTTGTTTTCACTCAGCAGGACTGGCTCCGCTCCCGCCCCCTAAAGTGCTCTGCGGAGGCCCATCTACGAATTCCAACGCAATTCGAGCTTCTCATGACCGTTACCGTTTACGTCAACATGATCGCGAATGCGCGTTTACGGCTGAAATCCCTCGGCGATTCCGGCGATGGCGACTCCTGAAAAAGGTCTGGTATCTTCGTGTTGTGCGGTGACCGAGGCCCCTAACGCCACACCAGCCCCGCGGGTTCGTTGCAAGAATGAATCCCGCTCATCGGGGAATGGGGCACGAATCTGTGCCCGTTACAGGCCCAGAACGTCCCGCATGGAATACAAGCCCGGAGGTTGCTGAACGAGAAATTTCGCGGCCAGCAATGCTCCCCGTGCATAACAATCGCGACTATGAGCGCGATGGCCCAGGTGAAGCGATTCACCCAGCGTACTGAACAGGACCAGGTGTTCGCCCACCAGGTCGCCGGCCCGCACGGCATGCACGCCAATCTCACCGCGTACGCGTTCGCCGGTCATCCCGGCCCGTCCGTGTCGCAATTCGCCTTCTCCGAGCTGCTGCTGAAGGATTTTCACCAAATGATGCGCCGTGCCACTGGGAGCATCTTTCTTGAAGCGGTGGTGCATCTCAATAATTTCCACGTCGAAATCTCGCCCCTTCAGCAGACGCGCCGCTTGTTCGAGCAGCACCATGAGCACATTCATGGCCAGGCTCAGGTTGGGAGAAACCAGCAGAGGAATGTGATGTGCGGCGGCTTCAATTTCTTCGCGCTGTTTCTGCGAGTGCCCGGTCGTTGCTACCACGAGAGGGATGCCACGGTCGAGCGCCAAGCGCAGTATTTGTAACGTGCCCTCAGGCGACGAAAAATCCACGAGCACGTCAGGTCGTTCGCTTAATGGCAAACTGGTAGAAATCGGCACGCCCACGCGTCCCAAGCCCGCTACTTCGCCGATGTCGTGTCCCAGACAGGGATGGTGGGGTCGCTCCAACGCTGCGATCACAGCAATTTCTGCATCTTCGCGGGCCAGCTGGATTAGCCGCAGCCCCATGCGTCCGCAGGCTCCGTTGATGCCCAACCGCGTGATCATGCTCCCACACTCCGGTTTTCTTGTTAGCTTTGAGCCAAGCCTTGTGTCAAGTCCCATATCCAGCCGGTATTCCAGATTGCCTCTGGACGCCATTCGCTGGCGGATGGGTTTGTATCATTTGTTTGACCACATAGAAGCCGCGCTGTAGCACTTGCTCATGAGGGTAAGTATTACTAATGCAGGCATTGTACGAATCATTCAGTGAAATGCCGACTGAGCACGCCTGAACTCGGCGTTCAGGCTGAACCCCTTCTCCCATGAGCCATCGTCCGATTGCTTCGGCGAACGCGCTTCCACCTTCTGTCCGGCCCGAGGAATTTGATGCTTGTAAATACGCTCACCTAAGCACCATGAGCGAGGTCGCATGCCGGGCCCTGCCCGTTCTTAGCCGCGGGTTTTACGATCGCCCGGTGCAACTGGTGGCTCGGGAGTTATTGGGGAAATGGCTGTTTCGCGAATGGGCCCCTGGCGTATTGCTGGGCGGACGCATTGTGGAAGCGGAAGCCTACTTGGCGGAAAATGACTCGGCGAACCACGCCTTCCGTGGACGCACTCGGCGCAATGCCTCGATGTTCGGACCTCCCGGCCACGCTTACGTCTATGCTATTCATACCCGTTACTGCCTCAACGTCGTCACCGAAGCCGAGGGAGTGCCGAGTGCCGTGCTGATTCGTGCCCTGGAACCGCTTTCCGGCGTGGAAACAATGCAACAATTGCGCGGTGCGTGCCCGCTTCGTGAATTGGCGCGTGGCCCCGGCAAACTGTGCCAAGCCCTGGGCATTGATCGCCGACTCGATGGTTGGGATTTGACCCTGGGCCAAACTCTTTGGCTCGCCGACTCAGCAGACGCAATCTCAGCCGACCGCATTCTGGTCGGCCCACGCATCGGGGTAACCTCGGCCAAGGAACTGCCCCTGCGCTTCTTCCTGGCCAATTGCCCCTTCGTAAGCGGCCACCGTCGCGGCTTGCCCCTGTCGGCTTCACCTCACTCTCGCCCCTAAGCACATGAAGGGCTTGTCGTTAGTCTGTCGGTTAATTCCGTAGGTTTCGCTCCTCTTCTTAGCTGAGTTTCGTAGTGTGGATACTCCAACAAGTATTCCACCAACGCTGCGTTATCGCGCCAGAGCCAGGAAGCCCCTTGTCGAATAAGAGGCCCTAAGTCTTCCGCGCTGGGGACAAACTTGTCGGCCAGGGATCGCTCATCAAGCGGGTATGGGAACGAATTTCAGGCACACCGGCGTGGGGACATTCGTTTCTATACTTACGGGAATCAAGACCCCCTGTTTCGTATCCAGTTCAAAGACTACAATGTTGTCGGCGCGCTCACTGGCTACCAGGACGAATCGCCCAGAGGGGTCAATGTTGAAGTTTCGTGGCCAGCGAATTCCCTTAGTAGCATGACTGACTAATTCTAATTTGCCGCTGCTGGCATTTACACGAAACAGGCTGATGCTGTCGTGGCCGCGATTAGAACCTAACAGCCACTCGCCACTCGGATGCACCACTATCTCGGAAGTATAACTGGTGCCTGTAAAATCTCTAGGCAGGGTACTAATCGTTTGGATTTCCGTAAGTGTTCCTTTATTAGGGTCCCATGTGAAAGCAGTCACAGTGTTAGCTAATTCATTGATGACATAAGCGAACTTTCCGGAAGGATGGAATGCAAAATGGCGCGGACCGGCGCCTGGTGCGACAGCGGCATGGGGGGGTTCATGAGGCACCAATTGGCCTCGCGCTTCCTCGTAGCGGTAAACCACGACGCGGTCTAAACCCAGGTCGGCGACAAAAGCGAAGCGGCCTGTCGGGTCTAAGTTGACCGAATGGGGATGAGGTGCCTCCTGCCGCGCCGCATTGACACTCTTGCCCTGGTGCTGAATCACACAGCTGGCCTCACCTAAATGTCCCCCTTCCTGGATAGGCAAGACCGCTACGGTTCCCCCAGTATAGTTAGCAACCAGAACGTGCCTGCCCGGGCGATCAACAATCAGATGGCAAGGTGCCCCCCCGCCGGAGGCTTGTTCATTAAGAAAAGTAAGACGCCCCGTTGCAACTTCGAGGGCAAAGGCACGCACCGCCCCGGTCTGTTTACCTTGCAGACTGTTCACTTCCCCCACGGCATAGAGGTACTTATAACTGGGGTGCACTGCCAAAAAAGACGGGTGGGGACTTTCAGCCGCTAAGCCCACGCTTTTCAGCTTGCCATCCGTTGACCACTCATAAAGATATATGCCTTTACTTTTTCCTTGAGTATATGTGCCCACGTACAACCAATAACGTTGTGTCTGGAGCGCCGCGGATAAGTCCGCGCCGGTCAGACTTAGAGCCGCTCCACTCACCACCTGGCAAAATGCTCTCCGCGTCATCAGCATGGTCAATCCTCCATCTGGGGAAGGAGAAGAGGTTTTCCAAGATTAGCTGCAACCGCTGGTGGCACCGCAGGTATCGCACTTCAGACAGGCCCCGCTGCGGACCAGGGTCAGTTGGCCACATTCGGGACAGGGATCGCCTTCGTAACCCTTCAGTCTCGCCAAGCGGATTTCCTCGGCGAGGGTCGCCCGCGCCAGCAAGACAGGCCCCGAGCGCCGCGCCGCATCGGAGCGGGGCGAGCGCGCCTCTGGATCATGGCCATTGTCGGTCCTCGACAGCCGCGGATTAAGGTGCGACGTTCTCGGCTTGCTGAAGGCTGGGGAATTGCGCCGCTGTTCTTCCTCTTTCCATTCGCCCGGATCATAAATGCGCTCTGCCACCACTTCTTCACCTTCGTATTCCGGCTCCGAGGTCTGCCGGTGCATCGCATCGGCGCGCAGGTCTTCCTCGCTTACCTGGGCCAAGTCATACCGGCCTAAGTAAGTGATCGCTAATTCGCGGAAGATATAGTCAATAATCGAGGTAGTCATCTTAATATGAGGATTGCCCTGCACAGGCCCGTTCGGTTCAAACCGCGTGAACAGAAACGCATCAACAAACTCTTCTAAGGGTACACCATGTTGCAGTCCTAAGGAAACCGCAATGGCAAAACAGTTCAAGATGCTCCGAAATGCCGCGCCCTCTTTGTGCATGTCGAGGAAAATTTCGCCCAGGGTACCGTCTTCGTATTCTCCAGTGCGCAG
>JANWVZ010000215.1 GCA_025056555.1 Gemmatales bacterium | reverse complement strand
CTTTTACCAGCGAAGTATCCAAGCCACGCGACCGATGCCCCAGCTGGCCGCCGTCCTGGAGCAGGCAGCTGAGCGCCTCGATTTTCAGGGTCTGCTGGCGGACGGCCAGGCTTTCAGCCGACTGCACCTCCAGCGCGGTCTGCACGAGCAGGGCCTTCAGGAAGCCCTGGAGCATTTCATCCCCGATGCCCACCAGGTGTGGTCGTATCAATTCGGCGCTCGTAAACCTTCCGAACGCTTGTTCCGTGAGCTTCTGGAACGTACGCGGCGCGCTGGTTTGGAACCCCATGAAGTTCTGTTCGTGGGTTGCAGTGTGGAGGCTGACATCGCCCCGGCTCGCCGACTTGGCTTCCGCACCGCCTTATTCGTCGGGGACAAGTCAGCAGTACGCGCAAAAAACGAACAGATCAACGACCCCCGGACACGCCCGGACGTGCTTTGCACGGAACTCTCGCAAATCCTGGAATGTCTTGGGTGATCGCCCCGGTGTTGGGGGGCGCAACCTCACGGAGGTATCCCTGACTTTCGTACCACTTTTGCTAACCTGAGAGAAGCCCCAGCCAGCCACTGTGAAATCTTGCGGATGCAGACTTATGCCTCGCGCCGTCCTCTTTGACATTACCCAATGCGATTTCAGCCAACCCGTCTTCACGCTGGAAGATATCCGCCAGTACAATCCCCAGCGTTATGAGATGGAGATGCTGACGGCAGTCGTGTATGCCGATCCGGAGAAGCGCTTAGCCGTTGGTTACTATGACGTGCCGCGAGAACCGTTCTGGCAACGGGGACACATGCCCGGTTTTCCGCTGATGCCGGGGGTACTGATATGTGAAGCGGCTGCGCAACTGAGCAGCTTTTACGCTCGCTATCTGAATCTGATCGAAGGAGATTTCCTGGCGTTTGGCGGGCTGGAGCACGTCCGGTTCCGCGCGCCAGTGTTCCCAGGCGACCGGCTGGTGGTGATTGCCCAACTGTCGCGGATCCACCGCCTGCAAATCCAATCCCATACCCAGGCTTTTGTCCGCGGCAAACTCGTCTTTGAGGCCGAGGTCATCGGTGTGCCGTTTTATCGGGAGAAGAGAACATGAGACGGACATTGATACCTCGCGACAAACGATTGCCCCTGGAGCGACTCACTCCTTATCTGGTATCGCTCCCGGAGCCTCCGCAGACCCTTGATTTCGTCGCCATCTTTGGCAATGCTCACCCGGTGGAACTGGAGGTCGGTTTCGGCAAAGGGGGCTTCCTGTTGCAATGTGCTCTGCACTATCCCCAGATCAATTTCGTGGGTATCGAAATCGAAAAAGCCCTGGTGCTTTATGTGGCAACACGGCTGGCCAAACGCGGCCTGCCGAACGTGCGCCTCATCCACGGCGATGCAAGGCGCATCCTACCCAGTTATTTCGCGGACCAGTCCCTGCAAGCAGTACACGTCTATTTCCCCGATCCCTGGTGGAAACGGCGCCATCACAAACGCCGACTTTTCCAACAGGACTTCGTCGGCCAGTGCGAGCGGATTCTGTGTCCCGGGGGACGGCTGCTGATGGCCAGTGACGTGGCTGAGTATTTCGAGGTGATGAAGGGTTTAGTCCGTACTCATACTCAGTTACAAGAGACAACATGTCCGGAGCCACCAGCCGATCAGCAGTGGCTCACGAATTTTGAACGCAAAGCCCTCCAGCAAGGCCGGTCTGTCTTTCGTGCGACGTACGTCAAGGGAGACGTCCGTCTCAAGGGCACGCCCTGCCGATAACCCCGACCCTTGATAACGCCATCACCGGAACTTTCCCCACGGCACCCGGTCTTACGGGTCCATCTTCTTATAAGGCCGGCTGTGTCAAATTCAGCAACCCCCAGGGCATTCCGCGGGCTTATTGGTCCGTGAACCTGATGGGCAATCCTTGGGCGCCACGAGGATCCAACGGTGACTCTCTCGTGGCGGCCAGCAGTGTATCGGTCGAGGTTTTCTGCCGTGGCCGAGACCATCTTGATCGTGGATGACGAAGAGTCAGTGCGTCGCACTCTGTATGAGTGGCTGCGCGACGCCGATACCGGCTGCGAACTCCTTCAAGCCTGGGATGCGGAATCCGCCTTACAAATCGCCAGCCAACGTCCGATTGACTTGGCCATTCTCGATTGGAACTTAGGGGCGGGACATAACGGCCTGCAACTGTTAGAGGACCTGCGCGTCTTCTGGCCGCAGGTCGTCGCTATTTTGATCACCGGCTACGCGCACCAAGCCACGCCCCTGGATGCCTTACGAATGGGCGTCCGCGATTACCTCGACAAGAGCCGTGACCTCCGCCGCGACACTTTGCTCGCCATCGTCCGCAGACAACTGGAAACGATTCGCCCCGCCAAACGGGAGCGTGACCACCTGGCCCGCGTTCAGGCCTTTCGCCAAGCCGTCGAATCGCTCTTGCCCCTGGTGCAGACTACCGCCGAACTGACCGCTCCCTTTCCCGTTTCCGAATCGTTGCGGGCCTTTCTGCGGCTGGCGCAAACGGTTTTTCAGACGGACCAGGGAGTGCTCGTGATTCGCCGTCTTCCCTCCAGCTCCGATGCGCTCCGCGCCCACGCTGACCCGCTCCGTGGGGCCGGGATAGTGCACGACATTCCTTCTGCCGAGGCCGATGAGGCGGGGTGCACCATCCTCGATTTACAGGGTCAACCCGTCACCGCTCGTATCCGGCACTTTGCCGATTCCCTGGTCGCGGCAGCACTCGCCATGCGGGATGCCTGTGTCTTGGACGATCTGTCCAATGCCGAACACCGGTTCGGTGTCCGCCTGCAAGATTACGAACGCGGCCACCGGAACCTCCTCGCACTGCCAGTCATTCTCGAAAACGATTATGCAGCGGTACTGGAATTGTTTGATACGCCCCTGGCTCAAGCTCAGGCCGCGGAAGGTCATCGTCCGTTGCTCCTGAGTTTTCAAAACCTCGCCGCCGCTGTCCTCAGCCAGATTTTCGCCGAGCGTCAACTCCACAGCGCTTTGTTGCGTGCCTTACAGACAGCCTTAGAGATTTCCCGACAACAGAATGTCCCGTGGACCAGCCACCAACGCTCCAGCACTATATCGGATTGGCAACAGCTTCTGGCACAACCCGACATCCTGCCGCGCGAACCTGAAGAACTGCTCCAGCTGGCAAAACAACTTCATCTGCTGCACCACAAATACGGCCCGCCGGCCTTGCGCTTCTGCCAACAGCTGCTGGAACAACTCGAGGCTTTTCTCAGCCAACTTCTGGAACCGCCTGCGTCAGCGCCATAAAGCCATTGTCCTGAAACGGTTGCTAGGCGGCTATGAGTACATCGGGCGATTTTGTGAAGGAATTATCCCGCCTGCTGGATCGGGAGCGACTCCTGAGCGATTCGCTGGCCAGTGGCGCAGGGGTGCGGGTGGCCATCCTGGATACCGGCGTGGACGTCACTACCTTGCGAGCGCGCTGTCATGAACGTGGCCAGGAGCCGCCCCGAATCGAGGAATTTCTGGTCCAGGCCTCAGGTGAAATTGTGCCCCATATGGGCCGACACAGCGCCCCCCACGGCACGACCGTGGCTGACATTATTTTGCGCTGGGCCCCAAAGGTGCACCTGTTTTCCGCAGACGTTTTCGGCCCAGAAGGCTCCTGCTCGGTAGATAAACTGATCGCCGCTCTGCGCTGGGCAGTGGACTTGTGCCAATGTAAACTGATCAATCTCTCCCTGGGCATCGCGGAGGAACGCTTGTACCCCCCCGCACGCCGCCACGCCCTCCTGCTGACTATCCAACATTGCTACCACCGCGACGCCATACTCGTTGCCGCCGCACATAACGATCACCCCTTGGTACTGAGTTTCCCCGCCATCATCACACCTCCCTTGCTCTCGGTGCGCAAGGCCGAGTTTGAAAAACCTCTGCAATTCCAATACTCCCCGGATTCCTTCACCGAATTCCTCGCCCACAGCCGAGCCTATTTCGGCCCCTTCGCCGCTACTGCCGCTACCAGTTGGGCCGCGGCGCATCTGACTGCCATTGCCGCCCGTCTGATTTCCCTCAAGCCCGACCTCAAACCCTTCGAGATCAAAACACTTCTTTACTGGCTCAGCCAATAAGCGGACTCAGCTTCTCCCAGTAACCTTCTGCGTGTGGCAACTATCTGGCCGCTGGAAGACTTGTACGGCCTCCAAACCTGCGGACAGTCGTAGCAAGCGACCACCGCGAGGGCTCGAATTCGTTGAAGCTGACGGCGATGCCAATGCCCTAGATCACGGCTATCGTTTGGAATCGCTGAGGTGCCAGCTCGTAGCGGATGCCTTTCGATCCAGCCAGAATCCGAATCTTCCCGATAATGCCGATGACGGGCTATTGCGAAATCCCGCGCCCCAGTTCCTGTGCCCGCGCTGTAGCAGCGATGACCGCGTTCATGACTGCGGCGCGAAACGCTCCTTGCTCGAGCGCATGCAGACCTGCAATAGTTGTGCCCCCGGGACTGGTCACCATGTCCTTCAGCTGCGCTGGATGCTGACCAGTTTGCTGTAATAAGGCTACGGTTCCGTTCACCGTGTGCAGGGCCAAGCGATACGCTACCTCCCGAGGCAAACCGACACGCACGCCTCCATCAGTCAGGGCTTCGACAAACGCGGCGACATAAGCGGGTCCGCTCCCGCTGAGTCCCGTGACCGCGTCGAGCCAAGCTTCTTGCACCGCCAAACAATCGCCCACCGCCCCGAACAACCGCTCGACCACCTGCACATCCTCGGCTCGCACTT
>JANWVZ010000214.1 GCA_025056555.1 Gemmatales bacterium | reverse complement strand
TGGCCGCCTGCTGGGTTTGCCCCCATTGTCAGCAGGCGGGCGGGGCCCGATCCACCACTTGCGCGCGGCCCACCCCCGGCTGTACACTTGGGACAGAACCGCCTTCGAGCGGGAGTAATTCAGTGGTAGAATGCCAGCTTCCCAAGCTGGACGTCGCGGGTTCGAGTCCCGTCTCCCGCTCCAAACCCCTTCAATCGCCCCCAAACAGTCGCCCAACCCTCAATGAAGAATCCAATCGAAAGCTGGCTGGATCTCGCGCGACGCCGTGCGAGAAGCTCCGCGATCTGAGAGCGCTGGCTACGAAGGCGGCCTTTGCAGTGACTGGGCCAATACAGGCTAGACTCAGAGAGCTCAGAACGCGACCGTCCTCGTTGCTGCCTCTTCTTGTCCAGGCGGCGTTCCGGTGATAGACTCTTGCGCACAGTGTACTTACCGGGCCTGGAATAAAAATTTGAAAAGGGAGTGCCACCACATGTTCCCCACCTTCGCTTGCCGTTGCTTCCGAGCGTTCGGAATCCTTTCTCTGTGCGCGCTCACCGCCTTGCCTCAGGGCGGCGAATCCACCGAAATTCTGGGCGTCATTCATGATTCAAGTGGCGCCCTGCTTCCTGGTGTCACCGTGACGATTACTCACACGGCTACGAACATCTCGCGACGGATGGTGACCGGTGACTCAGGGACTTACGCCTTTCCCTCAATTCAGCCTGGAGTCTACACCATCCGTGCCGAATGTCCCGGTTTTCGAACCGAGGTGCGAACGGCTCTCGAAGTTTAACTCAATCAAAAGGCGCGAGTGAACATCACCATGCAGGTGGGCCAGGTGGATGAGTCTGTCGAGGTTGTCGCCAACGCCGCACTCCTTTCTACGGATGACGCGACGCTTGGCAATGTGATCGAGCGCAAGCGAGTGGTCGATCTGCCCTTAAACGGGCGCAACTTCGCCAACCTGGCCGGTTTAATGCCGGGCGTCATCAAAGGGATTTCTTCGAATACGAATCAATACGGCCGGCGAGATTCCGCCATCGCCGTGAGCGCTAATGGCATGCGCGAAAACCAAGGCCAAGTGCTTTACGACGGAGTGTACACCCCTTGGAACATCAATAACGCTACCTTCTTTCGGGCTTCGATTGAAGCGATTCAGGAGTTCAAGGTCCATGCGGGAACCTACTCCGCTGAATATGGCCATAATGCAGGTGCGCAGGTTGAAATCCATACGCGACCCGGATCGAACGACTGGCATGGATCCTTGTTCTGGTTTCTGCGCAACGACAAAACCGACGCCCGCAACTATTTTCGTCCCCGCCCGCTACGCAAAGACATTCTGCAACGCAACCAGTTCGGCTGGGTTGTGTCCGGGCCGGTTCTTGTTCCAGGACTCTATAACGGCAAAAACAGAACGTTTTGGATGATGAACTACGAGGGGCAGCGGGAAAAGGCCGAATCCCCCGAGGTTGGTACCGTGATCCCAGTGCCTTTTCGCAGTGGCGACTTTTCCGCGCTGACGGCGATGCTGCGAGATCCTCTGGGGGGCTTTTTCCCCGGAAACCGCATCCCAGCCAGCCGGCTCGAGCCAATCTCTCAGAACTACCTCAAGTTTCATCCCCTGCCCAACACGCCTGCGCTCGGCGCAAACCTCATCGCAGCCGAGACTCAAATCAACGACATCAACCAGGTGTTTCTCCGTGGCGATCACGACTTCAGTGAGAAGGACCGCTTGTTTAGCCGGGTGGCGCTTTACCGCTACGAATTTCCGACGATTGGGCTGGATCCGTTCACCCCTCTGAAGAGCCGCATCTCTGCCTCCAATGCCGTCATCAACCACACGCACATGTTCAGCCCCACTTTACTTCACGACTTGCGCCTGGGCTTCAACCGCGTCTGGGTTTTCCGTCGCGGCATCCGGACAGACACGGATTTCGACCCCGAGTCGATGGGTTTGGTGGGGGTGCGAGCCATCGATCCGGAGACGCTTCAGCCACGTCGCCTGAACCGGCGGGAAACGGGGATGGTGCCGATGAACGTTCAAGGTTATTTAACGATGGGCGATGGCGGCCTGATTCCTGACTTTAATGTCAGCGAAACCTGGCACCTCGTTGACAGCCTCACCTGGACAAGGGGCGTCCACACCTTCAAAGCTGGCATTGATTTCAAGCGGCTACGGATGGACCGCCAGGCGGCGAACAATGCTCGCGGTCAATTCCAGTTCAACGGACAAGTAACTGGGAATCCAGCCGCGGATTTCATCATTGGCTTTCCCTCCCTTTCGCAAACGCCCGACGGGGTCAACCCGGCGGAGTACAACCAGCAGACCTACGCCTTCTACATTCAGGACAACTGGCGCGTCAATTCTCGCTTGACGGTAAATCTGGGGATGAGGTACGAGTTTGTCGGCACGGTGGATGAGGAAAACGGATTCCCGCGTACGCTCCGCATTGACCGTCCTGGCGGATATCTCTTCCCTGAGAATCCGACTTCCAAAGAGGTAGTCAAGCTCTACCGAGCAGAAAGATATCGTTTTTGGCCGCGCGTTGGCATCGCTTTCCGGCCCTCTGGAAAGTGGGTGTTGCGGGCAGGCGGCGGTATCTTTAACAACGCAAACCAGATGAACAATCTTACCGTGATTGGCAACCCTTTTCGGACCTTCCAGGTGCAATATGTTGCCGATCCAGCCAACCCGACGGCGCTCACGCTGCGAAATCCGTATCCGATTGGCATGGAGGCGCCAGCTCCGCCGCGGAGTGTTGTGGCAACTCCGATTGAAAGGCAGAACGCCTATAACGTACAGTGGAGCGCTTCCATACAACGACAAATCACCCAGTCGACGGTGTTCGAGATCGCTTATGTCGGCAGCCAAGCGTCCCGCTTGGACAACAGCCGCAACGCCAACGACGCGCCGCCCGCGCCGGGTCCCGTGCAGCCCCGGCGGCGCTACCCGCTGTGGGGGCCCATCCGATGGCTTGGAGCTGACGGCAAATCCTACTACCATAGCCTGCAGTTGCGGGGTGAGAGGCGATTCTCACGCGGTTTGTCCTATCTTGCCGCCTACACCTGGTCGCATAACATCGACCAGAGCTATGGGACGAATGAGTCGCTGCCCTTCTCCACCAACGGCGCTCAAAACATGGACTGCTGGGCCTGCGAACGCTCCTCTTCGGGGTTCGACTACCGGCACCGTTTCGTCAACAGTTTCCTCTGGAGCCTACCCTCTTCTTCCAGCTGGAATCGCGCAACCAAGTTTGCACTTGCAGGCTGGTCGCTGAACGGGATCATCACTCTGCAAACCGGCTTCCCGTTCACAGTCACGCAAGTGGGCAACCGCCAGAATACGGGTGGTAGTCCGCAACGTCCTGATTATGTGCCGGGCGTGAGCCCGAAACTTGCCAATCCCAGCCCTTCCCGGTGGTTCAACACGGACGCGTTCCGTTTCGCCGATCTGAAGTTTGGGGAAGTTGGGCGCAACACGATGCGCCAGCCTGGCATCCGCACCTGGGATGTTGGCCTCTTCAAAGAATTCCCCGTCAAGGAAGCGCACCGCTTCCAGTTCCGCTTTGAGGCTTTTAATTTGTTCAACACACCAGTGTTTCGAGCTCCCAACGCGGTTCTCGGCACTCCCCAATTCGGCCAGATTACGGCGACCTGGCAGGACAATCGCCAGTTACAGTTTGCGCTGAAATACCTGTTCTAACGGGCGGGGAGTGTGCCGATCTCCGAGCTCCGCTCTGTTGGGAGTGGGTTAACGAGTACGACACCGCCAATCTGAACTGGTTGACTGGCGCTGGAAAGATGAGGGAATTTCCCAGCAGCGGTTTAATCTATAGTCGCGAAGACAGGGTGCGTGTCAAGGAGAAATAAAACATGCCAGGAATCTTCCTAGTTCTGCTGGCTGCGGCAAGCCTTTTGGCCCAGGCACGATACGACATCTTGCTCAAGGGTGGTCACGTTATCGACCCGAAGAACAAAATCAACTCCCTTATGGATGTAGCAATCCAGGATGGCAAGATTGCCCGCCTGGCGCCGAACATTGGTGCAAGCGAGGCCAAACGGGTAGTGCCAGTCCAGGGCCTTTACGTCACGCCGGGTTTCGTGGATTTGCACGTGCATGTCTTTCAGAGGCCCGAACGAAAGGATCTGCAGCAGTTGAACGTGCAGGCCGACGCCCACACCTTCCGCAGCGGCGTGACAACGGCGGTTGACGCAGGAACATCGGGGTGGAGAGACTTCCCCGAATTCCGCCGTCGCGTCATCGAACAGTCACGCACCCGAGTTCTGGCCTTTCTCAACATTTCCGCCTCTGGTATGGGGGACCGGGAGGGCGATCTCGGGGATCTCGACGCGGAGGGGGCTGCGCGGGCGGCTCAGGCCAACCGCGATGTCGTGGTTGGCTTCAAGTCGGCGCACTTCGCTGGCCCGGGTTGGGAGTCGATTGACGCGGCGGTGAAAGCTGGATCCGCGGTAAACATGCCGGTGATGGTTGATTTTGGCTACCTGAACCAGGTGCGCAACCTTCCTGCGCTTTTGACGGAGAAGTTGCGGCCTGGCGATATCTACACCCACTGTTACTCGGGCCATCGCGAGGAACTGCTGCCTAGCGGAAAGCTCAACCCAGCCATGTTTGCGGGCCGTAAGCGCGGGATCTTCTTCGATCTTGGTTTCGGTGCTGCAAGCTTCTATTGGTACGTCGCTGTACCTGCAATTGAACAGGGGTTTCCGCCGGACTCTATCTCAACGGACATCCACACCAGCAGCATGAATGCCGGAATGAAGTCCATGGAAAAT
>JANWVZ010000213.1 GCA_025056555.1 Gemmatales bacterium | reverse complement strand
GCGAACAGTGCGTTTTCCGCCTCGGTATCTCCTGCTTGCGCCTGAGCTAACATCCCCTCAACCTGACGCCAACTGGTGCTGGAATGCGCGTCGCTCATGGTGCGTCCCCGTGCCTGCCTGTCAGTAAACCGTCGTTATTATAACCGCACGCGGCAGGGTAGCAATCGCGTCAAGAAATGTCGTAATTCCCGCGCGTTTCGGATTTGGCCGACTTCTTGTTATTGGGCTTAGGTAGCAATCGAGTCAGGAAATCTTGTTGTTCCCATCTGTTTGACTTGGACAACCTGCCTGTGCAGGCTCATTAATCGAGTCGGGAAATATTGTTGTTCCCGCGGGGCTCCTACGTCTTAGCAGGCCAAACGTGTCTTGTGGGTTTGCAGCTAAGTCTGTGAGTCAGCCCACCCGCTTGAAGGAACGAGGAATCCTATCCTAATGGCCAGATACTGTCGCTTGTACCAAGAGATGAATTGATTGTCGCGAATGCACCCTCTGAAAGAACAATTGACCAGTTAGGGCTTATATACGTCGGCGCTTGTCAGGAATGGATTATCGCGAATGGGCCACTACCTAAGTTACTTATTGTCCAGCTTAATATGCTTGGCGCGGTCGCGTACTAATGGATGCGGGTCGTTCTGCAGTTTCTTGAGTAACTCGGGGGCACCTAAGTCCTGCCGACGTAAACGCGGATGCCGCAGTAAGGCATGCACTACCATGCGGCGATGATACCACGCGGAGTCGTCGGCTAGGAGATACAGCGCCCTGCGGGCTAACTCTAATTCCGCATATTTTTCCCAAGCATTCTCCAGACGGCACACCGTGGTCTCCAATATGTGTGCTGCCCAGTGGAATTCGTGATCCTTAAGTCTCGTCTCTTCGGGATGGAAATGCCGAAACAGGTCGCATGCACTTGGCCCGTATTCTTGAAATAGAAATTCCACTAAAGCCGGGGGTACCTTCTTTCCGTAGGAGGCCACAATCTGCGGGTACGTGCCCCGAAGTTGCTCTGTACCACGGACGAGCCAAATGTTCAGGGGCCGGAAAAACGGTACATGCTCAGCTCGATGCGCCGGTTCGGTAGTGAGCCTCTCCTGTTTGTCGAAGTATTGCAAGAGCCAATAGGCGATCGGCCCCGGAGAACGAGGCTCAGCTGCGGTATCCATCTTCAAATCCCCTTGCTCGTCGAGTTCTAAGTGCTTCACCAACTCGCTTTTGACCGCTTCTGCCGGCCTGAGGAACCTAGTCGCGGCCAGTAAAAAAGCCAGATAATCTGGTAACTCACCCACCTTTTCCTTGCAATAATACCTGATTACTACCTCCACATATTTCGCCGGGTCCTTCTCCACTTTGTCGTATAACTCCGCGGCAACCTTGTCAGTCAAAATGGTCGGATCACGCACCAGCTTCCGGAACAACTCATACTCTGCGCTCTTTTCAATGGGCGGCTGTGCAAGACTGCCGCATGCCCAACTTAGCATGACCAGCCCACTCAAAATGCTCACATACCATAGTTTAGAATCCGTGTTCATTTTTCCCTCCTTTCGTCGCAGCAGCGTTAGCGGGAAATAGCCCGGCCTTGAAAATCTTGACGCACCGCACCGAGGACCTGATCGCTATCATCAATCATGGTGTGCCATAAGACCCGTCCTTGCGCATCGAGGATGGGATTATTGACATCCCTGTTGACGTTCGCACCAAGTACTGGAGCACCTCGAATTTCGAATGGCCAATCTCGGTCAGCCTGTTGGTAGTAGTTCACATGGAATTGAGTAAGCGGAGGCACGCGGTTCTCCGCTGGTGGTATCCAACGCCTGGCTCGTAGGTCAAACACACCGCGCTCTCCATGTTGAATCGCATCAATATATGCGGTGAAAGGCACAGAGAAGGCACGGGCGATATTTTCGCCTTGGATTTGGCCTCTTGCCGCTCGGTCTAAGCGTCTAGTCAAGTAAAAGACTGCCCCTCCGCCCCAACTGAAGCCCATAGCCACAACATGCTCCACGTGACGCAAGTCGACAGCAGCGCGAACTTCGTCATAAGCCAAGCCCGAGCCGGCCCTGGCCACCGGAGTAGCAATCCATACCGGTCGCCTTTGCTCATCCTGCGCAAAAGGATGCACGTCATAACCTTCTTCGTATAAATCGCGTGCCAAGCGGAATATGCCAGTTCCCGCTACTACAGCTTGGTTTCGGTCTAAAGTCCACTGCTGATCTCGCCCGCCGATGACCACGACGACTGTGCGAAATCTATAGAACAATATGCGATCGCTGGTCACGACTTGATTGCTCATGCGGGCTTCGAAAGTCAGGGTGGCGGTGAGCGGCTGAGCCTGATTGCTGACCCATTCGACAAAATAAGTCTGCATACCAGCGTTCCCTTGATTCGCCTGCAATCGGATCTCTGCCTCATTATTATTACCGAAATTCACACGCTGCTGTTTCGTTACCCCTCGCCACACTTCAATAGCGGCAGCATTCCGCTGGAGGTGCCAAGCAAGCTTATCAGGCGAAATCCCTTTTTCCGCCACGCATACCTCGGAACGTTCCCTCTTCGGCATCAAGGATAGTATCAATTGCCTGTCGAGAACCAGGCACTTCCCAGATTACTGATTCTCGAGCTTAATATGCTTAGCGCGATCGCGCACTAATGGATGCGGGTCGTTCTGCAGTTTCTTAACCAATTCGGGCGTGCGAAAGAAAGGATACTTTATCAACACATGCACCGCATACCGTCGGGTGTACCAGGCCTTATCATTAGCCAGCCGTCCCAGCTCGGTTCTAGCGAGCTCCACGTCGGCGTGTTGCCTGAAATTGCGGCGTATCCGCCAGGCTGTTGTCTGCAAGACATGCGCGGCCCAATCGAAATCGTCCGCATTCAATTGGCTTTTTGCTGTGACACCCTTCTGAAACCAGTGCCAAGCATCTTGCTTATAGTTTTCATATAAATACTCCACTAACCCATCAGGTATCTTATCCTGATACTCTGTGATAATGGTGGGATATGAATCCGCGGGTCGAGATTTCAGTCCGATGATGGAGTCCATGTTGTTTATCTGGTCATACATCTTGAGCAGCCGGTGCGCGATGGCTGCTTTAGATTCGACACTCTCCACATTAGGAAGTTCGCCACGTTCATTAGTTTCAAGATACTTGATCCACACGTGCCGACATATGCCGGACATGTCCACAGTCAGCAGGCATGGTAGTATTCCCTCAAATACCATAGCTGCCACTATATCTTTCTTAAATTCCTCCTCATAAGTCTCCACCATAGTCTCCGCCCATTTGCGCAAGTCTAATTCCATTTTTCCCTGAGCCTTCTCTTTCAGGAACTTGTCTATTTGCATCGGGTTACCAACTAAATGTCGAAGCATTACATATTCGCGATGTTGCCGAACGTATTGACCTGCGAAAACCGGCCCTGGGTGCTCCAAAACTGTCGGCAGGAATAAACCGATGAGCACCGGCAGCCCGTAGAACAGACCAACGTTTCCAACAAAGGCTACTTGCCGCGGGAAATCGCTTCTAAGCATGCTCATACCTCCTCTATTTAGTGATGGAGAAAGAGGTGCATCTCTGTTTCACTACTTGTATCCCGTTTTTTTCATAAGCACTTGCTTTCGTTTCTGAATACCTGTGACTAAGTTAACTAAATAGAGCGCCTCCTAGCGGCTAGGCATCCTGGCTAAGAAGGCCTGAAGTATTCCAACTTGCACATTGGGATTATCATCAATACAGGTGTGACTCAGGGTAGTCCAGGGATCGATAGGCGGGTTATTCACATCCCTGTCATGGTCAGCTCCCTGAACGGCATTACCACGTATAGTAGCATCGACAGTCTGATAATAATTGGCATGATATTGAGAATTTATAGGGCGCTCAGTAACTGGCATAGGAGGCACGTAGGTGAGCATGTTTCCCTGTAGAACGATGCGAGGCCGACTTCCGTGAACGATAGCGTCTATATAGGCCGTGAAAGGAACCGCGAAGGGCAGACGAAAGCCTTCGTCAGGAATTCGCCCAGCAGCGGCTTCGCTGAGACGATTCGCTAGGTTCAACGCAGCCCCGCCCCCCAGCTGAAGCCAAGCATAGCTAAGTAGGAGACATTGCGCAAGTTGACCGCGGCCCGCACTTCTTCATATGCTTGACCAGTCCCTAAAGTCTGTTCTTGGTGGCTTTGCTCTTGCTCCGCAAACATGTGCACATCAAATCCGTGAGTTTGATATAACTCTCTGCCGATTTCATAAATGCCCCAACCTCTGGCACGTATAGTTTCGAATTCGAATGTAGCCGGTGTTTGTGTAAAACCTCCAATAGCAACGATGACTGCTTGGAACCTATAAAAGGTAACGCGATCGCTGCTGACGACTCGATTGCCCAGGCGGGCTTCGAAGGTCAGCGTGGCGGTGAGCGGCTGGGCCTTGCCGCTTATCCACTCGTAAAGAGCCGGGGCCATTACCGCTTTTCCTCGATGGATAACGCGTAACTTAGCCGTCTGATTATTGCTACCTTAGCGCAATAATTTCAGTTTCACGATCCCATTCATGCCGTTCGCCGCGTGGATCGTGGCCGAAACGCAATACAGACGGCGGACAACGTAATGTGTTTATGTCAGTCTAAATGAATCCCTTACGCCGCGGATGGATCGCAGATAAGCCTGCGGCGGTAACTCAGTGGTGATGAGCGTCGCGATCATGTGGGGAAGCGAATGCTCGGCACGGAACGTTACATCCGCTTGAGTGGCTCCCCCGAGGCGGGTGTGATCAGCGTCGCGCTCGTGTGGGGAAGCGAGCACCTGGAGCGAAACGCAAAGGCGTCAAATTTCCCAGCCTTTACGGTACTCGCGACGGAGGTAGCGATTGGCCTCGGAATTATTGGTGATGCGG
>JANWVZ010000212.1:4668-4905 GCA_025056555.1 Gemmatales bacterium | reverse complement strand
TCCCAGCTGGGGAGAGGTGGACTGGCAGATTGGTCAGGGGCGAGCGTCGTTATCGCGATACGGGCCAACTCAAAAATCGCTTATTCCAGACCAGGCCGACGAACGACCTGGATGTCGCCAGGACAGGCCTTGGCCCAGCGCAGGTAAGTCTGCGATTTGCTGTGTTAGTTGTCATTGTTCCCAGATTACTTCCTGCGGAGATACCTCAAACAAGTTCGCCAACGTCGTTGCTGCAGG
>JANWVZ010000212.1:0-4658 GCA_025056555.1 Gemmatales bacterium | reverse complement strand
CTGTTGCCATAGGCCCTTGGTTTTTTCCCAGCGGTTCATAACATCGTTGTTGCGCGATGTGCGTAAGACCCTGGCTAAGCCCGTCAGGGAGCGTGTCATGCAGCGCGATAAAAAACAGCAACGATCAAGGCGCACATAACGAGGAGCTGGCTATGCGAGGCACTGCGCTACTCAGTATTCTGGCCATCTGGTGGTTGGTTCCCACCGCCGAGTCGCACGAACTGGTGAAACCGCCGAAAGCGCTTCGGGTGCTGATTATCACGGGCGATCATGGCCATGCCTGGCGCGAAACCACCCCGTTTCTTAAGGACTTGCTTACCAAGGCAGGGCACCAGGTGGACGTCACGGAAACGCCCCGCAAAGACCTCACGGCCGAGAACCTGGCCAAATACGACGTGCTCGTACTCAACTATCGCAATACCCCCAAGGGGGCCAAAGAAAACCCGGAGAGCGTCTGGTCGGAGGAAAACAAACAGGCGTTTGCTCAAGCAGTGCGTAACGGCAAGGGATTGGTTGTGTATCACCATGCCTCGGCCGCATTTGTCGGCGACAGTGACTGGGACCGGGAGTTTGAGAAAATCATCGCCGGCGGTTGGCGACGCCAAGGCTATCACGGTAAGATGCACGTGTTCGTGGTTACAGTTCGCAAAGAGCATCCCATTACGCGGGGCATCAAAGAATTCACCCATGGCCGCGATGAACTTTACCAGAACTCGGTGATCCCGCCCGGTGTCGAAATTCTCGCTACCGCTTACTCCGACAAAAACAAAGACCCTAAGAATACGGGCCTGCATGAGCCGATGATCTGGGTGGGTCATTACGGCAAAGGACGGGTGTATCACAACGTGCTCGGCCACGACGTCGAGGCCATGAAGAGCAGCAGGCAGTTCCAAATCCTGTTTATTCGGGGGGTGGAATGGGCGGCGACGGGAGAGGCGTATTACCCGGCAGACTAGCCGCGCCACGCGATTCGGCGATCGCCTCCTGCGAAGGGTTGGCGTGAGCCGCACGCAGGATTTCCAGAACGCGGCGTAAAGTGATCGCCCATTTTTCGGGCGCCTCATAAGTGCCCTGTTGAATGGCCCGACGCACACGGGCGACGAGTTCCGCTCGAACGGGAGGTTCCGACCCGGTAGGGGGGTAGGTCGCGCTCATGGCTCGCGGTGGTGGATTCCAGGTGCTGGTCCAGGGAGCTGCGCTCGTGGCAGAGTTGCTATCGTCTGCCTGCCTTGGCGACATTGACGCAATTCTGCCTCCCTCGTCCAGAGCTGGGCCACTTTGTTTTGGAAAACATGGGCCTTGCCGGCCGAACCTGTTATACGAACTACGACCGCACAGGCCAGCGGGGCTTACAAAGACGCGACGATTCGAGCTTATGGCCTCGCCGATCGCACACGTACCTGGAGCGCCTCTGCAGGATTGCGGATTAGGAGCTGGTCGATCTCCTTGGGGGCCAGACCGGCTTGGCGCAGGGCCGGTATCATGGCGGTGAACATGGTATCATAGGGGCGAAACTTGCCGCCGCCGGGACGTCCCACCTCATACCATCCCGCATCATGGGAAAGTAAGACGCGCCCCAGATGTCCCCGTTGCCGCATCTGGAGCACCAGCTGCACATGACGTTCGACGGTTTCTGGGCGCACGCCATCAAACTCGACCCAGGCCCCCGCATCCGCAGCGCGATAATGCCACGCTTCGTCCTTCTCGTTCTGCGCATGTACCCAGATAAACGCGCTGGGATGAACCCCGAGCTTTTGCAGCAGCTGAATCTCCTGCCAGGCCGCGACTCCGTCGCCGGTGTGAGCCGCTATGGTCAAGCCACTGGCCAGGTGCGTTCGGGCGGCAGCTTCGACGAGTTTTCGGTTCACCTCGCTCAAGGGCCCCGCGTCCACGCCGATCTTGATGAACCCCGGCCGAATTCCCGTTTCTCCGATGCCCTTCTCCCATTCCCGCAGCCAGCGCTGGGCCAACTGTTCCGCCGACTCCTCATAGGCATGTTTCGGTAAATACTTTCCCTGCACCGCGCCATAATAGCCCGTATTGGTAACGATGTATAAGTCGCTCGCCTGGGCCAGTCGGCGTAATAACTGGGGATCGCGACCAAGATAAGCCGGGGTACAATCGAAAAACGTACGGCAGCCCAGCTTGCGCACCGCTTGCAAATGCGGCAAAACCGTGCGAACCACTTCCTCGGCGTCGTAACGCTTGGGGCTGACCTTGTCCGCCCCGATAAAGTCCACCAGGACGTGCTCGTGCACCAAGGCCACGCCCGCATCTGTCGGTCGGATCGGCCCCAGGACCGTTACGATGACGTTTTCCTTCGGTGCGCCACTTGCGGCCATACTGTGCGTGGCAAAACCAACTAGACTTGCCGCGCATTTCAGCGCAAAAGCCCTGCGACTAATCCTCGGAGGCATGGTCGTCTGCTTTTCACTCGGTCCTACACACTGCGAGCCTCAGTATCCCGAAACAATAAAGCTAGCCGCCCGTCAATAAGCTCATCAACAGATCGGTTTGCCGATCGCCAGCTAACTATCCCTGCGACCAAGCTACTTGGTTTGTTCGGTGCCCGGCGTCGGGGGCGTTGGTTGCGTGGGGCCGGATTTCGTCTTGCCACCATCCCCACCGCCACAACCCAATAGAGCCAGGCTCAACCATCCTGCCAAGAGTATGATCAGCAGTCGCCTCATCTGCTTCACCCTCTCCCTTAGAATCGTTGTCCTCAATATCTCGGAAAACCTATTTCTCCGGCTTTTTCGGTCCCGCTCCCGCCTCTCCCGGGATATGAGGCTTCGTGTTTGCAGCACCTGTCGTAGCGCTCGTGTTAGATACATTAGGTGATTTAGTGTTTCCCCCACAACCATAGAGCACCACGGACACTGCAATTCCCAAGAGCACCACAACCGCCCACCTCATGATTAGCCCTCCTCCTTAGAAAGTGCTCATTTGACCAGCAATTCAAAATGCCTCCGCGTCTGCTCCAGCCGTTCCCCACTGTCAGAGAAAGGGTTACTGTCAGCGATCGAAGCCGGAACCGTGCTCGGTTCCGGCTTCGCAGGATGTTGTCCATTATAGAAAAGTCATCACCTTTTGAAGATAGGTGATGTTTAGTCGTCTGTTGCTACACAAAAACGCAAGTGGTCACCAAGAGCAACAGCACAACTCTCATATGGCACGAGCATTTTCTGGGTAAAATCTATAGAAGGCTCCAGCGGCTAGGCCCCAATGCCCAAGATAATCCAAGGCCTTCATTTGCCGAATCAATTCGTAAGGTTCTGCGCCATCCTGACTATGTCGGCTTGGTGGCAGTACCGCCGCCGCCACCAGCAGGTTTGGTCTCACCGCCGCCACAGCCCACAGCAGCGACACCAAGTACGACCACCAGCAATAGTGCCAGCAGTTTTTTCATGACACTTGCTCCTTTCGTGATAGGAAATCTGACCTGGTCATTCGGGACTAGCGGAACCGCTCCGCCAGCTGGTCAAGCCAAGTATCCTCCCTGCTATTTTTCAGCGTTCTTCTTGTCCTCCGGCTTCTTATCCTCTGGCTTCTTCTCTTCTGGTTTCTTATCTTCCGGCTTCTTCTCTTCTGGTTTCTTGTCTTCGGGTTTCTTCTCTTCTGGTTTCTTGTCTTCCGGTTTCTTGTCTTCGGGCTTCTTATCTTCGGGCTTCTTGTCCTCCGGTTTCTTATCTTCCGGCTTCTTGACCTCCGGCTTCTTATCCGGCGGAGTCGCCTTGCCGTCTGTCGTCTTCTTCTCTGGAGGCTTGGTGGGCTCCGCACCGCGGCAGCCAATACCGAAAATCAATGCGACACTCAGCAAACACACCAGTAGTTTCTTCATGCAAATACTCCCTTCCTTTGAGGAATCAGCCCAGTTGCGGCTCCTGACACGGAACCGGGCCGAGTTCTCGTGTCAATTCTGTTAGATACCTGATGGGTATCTTTTATTCCCCGACCTGATTAGCGTCCAACGAAAATTTTTGATCGTGCCCAGAGGTTCGCCGTACCCGTTCGGTCAGCGTGGCCTGGCGACCCCAGCGGGTGTCCCCCTGACACTCCTTGCCTAGCCCTTGAGTTATTGGGTACAGGCTCAACGGCAACCGGAACTCGACACTTTCCAGTACGCTTTTATTTCTCCCGCGTTTGCCTTCACCGTCAACTGATTCGTTGCGGGCGGAAGCGCCGCTCCATTCATGGGGCAGCCATTGCGGGTACTGGATCTTGTTATGAGCTTGGCTCGGAGCCTGCCAGTTCGCGCTCCCAGCGCGGAAACTCTGGGTTGATTCCCGAGTCGGCAGAGTTAGCGACGGCTATGCGCCAGCCATGAAACACGCCCAGTCAACTCTTGCCTTCCCCAGACTTGGCGATACACCGATGCGGTGCTCCTCTGCGGCCAGGGGCTCGGCTCCGAGCGGTTTCGATTTCACCACACTCTGGGAGCACACGAACCAGGGCAGGTCCTTCTTCACCCCCTACTCCTGCTGTAATGGCGCAGGAGAATCCCTGTTGACCCTGCGCAGCTGCAGCATAGGAAAATAGCACGCACGGCCGAACATCCCAGATAATGTGCCTTGGCAGAGCCTATAGAATACTTCCCACGGAGGCGTAGCGGATCAATCACGGCCCCAACAGGCGCATCTGCTTAGTCGCTACGAGCG
>JANWVZ010000211.1 GCA_025056555.1 Gemmatales bacterium | reverse complement strand
GTCCAAGTCCCGACCCTTAGGGGTGCACTCAACTGGGCGTTGCAATTAACTGGTCAAGCGCAGGAACCTCCCATAATTATAGTAATAGGCGCGCAGTTGTCGCTTAAATATGAGGGCTGAAAAAATCATGGTCCTTTCGTCGTGTCCTCTAATATGTGGAGCGTAGATAATGCCCTTAGCAGTCAATTGTGGCCAATGTCAGGTTCGGTTGCGGGTGGCCGACCACTTAGTGGGAAAAAAGATTCGCTGTCCGAAATGTCAGACAGTGTTTCTGGTGCCCAACGAGGAGCCGCGATTTGCCGATTATGAACTGGTGGACGAGCCGCCCGAAACGTCGGGCGATAAACAGCCTACGGACAACACCGTAGCACCTGCCAAGGAAAAGCAAGCCACCAAACTAAAACGCAAGAAATTCAAAAAGAAAAAATCTCAAGATTGGCAGCAGCTCTTGAAGATGGGCCGGATCGTATTGGCCACAGTCCTGGGGCTTGGCGTTGGCATTTACCTTCTGTTTGTCTTCTTAGGGTTAGCAGGGACGGCCTCGAAAGCCTTCGCAGAGTTCGCGGACATTATGGAACAGGCGGCCACCGCTATGGAAAACGCTCGCGATCCGAGTCAGTGTGCCGCCGCTGCTCAGCAACTACAGCAGCAAGCTCAGCGTCTGGAAACTTGGGTGTCAACCTACGCCCACGAGAAGGAGCAAGAGGCGGTCCTGGACGCTGCCCTACGCCGCTATGGCCCACGTATTGAACGAGCCGCCGAATGACAGGAAGCTGCATTGGCAGCTTTGCAGAAAGATGAGACCGCGGTCCGCGACCATGAATTGCAACTAGCTAAAAACAGATGGATTGGAGCGATGGGCAGTTTGGCACGCGCGGCCGACCCGCTGAGCCAATATCGGAGTCCCAGGCTTCGGTGACAATTCTGATCGGGTTTTCACCAACCTAACCCACAGGTTTGTTCGGTAATCCCTATACTCCATTGCTTCTGGTAATCGCGACCTCGTTGATGAGGCTGCCTTCGGTCGGGTAAGCACACGTTCCATGGAACCCCCTGATAGCCGCTGGGGATTCCCCTACCAGCACGAGCTTGTCCCAGTGGGTCGTTGTAACACCCCAGCGGCGGTCGCAATCAAGCGCTCGTTTCACTGAGGAATCAGGTATAGTGCTGAAGAGGATAGGTTCAGGCTTTTAGCCAGGCTATCTAAGACAGCGAAAAAACGTTATTCAGCACCAGCTACGGACGAACCTGCGGTAGGCAGGAAATCGTCGAAACCAAAACCACCATCTCCCCAAGGGCAGGTGGCCAACATTTGCCCGTTGTTGGGATGACGAGAAACCCGCTGTTATTGGCTCGACAAACTGCCCAGGAGTTGGGCCAGAAGATTATCTTGCGGGTAGCTGTGACCGAGGTGTTGGCGGAAACCCTCCGCAAAAGCGACGCCCACACGTTCTCCCTGTTGTTTGGCCCAACGCCGCATCGCTTCGAGATACTCGTCCATGCCGTGATGTTTCAGCAACCACTGCCGCTGACTGGCGTGACACGCGAGCATCTGGGTTTTCAGATCAATCACCCGACTGACGTCCACGTAAAACTGTGCGGGCACGGGCTGACCGTAGAGATCCTTTCCTTCAATCGGGTCGCAGTAATACAAGTGAGGAATGTGCGACAGTGGCGGCAAGTCCGGGTCAGCAGCGAAGTTAGGCACGGGTGCCGCAAAACACGCGGCGCGGACCACCACGCTGGTCATTTCGTGGTCGAGCAGATAGTCGGTCGGACAGTGAGTGAAAACGATCTCAGGCCGAACTTCCCGGAGCAAGCGCACCACTTTGACCAGCGTCCGCTCCTGGTAAAAAATCAACAGGTCCCGCTCTTCTAAGCAATAATACTGTCCCCCGATGAGTGCCGCTGCCCGTTGTCCCTCGGCGCGACGGATAGCGCTAATCTCGTCAGGGGGCAATTCGGCCGAGCCACAATCTCCTGGTGTCATGCTGGCAATGTGCACCTGGTAGCTGCGCTCCTGGGCCAAGCGAATCAAAGTCCCCGCACAAAGAAACTCAGCATCATCGGGATGGGCAAAGACCCCTAAAACGGCTGCAGCCATGACCATGCTCCTGACTGGTTCTTCATTGGCTGGGATCCTGGGTAGTCGCTATTATTGTGCGAAATGGGCACGACACTGCAAAGCAGCTCGCTCCCGTTTGCGGGAATATACCAGTTGCGGTTATCCAAGAACTGAGAAGCGGGCACTCAAAATAACTGCGTTGCAAATGGTCGGCCCTGGCCTGGACGGATTGTAAAGCATTTCGGTGCGGCTAGAGGTTGGCACGTGTTTTGCGAATCGACCATTACTGACCAAAGCCAGTAGGGATTACTTGCTTGACCGGCCCAACCTCGTGCCTACAACAATAGCCGCTCTCATGTAGCGGCTGCAAAACTGGTGGAGGCAATAACGAATGGGGCGCCCAGCATACTGGATGAGAATTGTCCTGGCATGCCTATTGTTCAGTATCACTGGATGTGAGGACCGTTATCCCGAGGAGTTGGAGTATTACTTTAGCCCTCATACGCGCCGACCTGACCCGCAAACGAAAAAGCCTGCTCCCGATGAATTGACCGAAGCCCAACTCAAGCCGGAAGCGCAGCGCGTCTTGGGACGGTTACTCAAACCGATTT
The DNA here is from genome assembly GCA_025056555.1 of Gemmatales bacterium. Lineage (GTDB taxonomy): Bacteria > Planctomycetota > Planctomycetia > Gemmatales > HRBIN36 > HRBIN36. The sequence continues at coordinate 2,278 of JANWVZ010000211.1, read as the reverse complement.
TCGGAACTCCTGCCCATCCGAAAGTGGATTTAGCTCAAGCTGATGACACTCTCACGCTACCCGACGATCCGGAGTTAGCCGGCTTGGATGCGAAGACCTTGGAGGAAGGCAGTCGGCTCTATCGCCGTTTCTGCATCCATTGTCATGGCATCGTCGGAGACGGTCGGGGCAGCACAGGTCGTTGGCTCAATCCCCCGCCCCGCGACTTCCGCACTATCTGGTTCAAATTCCGCTCGACTTACGATCCCAGCGGGGCAGTGGCATTACCCTCGCGGGAAGACCTGCGACGAACGATTCACAATGGTATTCCCGGTGCTAGTATGCCCTCGTTTGCCTTGCTCTCCGAACGAGAAACGGAGGCTATCATCAGTTATGTGATCCATCTCAACATGCGTGGCCGCATGGAGCATGCGCTGGGCCGGATATTAGTGGAGCAGTCCGACCTCAGCAGCGGAGAAACGGAAGCCAGCGCAGCGTTGCCTGATATCCTACGTGTGGTCGTACAGAGTTGGACTAGTCAGAAAAAGTTGGTTAAGCCCGTGCCTGCCGCCCCGCGCTGGCCTATCATCGAGACGGCGTCCACCACCGAAGAGGCTGCGGCACTTATGCGTCGGGCCCGCGACTTGTTCGTGAATAAGGGGGCCTGTGTGCAGTGTCACGGCGTAGATGGTCGCGGCGATCCCCGAGAAGTGCCCGATAATGCCGTCCGCCGCGATTTCTGGGGAAACCCGCTTCTGCCGCGCGACCTGACGCACGGTGTATTCCGGGGCGGCAGCCGACCCCAGGATTTGTTCTGGCGGATTCGCCTGGGCATCGCAGGGACTGACATGCCGGCTACCGAAGAGAAGCAATTGAGCGACGAGGAAGTCTGGCTCCTGGTCAATTATGTGCTGGACATGGCACGTGCTCGACCCGCGGTCACTTTGGCCGAGTAACGCCTATAGCTTTGGCACTTTCCGGAGAGAGCGACCGTGAACTGGCAAAAGATTTTCTGGACGATACTTTTCCTGAGCGTGCCGATTTTCGGCGTGGCCTCGTTCTGGGTTTGCGACATGTATGGTGCCTTGTGGCCGGAAAACGTCTCGGAAATTTACGGCCGCAAGATTGACCATCTCTTCGACGTCATCATGTGGATTACGGGTATCTTTTTTGTCGGCACGGAACTACTGCTAGTTTATGCCATGCTCACCAGCAAAGATGCCGACTCGTCCGAGAAGGCGGACTTCGTGCACGGCAACCGCACTATGGAAATCGGTTGGACGCTCATGGCGGCGGCGATCCTGGTGTTCATCGCCTTTTATCAGATACCCACGTGGTCTCAGGTGAAGATTGAAAAGCCTAAGAAGCCTGCGGATGCTCACATCACTGCGAGCATGTGGATGTGGCAGGTGCGCTATCCGCTTTGGGATGATAAGGCCAACGGGCCGCGAAAACTCGACGTTACCCAGCCTGCTTTAGCCGAATCATTTGAACTGATGAACGAACTGCACGTCCCGGCGAAGGAAACCGTGCTCGTATATGTTACTTCGCGGGACGTGATTCATTCGTTCTACATTCCTAAGATGCGTGTCAAGCAGGATGCGGTGCCAGGTTTGCTGGTGCCTGTGTGGTTCGATGCGGCTAAGCCCGGCAGGTATGAGTTTTATTGCGCCGAACTGTGTGGCCCCGGACACTATATGATGCGCGCCCGCGTCGTGGTGCATGAATCCCGCGAGGCTTATAACCGCTGGCTACGCGACCAAACCCAGCGCCTCCGGGCGCCTGGTAGGGGGTTAGAAATTGCCTCGGATAACGCTGGGGATACCGTCGCTCACTCTGTGGCCCAGGCACGCTGAGAATTATTATTAGCAGCTTCATTGCTAGCTGGAAGAGTTGGAATGAGTCTCTGGCTAACCCTTGGGGCAGCAAATCACGGAAATCCTGACGAGGTGCGGATATGAGCAGCCATTCTGTGGAAGGACACAGTGTCGAGCATGGCCACCACGGCCATGAACTGGGTTTTATTCGGCGCTACATCTTCTCGACGGATCACAAAATCATCGGCTTACAGTTCTTCTTCACGGCTTGGTTCATGCTGATTTTTGGCGGATTGTTAGCCCTGCTCATTCGCTGGCAGTTGGCTTACCCCGACTCGCCCGTTCCGTTGATAGGTCGTTGGCTCTGGCCGCACAACGATGGCAAGATGACTCCTGAAGCGTTTGTTTCCACGGTTACTATGCACGGCTCGATCATGATCTTCGCCGTGATCATCCCGATGACGACTGCGGCGTTCGGCAAC
>JANWVZ010000210.1 GCA_025056555.1 Gemmatales bacterium | reverse complement strand
GATGGTCGTGCGTGAATAGGGAAGTACGACGCAGTATTGTCGAGGGTAGCGGCAAAGATTAAGGCGGCCCGTACGTCGAAGGCTTACTGGAAGAAGCTGCGCTGATTTTTTTGGAAACTGCGTGTTGTTCGTCAGCGTTCACGCGCACGTCGAAGGCCTATCGGGCAGAGTTACGCTGAATGGCCAGCGTGGTGTAGGCGCCGTCCTCGCGGAATTCTAAAGATACACGCACGGTTCGCAGCGAATCCAGTAGTTGGCCCACAGGCGAATCCGGCGTCGGTTGGCGCGGGAACCACGGTTCTGACACGCTCCCATGCTTCTCGTTGACCACCAGATCGCGTTTTTCGTCGAAGACCACTTTCGATTGGTCGGGACTGATGGGGGCGAAACCGTAGAGCTGATAGGCGGCATCGTATACTTGTTGGTTGCGTGCCTCGTAGGGCACAATTTTGGCGCGCCATAACGGATAAAGTAGTGCCGTATTAGCGAGTGCCGAGGCCGAGATTTCTGTTTCGACATACCACAGGGCGACCGGCCAGAGGCGTTTCGCCGCCTGCGGGCTAAGCTGCAGCACCATATGCGCTTCGACCGTTTTCCCCGATGCGGTGGCACCGGGCTTGGCCTTGGCTTTTTTCTGCCCCACATGCCAGTCTATGATTTGGCGAAGCACATCCTCGCGTAAACTCACGTAGAACATGCTGCCCACTGTGGTGTAGTAAATGCCGGGCGTGAAGCGGTCTTTTTCCGGCGTGTCTGGGGGATTGAACCAACGGTCGAGCCATTCGTTCGGCACAGGGCGAATCGCGACGATCTTGTAACCGTGCTGATCCTTTTCCAGCGGTTGCCAAGTCACTAACTGTGGTGCAGCGTTGTCCACCAGGGTCTTGAGCGCACTCAAGATAGTTGCGAAAATAAGGGGGTTGCGCACATCCACCCCGGCTATCACCGGCAGACTAAAGGCTTGGCGCATGTAAACATGGTCGGGCACCTCCTTCATGCTGCCGAGGAGATAACCCAAAAGCAAGTTTTCGGCCAATTCCGCCAGGAAAGGATCGTCGTGTAATCCTAAGCGTGCTTGTTCGCCGATGGCGCGGAAAAATTGATGAAAATTCGGCCCCAGGTTCGGCCGCAAGATGTCACCCAAGAAGCGACGTAGCGAGGATGTTTCGGGGAAGTGCACCAGCCAGTACAAAATTCCTTCAGGCGGAATCTGCTCCAGGTCGAATTGGACAGTCTTTCCGCCGTATTCCTGACGCAGATTGCGATACTGCGGCACATTGATGAGAGGCAGGATATAAGTCTCGGCTACGACCTCCTGGGGGCGAATGCGGAGGCGCAGCCCAATGGGATCGAACGCGCCATTCCATAACCAAATGTAACGGGTACGGAACGATTCGTAAGCCTGCCGCTCCTCTTTGGTTACGTTATCCAAAGGCAACTCGATGAGCGGAGTAGCGAAGTGGATCGTGTTATACGCGTCGGAGACGGCCACTTGGCGTTGTGCGTCCCAGCGCAATTCCTTGCCTTCGGGCTGATAGAGTTCATTCTCCCGCAGTCCGCTGAGGCGCAGAAGTTCCTGATGCGTCGCGGGGAGTTTCCCCGTCTGCCACGCCGCATAGAGCGCCCCGTGATGCAGCATATACAACGAGGCCAGCGCTTCGGAACGTCGGCTCTCCTTGATGCGGGTAACTGGGCCTAACAAGGCACGTAAGAACTCGTCGGAAAAAAAGAGAAACGCATCTTCGTTCGGGTCTTTGTATGGGAAAACGCTCCGCATGTAGCGGAAGTCATTAGAGCCCGCCAAAGCAGGCAATTTCTTCTTGGCCGTGTCAATAATTCTGCGAAGCGCCACGGGCGAATTACTGTACACCACTACTTGCTCGTCGAGCACACAACGATGCGCACTGACCTCCCGTAACGGCGTAACGAAACTCTCGATGGTCACCCCCTGATATTGAGCTTTGTCCTCTTTGAGCTCCTTGCCCCAAGCCTTCCGCGCCTGGTCAATTTGGTTATTCACAGCGGCCATAAACAGGGCCAGATTCTTGACGCGGAATAACACGGTAATGTCAGAACCTTCGCGCAAGTAAAGATCGCTACCTGTCAGGGCCACGTTTTCGACTACGAGCGGGCCGAAGGTCTTGGCCAGCACTGTGCTCTTCAGGCATAACTGACGTTCATAGCGCTCGCGCAGACGATAATCCTGGCCCGCCAGGCGGAAGGCTTGCAGAATCGGCGCACCCCACTGTTCCAGTAAATCCCCCGTTTCCAGGAAGCGCCCGAAGTTACTGAAGTGCACATAATACTGATCGCGAGGCACCAAGTGGGCCAGTGGTTCGATTTCAGGATTCTTGTCCTTGAGCAACACGTGCCAGTTGACTTCGGGGATGTCAATGCCGCGAATATCGGCCACATCTTCGGTGCGCGGCCCCTGGCTGATGGGGGTGCTCGCACCGCTGAGCCGACGCATCTGGATAGTTTCCGCAATGGCAGCCGCTCCCGTCAATAACTCGAATTGCCGTTGCAAGTAGTCGCGATCATCCCACAAGCGGGCGCTGCTTAGCGCTCCTACGGTCGTGCCGTAACGCCGATTATTCATGATACGGGCAAAATCATAAAACCCCGTGCCCTGATCTTCCGTGAGCCAGGCTTGGATGGCGAAAAACTGACCCAAGCCCATAGCATACAGCCCTTCCAAATCGTCCACCTGGACGCGCTCGTGGCGTGCGGGCTTGTCAGGTGCTGCCACCGCTGTCGCTTGCGCAAAATCAATCGTCAGCGCAATCTCCTGCCGCATTGGCCAACGGATCTTCAACCGTTCCTTTTCTCGAAACGGGTGAGGCACTTCTTGCTCCTGCAAAGCAGTGTAAACGAGTAAGAACTTTACCAATCCACGTCGCTTCAGCTTACCGACAAAATGCAGCCCCCGCGGTGCCAACCTATCCAGTTCCAGGGGATTATTGAAACGCTCCACAGGTTTACCTGGCTCAAACCAGCCGCGGGTAACTTCCTCTGACACCTGGCGCAGCTCGACTGGGTCCCACAGCAAGTAAGCGGATTCCACCACATCATCCTGAGGCACCAGACGTGGGGCACCGATAAACATACTGACGGAGACTGTAGGCCTGTTCGGCGACAAGGTCAGGGCCGAGCGATCGAGTTCTGCCCAACGGATTGGGGGCCAGCCGGGTAAGTTTTCCAGCCGAACGTGAAAGTAGATGTTTTCGCCCACAGCTTGCGTTCGTAGCTGCACAACTCGAGGTGCGGTAAGTTTGTCCTGGCTGGGGGCATAACTTGGCCAGATACCCGTGCTCCATACCAGCAACGCCACCAGTGCCGACACTTCGACGCGCCAGCTCTTATCTCGACGCATATCAGGCCCTCCTGATTTACGGTGGATGACTCGCCAGCAGATTCGTTTCTCTGCTTCCAAGACCCTCCCCAGCAAAGAGTTGTAGTGTGTCCGATTGGCTCGATCTGGCTTCGATACGGCCACCGAGATTCACTTGTTAACTTCTAACGTAAATACTCCCGCCTTATAACGCGAGTTTCATTAGAAATCGAGCAGCATTCCCTGTAGCAGGGATTTGGCAATTCTCAGGCCAGGAATATATCGTTCAAACAGAGCTGGCCTCTCTGACCATCGAGGAGGCACGCGGACTGAGGCAGCCTGATGCCGAGGTTCGAGTAGGACTCACCTCGGTATGCGGCTTCCGTAAGGTTGCAGAAACAGCTTTGGAGCAGCAATTTCAGGCATAGCTTGCTTAGTTGTACTTGCGTTCTGTATATCCTGTTACCGGCCTTCTTCTATGCGGTTCTACTATCGCTACGGCAGTGGGCATAATGGATGCGAAGTCTCCGCCTAATGATCGGCACTAACGCGTGCCTGGGCTGTGGGTTGACCATGCCCGCGTTAAGAGGCAGAGTGTAAATCAGTTTCAAAGATCAGCTCTTTAAAATATTGGCATTCCCGAAGCACGATCAGCAATATCCAGACAGAGTGATGCAAATCACTCGCACGGAGCGTGCTTTGATTGCTCACCTTCACTAGGAAAGGTGGCGCCAGCAGAGCATGCTCAGGGCTGAAAAACAGATTCCTGACACCCTCTTGGAAAGCCCGGACAACCGGGACATGGAAAGGCTCCGGAAGACTGGGCTGAAAAACGGTTATCTGACACTGCCTTGAAAGGGTCTGATACGAGAACTGTAGCAAGCTGGTATCGGCCCCGACACACTTCTTGTACAATAACACGCCGCTGGTCCGATGCGTAAGGTTAATGGACTCTCAAAGGCTCGCTATCACGCCCGGTAACGCCTTTCATGAAACTCATTATTGCGATAATTCGCCCTGAAAAGCTTGATGCCGTGCGTCGCGCTCTGAATGCCGTCGAGGTCTTTCGCCTGACCTGGATGGAGGTTTACGGCTTTGGCCGGCAGAAAGGCCAAAGTGAGATGTTCCGAACTCACGAAGTAACCGTGAATTATGTTCGCAAAATAATGCTGCAGATTGCCGTGAACGAGGATTTCGTCGAAAAGACGGTCAACACAATTATGGAAGCTGCCCGCAGCGGGAGCCAAGGACGAGTGGGCGACGGCAAGATTTTCATCCTGCCTCTGGAGAATTGCTACCGCATCCGTACCGGTGAGCAGGGGCCGGAAGCTATTTGATTTGGGCGGCTTGGAGACATGAGAAGGCGAGGGGAGGACCGAAACAGGCATGACAGGAAATGTCAGCGTCCACTTTTTCGCCTTGCAAGAGTGAGGTGGACATGTTGCGGCTGTGGCTTCTTCGCAGTTCGGCTTGCTCGCGTAGCCATGAGTTGTACCACTGGCTAAAGGAATTACAGCTGGCGAATACGGGTTTGCTGAGTCTGGTGGGGTCGTCCGAGTGGTCTGCACCTTTGCCGACCGCAGTGCGGTCAGGACAGGCTGATGTGATTGTTTGCCGTTTGGCACATAG
>JANWVZ010000020.1 GCA_025056555.1 Gemmatales bacterium | reverse complement strand
GAAACGGTTTGCGTTTGAGTTATTGTCTCCCGCGGGAGCAAGGAAAGACAGAGCCGCATTGTACCGGCTCCGATTAAGCCCGCAAGCATTAACCAGGGCACTTACTAGCATCCCTGATTGGTCAAACGCCTGTAAGCTCATCTGGCGCTAACAGGTTTCTGTTGCTCGGTTGTCTTGGTTTTACTACGAATTTCTCTCTTAGGTCATAGTACTTCATGAAACGAGTTTTATGAAGATTTATCTCCTGGCAATAGCCCAAATTTTCGCTGGCAATGTACCCACTGCCTTAGTTTTGTCGGTGTTCCACAGGCTTTCATGTTCGGCAGTCGTACGTAAATGTAGGACGTCACCTTTTCTTCACACACAGAATGTACATGTTCCCTGGCTACTTACGTGCACTCACCTGGCTCATAGGCAGTTGAAGTTCCAAGAAATTCACGCAAGCTATAAATAGGCAATTATTTCTCGCCATATCATTTATCTGGTTTAAGTTATGCTACAACAGTCTCGTTTCAGGAACTCCTAGTACTCCCAGCCGCAGATTACGCGAATAAGTACAGAATGGACTCAGGACAGGGCCTTGCCGAAATGATGAGCATGAGTAAGAAACCCCAATGCGGACTAGGGCAATTCTTCTTAGGAAGGTTCAGCATGGGCAGAGCGGCGCATGTTCCTCCAGCATCAAACGTTGGCCCCCTCGCCGACAAACGCATGATGCACAAACCGCGAGGCTTGTAGGCAGGGACTTCCGGGGCTACAATAGCTATATGAGGCGCTGCGTCATCACCCAGGCGATGTTAGACCGCGTACCGCCACACCGTCGCTCGGCGTGGATCGCCTATTGTCTCAAACGTGCCGGCTTCAATCCACGCCGTGCTTACGATGTCGAATATCGCCCTGACCTGCAACTTTACATTTTCGTGCAAACCGATAGCCATCCCTATAAACATACCCAACGCCGTGAACCCATCAGCCTGGAAAAATTGCGGCAATGGTTACTGAGCCAAGTTGGCAGTGACGATCCCAACCTGGGCCGAACCGTTCGGTTCACCAGCGAAGGCGGCATCCGCTCCGATCCCTCACCGAATTAGTCATCAACTTGATTCTCTACTCCACATTCTCTTCATGTAGCCGCATTTCCTTGTTTCGATTCATGTTTATGTCACGCTTTAGTGACCACCTTGGGTCTCCTTCCTAGTATAATTCTTGGCCATCGCGACCATGCTTTTCTGCCAGCAAATCTGCCATGCTTAGGGAGCAAGATCAAGAGATCTTGGGGAGGATTTTTTTCGTCTCTGCATAACTTCTCATGGCATGTGATACTGAATTGGACGGTCAACTTCGTTTGGGCAGATTGCACGCTGAAGAGCGCGGATTACTCCAAGCTTGTACATTTGGAGAAAACCGCGTTGTGACTCGCTAATGATTCATACGGTTTTCGCCATGCTAAGAAAGTGTCAGTGCGGAAGACTAGCTGTATTTATGTACCGCATCGAGTCTGAGAAATCCGACTATGCTACGCTGGAGATTTGGGGGGTGCGTTACTTATATTTATTGCAGCAAGGTCACCAATTTAGGGCTATCACTGGTATTCTATAGTGTAAGGGTTCATAGGTTCATCTGTAATCAGAACTGTGCTTATGTACGCGAGGCCAAAGATTCCTAGCTGGGGTCAGACGTACCCTGGGTTATGGTCACGGCAAGATGGCATCTCGAAAAGCTGCTTGAAAAGAATTTCATTTTTCCAGGGAGCTTTTTGAAGGCATAGCCAGAGCATAGCAGTGTTCCTTTTTCCCATGTACATGATCTAAGTTTGGAGTTGATTGCTCTGTTGTGCGTCCTAAGGAGTGAATCTTCTAAGACGGATACTGCGCTGGTGGTCGTCATTGATGTGGTTTTTGAACTCGAGGTCTTAGCATTTAGAGGAACTTGTCCACAACAGATTTCGCACAGCAGCCTGGACCAAGGTCAGTTCCAGAGGACAGCAAGCCCGTAGGAGTCCCGAGCTGCTTTTGACAGATAGAGCTGCTTCAGAGAGCTTACCCTTCAATAGTGTGATGGGGTGACTGCGATCAGAGTCGCCATCGGCAGCGGAGAAATGATAGAAGCGAAATATTTGTCAAACCCCCGATCAGATCACTATGCGTATGAACTCTCATGCAGGTTCGAGGCCAATTCCAGTGCAACAATTCACATTATCACACTGATGGAATCGAAGGCTATGAATTGTCACCTTAGTCCGAGCCGGTTTGTAGGAGAAGAGCGGTTTCATGGGCGGGGGGCGTAGAGTCAGTAAAATTCGGTTCTCAGATTAGAAGAATGGCCTGGTGCTCGGGCTATTTCGTCGGTAAGGGCAAGGCTGCGGCTGACGCCTGAGAGCAACGCTTATTCGAATGATTCAGAGTTTGGAATAGGGTTTTTTATTAGGAAGTGGGTTGTACAAATAAGGCTATGCGGGTATTAGCTTGGGATATCGGGACATCAGCAGTGAAGGCGGCGGTGTTGGACGTGGCCAGCGCCCAACCGGTGAGTGAAGTGTTGCGCAGGCCGCTGACACTGCAGCAAGAGGGTGAGGCGGCCACGCTGGATCCGGAGGAAATCTGGTCGGCGTTGGTCCAGGTGACGCGCCCGTTGGCTGAACGGTTTGTTGTGGAAGGAATAGGGATGTGTTGTCTGACGCCCGGATGGTTATTGCTGGATAATAGTGACAAGCCATTGACACCCGTAATCACGCATTTAGATCGGCGGTCGCGTCCGTTGGCGCGGCAGGTATGGGAAAGCTACGGAGAAGCGTTCCTCCAGGATACAGGGAATAAGCCGTTACCAGGCGGACTTTCGGGAATCGCTTGCGGCTATTTGCTGCAAGCACAGCCACTATTGCGTGCACGGGTTGGGCGGTTCGTGCATCTGAACGGCTGGTTGTGTTTGCGGCTAACCGGCGAAACAGCATTCGATTTCGGCAATGCCTGTTTCACAGGTTTGTTCGACTACCGTCAACGGAGATGGTCGCCACGATGGTGCCGCGAATTGGGTATAGAAGCTGCATGGTTGAGCGACGTAGCCGACGGCCGCACGACCATCGGCGGGCTGAAGAAATGGGCAGCGGATGAGTTCGGTTTGCCCGCGGGGGTGCCGGTCAAGCTGGGAGTGGCGGACACGAGTGCTGCCGTGCTGGCCGCTCAGATGCAGGTGGGTGACTTGCTGCACGTGGTCGGCACTACGCAGGTGTTGGCGACACTGGTCGAACAACCGCGCCCGGGGTTGGACCACCTCACGCGGATGCTGGGCGTGGGCTCGGCGTTTCTGCACGTGGCCCACAATCCCGTCGGCGGAGTGGCTCTTGCGTGGGTGTATCGGCTGTGCTTTCGCGATCAGTCTGCTGAGGTGTTTTACACCATGACCTTAGCCGAGGCTTGGCATCGCTCCACCAACGTCGTGCTGGACCCACCGTATCTGGGCGGGGATCGTTTAGCTATTGAACCTGCACAAGCTGGCTTTCGCAACCTGCAGCTGAGCACCGACCGACTGGACTTATTGTCAGCGGTTCTGCATGCCATGCACCAGCAGCATTACCGTGCGTTGGCTGCCCTTCAGGTGGGCCAAAGTTTTCGACGGGTCTTCTTGACGGGTGGGGGAGCCGAAGTTATTCGCTCACTTTTTCAAGAGTATCGCCAAGAGCAAGTAATTCTGCTCGAAGAAGGCTCACTTCGCGGCGTGGCGAAATTATTTGCCAAAGATGCGGAGTAGCTGATACACTGAGCGCAGCCGGGCTGAGCCAGGCTGGAGCCATACTCTCAGTGCAGGGCATTGGTTCTGCTCGGTGCTTGAGAGGAATTCTTCGAGCTCACCGTCCTGACCAGGAGCTAACCATGAATCCGGAAAAGCGCCTTCAAGAATTGCATCTGACACTTCCACCGCCACCGAAGCCGGTGGCTGTGTACAAACCTGCCGTGCTGGTGGGAAACATACTTTACGTATCCGGCCACGGCCCTCTGACACCGGAGGGCAAAATCGGCATTTGCGGTAAAGTTGGAGCAGACCTCACGCTCGAGCAGGGCTATCAGGCAGCGCGACAGGTTGGCTTGGCGATTTTATCCACAGTACGCAATACGCTCGGCTCGCTGGACAAAGTGAAGCGTCTGGTCAAAACCTTGGGTATGGTCAACTCCACTCCCGATTTCCGCGATCACCCGAAAGTCATCAACGGGTTTTCGGAACTGATGGCCGAGGTGTTTGGACAGGAAGCGGGTATAGGTGCCCGCAGCGCTGTGGGTATGGGATCGTTGCCCAATAATATCGCCGTCGAAATCGAATGCATCTTCGAGGTGCAACCCTAAATGCAACGAGGATCAGGCCGGCCTGACTAATTCTGGACTGGGCGGTGGGCAGTGCCAGTCTGCCGCCACCTTTTGCCGGCATTACGCATCCCAGCGGCGTCCGTGGAGCGGGACATATCCCGTGGCCTATGGAAACGGTCGTTTCTGCACAGACAGTTTGGTGGCCGCGTTAGGAGACCCTGGCCTCGAGAAGCGAAAAGGCCCACGCGGGGCACGTGGGCCTTTCCAAGAGGGGGCAGGAAAGGTGGGCTCATGGAATGGAGTGGCCGGTGGCTGTTGGCGTTTGGAGGAAGCTCAAGAAGTGCTGCTACGCCCGACCACGTGTTGTTCCGTCAGCGGCGTGGCCCGCCGCCAGGAGGCCCCCCGAATCCAGGGCCTCCGAAGCCAGGGCCACCGAAACCACGACCTCCGCCGAAAGTAACGCCACGCTGTTGCATGCGTTCCTGCATGAGTCGGCGATATTCGGAGCGCATGGCCCGCATTTCGGGCGAAGTATGGTCCAGATAAAGCCGACGAAGTCGGTCGCGTTCCTCGCTTGAGAGAGGACGACGTTGCTGTCCCGGTTGTTGGCCGGGCGGACCTGCCTGAGGCGGTCCGCCTCCCGGTCCACGACCGAAACCTCCTGGAGCCGGCTTGCCACCGCCCGGCGGTCCACCGGCACCTGGGGCAAATCCGGGACCACCCCCGCCGGGGCCACCGCCGCCAGGAACGAATCCAGCACCGCCACCGGGCGGACCGCCCCCTCCTGGTCCTCCTCCTCCACGGGGACCGCGAAATCCCTGTTGCCGCATTTCCTCAAACTTCTTGCGCATTTCTAACATGCGGTCAATGTCCTGGTCTATACGTTTAACCCGCTCTTCGTAGGGCAGACTGAAGAATTCGCGCAAACGGTCGTTGAAACGATTGTTCTCTTCCATCTCGGCCCACAGGATGGTGCGTTGTTCCTCACTGAGGTCGCGCATACCCTGGAAATACTCGCGCATGAGTTCCCGGCGTTTCTCCGGGTCCTGTTCGTTGTCAATCTGTTCCCGAAGCTCACGCATCCGTTCCAGCTGAGGATCAGGCCGATTGCTGTACCACCAGGCAAAGGCCACTCCGCCAAGGAACAACAGCAGAATGAGAACCACCGCGACGATCGCTACTTTCTCCCGCTCTTCGCGGACGAAGTCATAGGTGTCACGGCTTTTTTGCTTTAGCCACTCCCAGGCTTTCTCGAAATATTCGCGCATAGCTGGCTCCTTGAAGAAGGCAGGAGGTTAACGCGGCCGGTTATTGGCAATGACCATCGGCATAGACGATGACGCGGCTGGTAGGAGTTCCGTCGGGCCCGTGGAAATTATCAAAATCGTAGGCGAGCATGATCTGGTGACTGCCCCGATTCCTTTGCGCTTCCAGTTCCTCCAACGTCCGACCCGCCACGCTCGAGGGATATTCATAGCTGATACCGATATGCGGGTAGTTTTTAGCCCGCTCCCGTTCCCAATAATGGGAGAACTGGGGCGTGTTCGGATCGGTCATACGGTCCATCGGACAGCGGAAAATCATGGCGCTGCCCTCGACATATTGATATAACTCGTCCGCCAAAGTCGAACGTTGCGGCGCAATACTGGGCATCTGAGCAGCATCTGGATAGCGCATGCCGTTAGTTTGCCGATACATCTCCAAGGCCAAACCAATCTGCCTGAGATTATTCATACATTTCACTCGATTGAACGCCACACGCACTCGTTGTACCGCAGGCATCATCATCCCCATGAGCATCATGAGAATTGCGATGACTACGAGCAGCTCCACCAACGTGAAGGCTGCCAACCTGTGGCCTGAAATCCGACCTAGCCGTAGCATGGCGCACTCCCCCTAGAATGACCTTTGTGGGCATTGTAGCCGCCCTAGATTAATCCATGATGAAACAGCAGGAGATTTTCCGCCGGCCTTTGACGCCGCTGTTTGTTCTGTCTTACACCCAGGGGCCTAAATCCGAGGCAATGACAGACCAGACGGTCCCCTCTTGGTGCGGGGCAAAAAAACTAAGGCGCGGCTCACCTGATCGGATCAGAGAAAACCATGACGTCTGCACCCCAACTGAGCGAACAACCATCCCGAACTACAGCGCCGTCCGAGTCCGACTGGGCTTATCTGGAAGAGGTCGAGCTTCAGGGGCATATCATTGACTCGCTGCTGCTGCCGAAAGTATTGGATGAAATCCTGACTCGCGCTGGACAATATGTTCTCAAGGAGATTCGCGTAGGTCAGCGTCAGGAAGACCCCAGCTATGCGCGAATTGAAGTGCGAGCTTCGAGTCCGGAACGTTTACGCGAGATTCTGGATGCCATTCACGCGCACGGGGCAACACCGGTGGTTCAACGGGATTGCCAATACGTTCCCGCCGATATGGATGGAGCGTTTCCGGAAAACTTTTACAGCACCACGAATTATCGCACTCAAGTTCGCCTGGGCGGTCAATGGATAGACGTAGAGCGGATTGAAATGGATTGCGGCATCCTGGTGGATCCGGCCGCACGTCGCGCTCGCACCATTGCCATGGCCCACGTGAAGCGAGGCGATTGCATTGTGGTTGGTCATGAGGGAATTCGCGTTTTTCCTGTGGGCCAGGAACGGCGACAACATCTGTTCGAGTTCATGTCCAGCGCCGTCAGTAGCGAAAAGCCGAAAAACGTGACAGTTCGTGAGGTAGCCGCCCAAATGATACGGACACGAGCGGCGAGTCAGACCATACTGGCTGTGCTGGGACCTGCCGTGGTGCACACCGGCGGCGTCGAACACATCTGCGAACTGATCCGCATGGGCTTTGTAAACATTTTGTTCGCGGGTAATGCCTTGGCGGCGCATGATATCGAGCAAGCCATGTTTGGTACCAGCCTGGGCGTCTATCTCGAACGCGGTTTGCCAGCAGAAGAGGGGCATGAACACCACCTGCGAGCCATTAATACGATTCGTCGCCTCGGCGGGATTCGAGCAGCCGTGGACAAAGGAGTGCTGCGCAGTGGTATCATGTACGAATGCATCCGCCAGAACGTTCCCTTTGTGCTGGCAGGAAGTATTCGCGATGATGGTCCGCTGCCGGAGGTGATTACCGACGTTATAGCGGCCCAAGACGCCATGCGACACTATATCCATGAAGGCCATGTGGGCATGTGTCTGATGGTAGCGACGTTACTGCATTCCGTAGCCGTGGGGAATCTGTTGCCGGCGTGGGTACGGGTGGCTTGTGTGGATATCAACCCCGCAGCGGTCACGAAACTCATGGACCGAGGTTCGATGCAGACGGTGGGTATCGTCACAGATGCCGAGCCGTTTCTCCGTTCACTGGTGGCCGAACTGCGACAACGTGTTTCTGCCGCGCCCGCGTAGGCCACGGCGACCTTTCAGTTATTGCGGTGGCGGAGTAATCCGAAGGAGCGCCTGAGCCGCGGCCCCTCGGACTTGGGGGTCGGAGTCTTTGAGAAGTCGTATCAGGACAGGACGCGCCACATAGGCAGCGGCACCGTAGTGCCCCAGAGTGCGACAAGCTTCGACGCGCACCGCGGGCTTTTCCGCGTCCAGTGCCAGAATCAGGCCGTTGAGCCACTCTGCAGGCAAAGGTTCGTGCGACGTGCGGCGGTGATGTTCCGCGAATTCCCGCAGGGCGATCAGTAACGCCAAAAGCACATCCTGATCGCGCACCTGCCTGGGACTTTGCCGATGCGCCGGAGCAAACGGCGCGAAATCTATGCCCGGCCAGGGACGGGCTAAATTCAGCAATGCCTGAGCGAGTTCGCTTCGCGCCGCCAACAATTCGCTGCGCCAACTCCGCAGGGAATGTGCCAGGCGGAGCCGCACACTTACTTCCGGTTCCTCAGCCAAGCACTGAGCCAAGCCGCGAACAATGGCGCTGCGTTCGGCTTCGCTTAGCGATACAGACCTGGCTGCTTCCAGACACCTTGCTGCCGTCCAGCGCACGGGGGCATACGTGTCGTCCAGTGCTTGCAGCAATGCAGGCCAGGTTCGCGATGAGAGCGGCTCGATGGCCTCTACAGCTTGCAAGGCACTCAGCCGAATCCCTACACTTCGGTCACTGAGGGCTATCGTCAGTAGGTCGGCTAGGCCTGGTGCCAGTGCCCGCTGGAATTGCTCGGCGAATTGGCCGCCATCAGGTTGTTGTAGCTCGTCGCGGAGCAGTTGCACGAGATCGCCCCAAGTTTCACAAAGCTGACAGGCCGGTTGGCGCACTGAAACGTGAGGCAAGCTCAGACAATCCTGAAGAGGTGGATGCACCTGCCTGAGGACGTGGAGCAGGTGTGTCAGGATGTCCTTGGCCAAGGGTCGGAATTCGGGTAGCCCCAGTTGGGCCTGCAACCCACTTAAGCGTTGCACCACGGCCGTGAAGACCTCGTTCAGAACCCGCAGTGTCGCAGCCCGCACGGCTACTTCAGAATGGGTCAACGCGCGGCGGAGCAGTTCGGACAGAACCGACAAATCCTGGGCCAACTGTCTTGTCACACGCAGTGATTCTGCAGTCTCCAGTCGCGGGTTGGTCAAGTCCGCAACGGCCGACTCAAACAATACTCCCCAAGCACGCACTCCGGCCAAGGCCCATTCAGGCTGCGCCGAATCGAGTAGAATCCGCCAAGCTTCCTGCACCTTTTCCTGACGGACATCAGGCTGGAGCAAAGCGAGCGTCTCGATGGCCCGCAATCGTACTTGTTCGCTCGGGTCGCGCAATACCAGGTCGGCGACACGATCCGCCTGTTGGGCCAAAGCCCGCTGCGCCTGCAGCAACAGCTCGACTTGCTCTTTGCGGCCTCCGCGTAGCTCCGCCTGTAACTCGCTACGTAAGCCACGCCATTGGTATTGCAACCACTCTAGTGCCGCCAACCGGAGTTGTGGATCGGGGTCCCGGAGGGCACTTTTCGCCAGTTCCAGAGCACCTCCGTCCTGGCTGTGCACCTGGCCCGTATCGGCTGCAAACCAGGAAGCGGCTGCCAGCACACCGATAAGCCAAGTCCACCGATTTGAGGATTGGTTACTCTTAGGCATGATGTCACATCCCACGGCACCAGTATCGGCACATGCAAGCGTGGATCGCCTGAGAAACTCAGGTCGAAACCAGCTCCAGCAACCCCACTTACTGATAGCTTCGTCTCAGTTTACGCCACTTCACACTATGGCAAGACTTATTCCACGTCCGCGGGGCTGAGTTTGAGCCGGACGATGCTGCCACGCGCTACTTCCAAGTTCTGGCCGACCATCCTTTTTCCTAACCACTGGCCTTCACTTTCGTCGTCGTCCACCGCCGCTATCAGGGCCAGTTCCATGGGCACCATGACGGCTCCTTGGTCGCACCCTTCGCTCGCGTCGTCGAGGTCTAAGAGTACCCGTCCTCCTTGGGTTTGCCAAAATAGTCCGTGGCGCTGCCACACGAAACGCAACCCGCAGGGCAATTTGTTCAGGGGCAAATGAATCGCACCAACCGGCTGAGGCGCTAACTGAAGTTCTTCATCTAAGAGAATAATATGGCTACAGGCGCCGTTGGCTACGGGGACACGCTTAGCACTCGCGACGTCCGCCATTAACAGGGCCGTGCCGCTGCCCGCCACCGGTTGTAGGAACTGGAAGGTTAGCGCAGATGCGCTGTCTCGTCCCAAGGCAAGCCGATCACCCGAACGTAGCTCACACACATCGCGAAGCGGGTTTCCATTGACCTGCACCCAGCACGGTTGCTGCTGTTTATTCAGGCAGGGCCGCAGATAATACCGGGTGCGTTCGCGCCACAAGGTTGCATGCCGGCTGCTCAATTGCCCTAACAGAGGAATGTCGATGCCCTCGACTCGCGGTACTCCAAAAACCACTTGCTCGCGCGAAACCACTAAGTAGTTGCCATCCAGGACCCATCGTTGCTCGCGACGCTGCACCGCTTGGAAAGGAACTATGTGACGGAGCTGCTTTTCTGCCTCGACCACTTCGCGGGTCAGTTGTTGGACTTCGGGATGCTCAGGAGCCAAAGCCATGAGGCGCTGCCAGTGCATCAAGGCTCGAGGCAAATCGCGTTGTGCCAACGCCGCACGCGCCCGCTCCAACAGTCGCTGAAACACCCCCAACGACCATGCTTCCACTACGCGTGCGCACAGCTGCTTGTAGCGGTAATCGTCCTCTGCTACCAAGTTGCGCATTTCCCCATCCAACAACTGGTGCGCCCGCATTAGGTCGCCTTGCTCTAACGCTTGCTCCACCTCGGCGAAATAACGCTCCAGGTTTTGTATATGTGTGCGAGCTTGCACCAGGAGCCCTAGTAATCGAGCCTCAGCTATACGCAGACTATTACCACTCAGCACTTGCAGAAAATCCTCCAGCAGCCGCACCACATCGCCAAACTTTCGCTGTCCTAACCAGACGTTTGCCTGTTGGTACACATGCTCCACCGCTTCCTCTTTGTAACGCCGCAACTGCGCCTCCTTGGCTAGCTGCTCGGCGAAAACGGCGTCCTCCTGGTTGAGGGGCGCAAGTTGGCGCGCCAACTCCACGGCTTCGTAAGCCGACCAGATCGCTCCTTGGGCATATTCCTGCCGCGCTACCAGCACCAGCTGCTGAAGCACCAGGTTCTTACAAGCCACCACGTCTTTATGATCCGGCCGCTCCGAACGCAATAACGCATTGGCCGCAGCGCGCGGATTGCCTTGCTTCAGATAATGCTCCGCTTCCAGTACTTCATGCGGTTTGAAGAACATGTAGGCACTCTCCGAGAATGCACACTTCCCCCGTTAATTGTAGCGAAATAAGCGGCGGAATCTGACAATCAGCAATCAATTCGACAAATGTATAGATATAAGTTGAAACTCAGATGCCGCGGACTAGCTTGTGCTTCGTTAGCGGACCTTGTCCAGACTGACCTTTGCTCAGCGCGAATGCCACGTAAGATGCTGTAAGTATCCATGCCTGACTTGGGATTAAGATACGAACGGAAACATGTTGAAGCGCCTGGAACTCATCGGCTTCAAGAGCTTCGCCGACAAGACGGTGCTGGAATTCGGCCCCGGACTGACGGCCATCGTCGGGCCGAACGGCAGCGGAAAGAGCAACATTGTGGACGCGGTCCGCTGGATCCTCGGCGAACAAAGCGCCAAGAGCCTGCGCGGCGGCGAAATGACCGACGTCATCTTCCACGGTTCACCGACACGCCGCAGCCTCGGCATGGCCGAAGTCACTCTGACGCTGGACAACTCGCGACGTCTCCTGCCGCTCGATTGTGACGAGGTGGCCATCACCCGGCGCGTTTATCGCGATGGCCACGGTGAATACCTGATCAACCACCAACCAGCACGCCTTCGCGATATCAAGGAACTGTTTCTCGGCAGCGGACTGGGTGGCAACTCGTACTGCATCATCGAACAGGGGAAAGTGGACCTCTTCCTCGCTGCCAGTCCTCAGGAACGAAGGGCTTTCTTCGAGGAAGCAGCCGGCATTAGCCGATTCAAGGCGAAGAAAATCGAAGCCCTGCGGAAGCTCGAACGCGTCCAGGAAAACCTGACCCGATTACAGGACATCCAAGCCGAGGTCGAGCGCCAACTCCGCAGCGTACGACAACAAGCGAGCAAAGCCCAACGTTACCGTGAACTGTCTGAGCAACTCCGCAACAAGCGTGTCGATCTCAGCCTGATCGATTGCCACGCTTTTTACAGCCAATGGCAGGAAGCTCAAACCGAAGGGTCTCGGCTGCGTCAACGGTTATCCCAACTGGCCGAGCAGATTACCCAGACGGAATCGGCACTGCAGGGCCTCGAAGTAGAACTAAGCCAACGCCAGCAGACCCTGCACCAGGCCGAGGAACAAGTCGCTGCTGCTCGACAACAAGTCGCAACCGCGCGCACCACGTTGCAGCATGAACTCCGCGCCGCCGAGAGTTTGCTTACGGAGCAACTACGTTTAGCGCACCATTCGGCCCAAGGCGACCGCCTCCTGGTGGAAACCGAGCGGGCCTGGCAAGAGCATCTGACCGTCTGCCAGGCGCTGCGCCAGGATGCTACCCAGTGCCGTGCCCAGGCCCAGCATTGGGAAAACCAAGTACGCCAAGTCCAACGCGAATTGGCCGCCCAGAGCCAACAACTGCAGCAGGATAAAACGCAACTCATGGAACTGATGCGTGAGGCGGCACGCTGGGCTAACGAGTTAGTCAGTCTGCAGACCCAGCACCGAACTTTAGCCTTTCACCGCGACAAAATCCTCGAGCGGCAAAACCAAGCTACCCAGTCCTTGGAACAATTGGCCCAGGAAAGTCGCGACCTGGAACTAGCCGAACGCGAACTGCAAACAGTACTGCAATCGGCCCAGGAAACCTGCCAGGAAGTACGGCAACGCCGCGACCAGACTCGTCAGCATCTCGACCAACTGTTACAGGACTGGACACGCCAAAAAGAACACCGCAGCGCCTTGGCCGCGCAGGCCGAAGTGCTCGAAGCCTGGGAACGCTCTTGGGAAGGCGTTGGAGCGGGTGTCCGCCAGGTGCTGCAATGGGCCGCTCAATCCTCCACCGGACAGAGCCAGGTCCTGGGACTGATCGCCGATCTCATTACCGTTTCACCCGAATACGCCAGCCTGATTGATCTAGCCTTAGGGCCCCGGGCAGAAGCCATTCTCGTCCATGATACGCAAGTCTGGCATGCGTTTGTCCAAGAGATCCGCGAACCGCTGGCTGGTCCCGTTACCTTCGTGCCTTTCCTCGACGCCGAGCAGGTGCGACAACGCCGCGAAGCACTTTTACGCCAAGTCCCTGTCAACATCCCGTGTTCTGCCGATGGCTTGCCCGACGATCCCGATCTCCTCGCTTGTGCCGCGAACTTAGCTCGCGCTGGCCGACCCGAATTTGCCTCGCTTCCGGAGCAACTGTTACATGACACCCTCGTCGTCCGCGACATCACGGCTGCTTGCCGTCTCCGAGCCTGGTTGCCAGGTTTTCGTTTCGTGACCATGCAAGGCCAACTGCTCGAAGCCGACGGCTCGCTCGTGCTGCGAGGGGATACTCCCACGACGGGCCTGTTGTCCCGTAAGAGCGCTTTGCGGGAACTGCGTGTGCAACTGGCCCAATGCGACGCCCAACTGACCCAACTCCAGCCCCAAATCGAAGAGCTGCGTCAACAACTTCACGGTCTGGAACAGCTCGACGAGGAAGCCCAACGTGAATTGCGCGTCCTCAACGAACAATGGGCCGACCTACGCTCCCGCCTGCACCAGCAACGTCAGCGTGAACAGGCACTCCGTGAAGAATGGCAACTCGGCCAAACGGAGTTGGCCCAAATGGAGCAGGAACTGAGCCAGCTTCAGGATGACATCGCCCAGGCGCAACAACAACAACACCAAGCCGAGCTACGCCTGCAGGACTGGCACCGCCACCTCGACCAACTGGAAACATCTGTGGCCCAATTACAACGGCAACTGCATGAATACGAGCAAGGCTGGAGGCAAGCCCAGGTTACACTGACCTCAGCCGAAGAGCGCCTTCGTGCCGCAGAAACTCAATTAGAGCAGGCACGTAGAGTGTTAGAAGAGCGCCGACTCGCCGCACGCAACGTTGCCCAGCGTTATCAGGAACTCCAGTCGCGAATCGCTGCCGCGGAGTTGGCCGCACTCCGTGCCGGGCAAGATTGGGCCGAAGCCGCTCGCCGCCAGCAAGTGTACGAGCAGGAGGTCCTCGCCTTACGCCAACGCTTACACGCCTTTCACCAGCATCGGCACCACCTCCAGGCCCAACTGCAGGCTTATCGCGAACAACATCAGGAGCAGCAACAACGTGTGCACCAGCACGAATTACACCAACGTGAACTGGAACATCGGCTCCAGGAACTGGCCCACCGCCTGCGCGACGAGTACGACCTGGATTTACTGGAACTTTACCGTAAATGGTCCCCGCCCGATCCACTGCCCGACCGCGCCACCCTGGAAATGGAAATTGCTGAGCTGAAACGCAAAATCGCCCGCCTGGGCAATGTCAACCTGGAAGCGCTCGATGAATTGGCTCAACTCGAAGAACGCGCCCGCACCTTACAAACTCAACTCCACGACCTCCGCGAAGCACGCCGCAGTCTCGACGAGATTCTCCAGCGCATCAACGAAGAGAGCCGACGCGCCTTCCTGGCCACGTTTGAATCCGTCCGCATGCACTTCCAGGAACTGTTTCGCAAACTGTTCGGCGGCGGCCAAGCGGATGTCGTGTTGGAAAACCCCGATGATCCTCTGGAAAGCGGTATCGAGATTGTGGCCCGTCCGCCGGGCAAGGAGTTACGGAGTATTTCCCTCCTCAGTGGCGGTGAAAAGACTCTGGCCGCCGTTGCACTGCTTCTAGCGATTTTCCGCAGTAAGCCCAGTCCGTTCTGTATCCTCGACGAAGTGGATGCCGCTCTCGACGAAATGAACATCGGTCGATTCACCGCGGTACTTCGCGAATTTACCGACCAATCGCAATTCATCCTCATCACCCACTCCAAGAAAACCATGACCGCGGTGGACGCGCTCTACGGCATCACCATGCAGGAATCAGGCGTGTCCAAACCCGTAGCCGTGCGCTTTGAAGATTGGCCCACCCAGGATTGGCCCACCGACGCGGCTTCGGGAGGTTCTTCCCCACTCCGTCGCGAGGCAACGACAAGTAACACCGATGCCCAGGTGCCCACCGCAACCATCGCAGCTTCCCAAGAACCTGCCACCCATCCCGCTACGGACGCCGCCTGAACGGAAACCTGCTGCTCCTGATCACTCCATTGGCCCTCATCCGCCCACAAATAGTATCAACTTTCCCTTATGCAACTGCTACCGCGCGGTCAGCTACCATGCGGACAATGCTCCATCAAAGACGCCGGACGATCCCAGCAAGATGCATTCTCCCTGCCAGCTAATCCCCCTCTAACAAACACTGTCCTGGCATGATGGTCGCGTGTCCCGCGATTCTCTCAGGACGCACCTCAATCATCTTCACCCTTCGCTTTGGCCTGTGAGTCCACGCTCGCCGCCCTCTCCCAGCAGAGAAACCGCTGATTCTCCGGACAACACATGGCTTCGATGACCGCTTCGTTACGAAATCCAGGCAGTTGCTGTAGTCGCTCCAGGAGCTGCGTTTCCCCCTCGACCCCTTGGGAAACTATACATTTGGTCGAGGAACCATGCAGCACGAAGAGCACATCGGGGCCGAACGGGCCGCTGTCGGTGGTCACGATTTCGACCCGCTGCAAATCGTACCAGGCTACGCTCCTGGACGTCCCATCCGGATAGACGCAACACACTCCCGACTCGGACAGCTTCACAAGAAACCGACTCTGGCGCTGTGCTTGGGGGTGTTTCGTCCCCACACGTTCCTGATCACCTTGTCCCTGGTCAGGCAGTCCTCGGACGTCCCCAATTGTCCACCAGCGCCGAGTTAGTATCAGTAGGGCCAAGAGCAAAAGGTAAGCCGCCAATACCAACCATCCCAACATTTCGTGAGACATAAGTTCCCACCACTTTCACCCTGGGGCCGACGATCAGCCAAGACCCTCTTATCGCACCATCGCACCAGCCGCCTCATGTGACAGATTGCAGTCCGCCGGAACCTTGGTTGCTTCACAAGTTCAGTGTAAGCCAGCAAGTCTTATCAGCAAGGTTTACACCGCACCTTTGCATGGCTAAGTCACTGCCTTGCGAACAAAACTGGATAGCAATCGCGGCAGCCAAGTCGCGAAGTAAAGTGAGATTAGAGGTGATTCGAGTAATCGGTTAGCCTCGGCGCTTCTGGCTTGCCTGGTAGAGTCGATCGGCTAGGTCGGTGATCTGTGAGCGTAGTGCGAGTCGCTCCAGCCAACTGGCGGGGATTTGGCTCACACCATAATATGCCCCGGCCACCTGTCCACAAACCGCGGCCGTCGTATCGGCATCGTCGCCGAGATTGGCGGCCAGGAGAACTGCGTCCTTATAGTTGCTCGTCTGCGCGAAACACCACAACGCCGCTTCCAGACTTTCCACCACATACCCTGAGCCGCGTATCTGGTTCTCGGCTTTGTTAAGATATTTCCCCTGCGCAATAGCCACGATTTTCTCGGCCCCCGCGAACGATGAGCTATCTCCTAACAAAACCTCCTCCTTCGATTGACCTGTGAACGCTCGGCAAATAATTCGCCCAAACAGACGGCATGCATCGAGGCACTCAGCCGCTCCGTGAGTGGTTCGCGAGCTCTCCGCTGCATAGTGCTCTGCCGCCTCGACATCGGGGAAGAAAAACATCGGGATCGGTGCCAGTCGCATGATGCAGCCGTTGCCTGCCGAATACGGACGATCTGACCCCGCAAATGATTCGCCGGTCTGCAGAAACCTGCTGAGGGCAGCCGCGACCGTCCTGCCGATGTCGAAGCATCTGCCATTGCTGCTCAGATACCCGGTTTCGGCCCATTTGCAGTAGCGCTGCATTTGATCCAGGGCGTTAAAGCCGTTGCATTCCACGAGGCTAGTTGCCAAACATAAGGCCATGGACGTATCATCAGTCCACTGACCTGGTTCCAGGCCAAAAGGCCCCCCGCCCACCATGTCGGTCAATGGTGGGAACGTCCCTCGCGAACGAAACTCCACCGTTGTACCCACCGCATCCCCAACTGCTAACCCCAGCAAGCAGCCGCGATACCGTTCCTGAAGCTCCATCCGCAGTCCCCGGGACTCGTGTGTTTCACCAGCGGAATGGCCTTACTGGATTGTGGTCTGCAGAAAAGGAAAATATGGATTGTACCTGATAGTGTCAGCGGACTCAGCCACCACCCCTCAAGATTGGCGTGGACACTCGTCATCAGATTAGTACCACTCGCCCTCTGTTCTACCTGCTCATCTCAGGATCATCAAGGTTCCGGGGTTTCCGCCGATAATTCCGCGGGCTGACATGAACTTGACTCTGGTTGTTTGTTATTTGCCCTGCTAATGTGCTTGACGAGAGAGCGAGGGAGCCATTGCTTCTTCAGGCTCCCTTATTTCCCAGCCGGCCAAGGGCCCACTGCACTGGATAAACAAACCTCTCAGGAAACGGTGCGGTTCCGCTGACTCGATTTCGGGCAATGCAAACGGCTCATGCTGGCGGCTAAAGTGATGGACCCGGTAGGCAACGCCACAGCTATGACCCACCTTATCGGCAGACGATCCATTGGAAGTTAGCGCATTCATTCTCAGCGATTGTGGTCGGCTTGCGGAGCACGGGTGAGAGTTCTGCAGCCGCAGACGTGAGCGGCGGTCAAGCCGGCATTAATGACTGAACTTCAGGTGCCAATGCCGATTCGTGATGCCAACGATGAAGGCACCTGCAAGGGTGCTTCTCTGTAGTACCATTGCCAACTCCCTGGTGCCACAGCACAATCGAACAGCTCTGGCACCGTGCCTTACTTTTCCCGATGGCTCGGGGCTTCTGAGCGGCCATCGCCTGGACGGACACTCTTCATCTGCCTTGGCTGAAACGTACCTGCCCAATCAGAACCGAGATTGGAAGGTCCAGCATGGCCGTTGAGTGGCGCTTGCAGGTGAAGTGTTAGAAATATGCCGACTTACCCGCAGGGAGCGAAACTGTTACCCAAGGCCGTCGAGGGTGCTAAATCGCGGGGCAATGCTGTGCACGGGGATACGAGGATGTAGCCGCTCGGCGGGCAACCAGATGCAGTTTCGTATTGGGGCCGCGCGCTCTGTGAACCCGGCTTGCACGTTTCTGCCCCTGAAACTGCTCATCGCAGTATTCTTCACTTCCAGGGCTGCAAATTCACCGACACGGCGTAGAGCGTAGTTCGGGCCATTTCGTGCGAGGCAAGTTTACTTTGACATCAGAACATGCGGTTGGGCTAGGCGGCGGGTGGGGGCAAATTGCGGTGGGGAATTTGTCACGTTTCACATGAGGCATCGTTAATTCCCAGGTGGGATTAATGGGTGCAGGTCGAGAGAACAGAGAGGAGGCTGCCTATGGGAGCGATTGTGCTGCTGATTGGCCTCATGATGTGTTTTGGGCCTCTCGGAGCATTACTCTGGGTATTTCTGATGGCATTCTGCGGCTGCGACGATGATTGATTTGCTTCAACCGCAACCACCAATCAGCGCGTCCTAAACAAGACAACGGCATTCGCAGGTGTCATGATGCTTCAACGGCTCCAAGGCCAACCACTGACCAGTCCATTGTAAGCAGAAACTTTAGCATGCTGGGACTTTGCGCATGATTGCAACGACAGGGGCACTGATACAGGCATACCGCAGCTTCCGGCCAGACGGCCTTCTGATTCCGCGGTTGACGAGTGCATGTTCATGCTGGCGTTGGCAATGTGTTGCGAGTTCTGTTATTTTTCTTTCTCTTTCGTTAGAATCGCTTGCTCTTGCACAGTCATTTCATGCCGCTGTCCCTCCGGTTAGTTCATGGTAGGTGCTACTGTCATCGTTGGTGTAGGTCTGAGGGCATTCAACGTCATGACATGCGCTGTTGATGAAAAGACCTATCAGCCTGGCGGATGGTTTTCTTACTCTGGCTCGGGCGGGTCTTCGTCGGCGGGTAAGGAAATACCTGAAGGCGAAAAACGCGAGCGAGCCAATGCCTGAGCCACTGCAATACGTTGCTCCAGATGGTGTACGATCTCGCGAAGTTCGCCCAATTCCGGACCCGGGTCGAGAGGGGCGTGGCTTGCAGAAGCGACAGGGGTATTGCGTAACAACTTCAAGGCCAGTCGGCATTGGGCCATCTTGGCTGCCAACTGGCTGTGCTCGGCTTCTAATTGCTGTCGCAGTTGAGCGTGTCGTTCCAGTTGATGGCGCCATTCAGTAAGCCAGCGTTCACGACTGCGATTAAGGGGGTCATGGGGAAGGTTGGCTCGCGGCGGCGGGGGCGGGATGAAGTGAGGATCATCAAGAGATTTGGTGGAATTCATTTTGGGGGCGTGGGGTTGTCCGGATGCCTTGCCAGGCGATTGGCCTTGGAGGCCGCTCTCCTCCCCGGCGTGTTCCTTCCTCTGCAGCTGTTCCAAAGAGCGTATGGCCGAGACGATCTCTGCTTCGAGACAAATCAGACGATCGCGCGCATCGCGGAGTTGCACCATAAGAGCTTCGGCACGACGCAGCTCCGCCTCGAGAGTGGTGAGCTCGTCCCGGTGAAGCGACGGATCGTGCCAGCCCTGGTGAAGGTAATCGAGGCTGCTTGTAGCGACGAAATACACTACTAGCGGCAGCCCCAGAATGATCCCGCCGATCCCCTGGCGCAAGGCGGCAATCCTCCGCAGAAAGCCTCCCACTAGCGAAACTCGTGCCCCATGCCGAATGGCACGGTTCCACAGGATTAATCGTGCGTCGGATTGGAAAATTAGCACAGGACTGGAGCGCGGAGCAGCCAAGGGAGCTGCGTTCAGGATTCAGCATTAGGTCAAGTGTGAACTGCCGGCGGTGGTGCGGGGACCGGGGTGGAGAGCACGGAGCGGAGCCGGCACCATCCAGGCTACAGTTCGCGTTCAATGTGTTGCAGCAGGTCGGCAACGTACCAGGTTTGGCCGGCCAGTCGAAAGGTACCTTGCTTGGCCAGCCAAGCCGTCACCTTGCGTTGGGCGGCAATGACTGTGCTATGATTGCGTCCCCCGAAGAAGCGACCAATTTCGCTATACGACAGGGTGGTATGCTTGCGCGCCAAGTACATGGCCAGCATGCGCGGGTAGCTGGCAGAGCGGACTTTCTCGCGTCCTCGAAGCACACCGGGGCGTAGGTGAAGTACGCGGGCAACGGCTCTTTCGATGTCGCGAAGGCTAACTGTTTTGGGTTGCGGGCGAAGCCAGCGGCCCAGAGCCGTTTGCACCAGTTCGCGGGTAATCGGTTGGCGATGGACCGTGGCGAAATGAAAAACCGCGTACAGCGCGCCTTCCAGTTCACGAACGTTGCCGCGAACGCTTTGTGCTAAATAGGCGACCACGTCGTCGCTGAGAGGCAGCCCGATCTTCTGCGCCTTGGTCTGGATCAGTCGGCGTCGGAGTTCGGCATCCGGCAGTTCAATCGGCCAAACCGCGCCCCCGGCCAGCCGATCCACCAGTTCCGGCAACCAGCGGACCTGGCGGGGATGGCGCTCACAAGCTGCGACAAAGACGTGTCCCTGCCGCGACAGTGTTTCCACGGTATGCAACAGTTCTTCCTGCGTAGCGCGTTTTCCTTCGAGGAATTGGAGGTCATCCAATAATAAAGCCTTGGCACTGCGAAAACGACGGCGGAACTCACTGAGTTTTCCTTGCCGCATGGCCTGAAGGAACTGGTTGGTGAAATCTTCTGCGGTCAGGCAGACGATCTTACTCTTATCCCAAATGCGCCCTAGGGCTTCCGCCAAACCTTCGAGTAAATGCGTCTTGCCCACACCGTGCGGGCCGTAAATCGTCAGAGGCATCCGCAGAGGTCGGTTCGAGGGGCCGAACCAGTTGATATCCGGCCGCAACGATTCCACCAGCTGAAGCACCGCCGCATACGCAAGCCGATTGGATTCCCCGGCGATAAATTCCTCCAGTCGGGAACAGTCGCAGGGGTCGCGGTGCCCAGTTGGTGTCCCCACACTGGAGTTTGATGGTCGGCATGGAGAGACCGCGGACGCAACGGAAAACTCCACAGCGCTGGGTTCAGAATGGGTCGCTTCCAGTTGCTGGCGGTGCGCCTGAAATAAGCCCGCATCGACAACGAACCGAATCGCCATAGGATGTCCCGCTACACTGGCCGCAGCTTCGCGAATCGCGGGTCCGAACGTTCCCTGAAGCCAATCCAAGAAGAAGCGATTGGGCACGCCAATGGTCAGCTGATCGTCGGCCCAGTGGATACGAGTTTGTTGTGCGAACCAGAGGTGATAGCGTTTTTCCCCGATGCGTTTGGTCAATTCATGAGAGAAAGCAGCCACCCAATCCGTCAGTGTCGGCACAGGCGTCCTCCCCGGTGCGTCGTCCTTGCGGCCTTCCGTGACCGTAAATCATTCCAGAACGCCGGCAACGCGACCCCTTCCTGGGTCGCGGTATGTCCTCCCCAACGGCTGGGTGCTGGGGAACCATGATTGTAAAAACACCTGCGTCCGCTTGCCAAGGAAAAAATTCGGCCGGCTCCCTTTGTCCACAACCTGGAAGTTCGCAAGTGGCCAACGGAGGGCAACTTGCTTTGCGCTATCAACATCCAATCTACGCCGAATTTTCACGCAATTTCCATGTTGCAGCTGTACCCCCCAGCGACGCCTCGCAGGTGCAATCGGAGATCAGGCCCTTAGCCCTTACTTTTACAGAGCTTACGACGACGGGCGACAATCGGTCCTTTCAGCTGACTCTAAGGCCTCTGGCGCGTCAATCGCTCGAGAGCTCTTCAGGCCGGGACGGTTTCTAATGACTCCATCCCATTCTGGCATGGGCTTGCAGGGCAGGTGGCGTTATTCCGAAAAGTAGCCTTGCGTAAATCGGAACCGTTCGCTAGATGTTCGTCATTTGGCGACTGGGCGACCTGGACATCACAACCGGTGGCCACCGTACTTAACAAAAGTCCATAAAACCCCAAGCTCCACCAGACTACTTAAACCGGTAAGAGCGCCTCGTAGATGCATTCAGAACATTCGCCCCGCACGGTACTGCGCTCCATCGGGAAGGCAGTCATAACAACGTGCCTCGGGGAGCTGGGAGCGATTCGTCATCGGCAAGCGGAAAACTCGCTCGCTTTTCGCTCACGGGGAGCCTATGCCGCTTCTGGAAGTGCAAAACCTGACCAAGAGCTATGGCAAAAGGCGTGTGGTCAATGGCGTGAGCTTCCAGGTAGATCGAGGGGAAGTGGTGGGTTTGCTCGGCCCCAATGGCGCTGGTAAGACGACGACGTTTCGCATGACCATCGGCATGCTCGTTCCGGACTCCGGCCGAGTCTTGTTCGCCGGTCAGGACGTAACACATTGGCCGATGTTTCGGCGTGCGCGGCTGGGGATGGGTTACTTGTCGCAGGAGTCATCGGTTTTTCGCCGACTGACCGCCGAACAGAATCTCCTCGCTATCCTCGAAGCCATGCCGCCGCTTCGCTCCCTGGGCCGGCGTCTTACCCGACAGGAGCGGTGGCGAGTGACCCTTCAGATGTTAGAGCAATTTGACCTTTTGCGGGTGCGTAAGAGCCGCGCCTGGTCGCTCTCAGGAGGGGAAAAACGCCGCTTGGAAATTGCTCGCTGTCTCATCACCGAACCGTTGCTGATCCTGCTCGACGAACCATTTACCGGTATTGACCCGATCACCATAGCAGACATCCAGAACATTGTTCGGAAACTCCGCGATCAGGGCATTGGCATTCTACTGACCGACCACAATGTGCGCGAAGCCCTGAAGATTACCGACCGCAGTTACGTTATAGCCGATGGCGTGGTGGAGGCGCACGGCACTCCGCAGGAAATCATCCGCCATCCCACGGTCATCGCCAAGTATCTGGGCCAGACTTTTCACGACAGCTTACCTTCCGCCCCGTCGAATCCTTCCATCCGTGGGATCCCTGCTAACGATACCGCCACCGTTCCGCAAAGCCCAGTGGCCGAAAACAGGCATGCGGAATCGTATCAATCTACGGTTTCGTGCCCAGCCGCAACCTTATCCTTTGCGCGTTCGGAAACCCCAGCAGAATCCGCCAAGCCACCCGCTGTCTTGGCGGTACTTCAGCAGGAACGGCTCCGGCAACGCCTGGAGTGGCTCAGTTCGGAACGTCGCCATGATGCGGAAAAGGAGTTTCTCCAGGCTGGCCCGGGGGCTGTCCCTATTCTCCTAGAAGCCTTGGAACGCCGCGATCCGGAACTGCGTCACCGCGCTGCCCTGCTTCTGGAACGGATTCTCGGCCAAGGTCTGGGCTTCGATCCATATGCCCCGGAAGCGGAGCGTCGGCAGGCTCTGATACGCCTTCGCGAACAGTTTTTTCGATTAGCAGGCTGACGTGAACCATGTATGAATTCATTCGCACAGAACGCGGCTGGCGGGTCGTCTTCGGACCCGTTCCTAATCCGGATCAACGGGGCAAGTCGTGGAATCTACCGGAAGGCGGTGGTGGTGGTACCAGCCAAATGGGGCTTCCGCCATCCACGTCCGGCAACGGCCCGGAGATCGTCGGACACGTTTGTCCAGGCAGCACGTGCACGTCAAAGATTTCGGTCACGCCAGAGTGGAACCGCAAGGAGCCCACGCTTCGACCGGAACGAACCTCGATTACTTCTACACCACATTTCAATTGTTCCCGCTTCTCCGCAATGGGAATGCCTCCAAACACTGACGTCTCGCGAATACGGGACAATCCGACAAACGCATATGGTCCCCAAAAGGATAATCCGCGGGTGTAGCCTTCGACGTGGGCTATTGGCTCGACATGGCCGGTCTTGCGATCTACCCATGAAATCCGACCGTAACCTGAATCGAGCAAAAACAGCTGCCCCTGATGGAGTCGCGGCGAATGCGCCATGGCAAAACCCCGTGCCAGGGTCTCCCCGCTGGGAACGTCTATAATGCAGCCACTGGTGGCTTTCGTCGGGCGCCAGCCTGCGGGCGTGTCCACTTCGGCTAGAGCCGTCACATAGCGTGGCTTGCCCTCTTCCAGACATAATCCGTTCAGGTGGCACCGATCCTCAGCGGCCAGGTTGCTGATGAAAGGCGGTTGCCAACGCGGGACGAAACTATATTCCTCACTCAGCGTGCATAGACATGAGAACAAAGTATTGACCACCCAAAGATCGGGACCTGACCAGGCCATTTCGTGCACGTGAATCGGGCCCGTGTAGTGACAGGAGCGGGTCAAATAACAGGCGTCAAATTTTCCGGCAGGGGCTAACTGTCGCGCCAGGTCAGGAGCATTCCGCAAGAACCAAATCTGCCTCCGTGTTCCCACAGCCATGCGGCGCCCATCCACGGCCACGCCCATGGCTTGTTCAAAATTCGACACGGCGAACTCCAACTTCCCCTCATGCGTCCCGATAGCCAGCACTTTACCGGCCTGGTAGGTCGAAACGACCAGACTGATGCGCAACTGCTGCAACAGGTACGGAAAATTCCCGGTGTATTCAAAGTGCACCGGCGTCGCCGCCGGCTTTTCTGCTTCTGGTGTTGGCGCCGCTGGCGGAACCTGAGTATTCTGGCTCATGGTCGCCTCCTAACCTGGATTGTACCTGAGCGCGGCTGCCCGTGCTACGGCAAATTTCAATCTGGCGAAGCGTATGGACTGGGCTTGGCCGTGCTGATGGCAGGGGTCAGGCT
The DNA here is from genome assembly GCA_025056555.1 of Gemmatales bacterium. Lineage (GTDB taxonomy): Bacteria > Planctomycetota > Planctomycetia > Gemmatales > HRBIN36 > HRBIN36. The sequence goes on along the minus strand of JANWVZ010000020.1, from coordinate 10,323 downwards.
TGGCTGGGTCTCGGACCGGCCTCAGACCCGTCTTGAAGAAGCTCAATATACTTCCAGGATGTCACCAGTAGTCTATCAAACTCTCCGCTCTGTGCCGGTAACCTCCTCGGCATAGGACAAGCGATCTTCTGCCAGCTCTAGAGCTGGCAGGATAACATAAAGGGGGGGTGAGGGGTACGGAGAGAGTTATTAGACCGAGCGGGGCCAAGCCTTGACCTTAACCTGGTCCACAGGAACAAGGATGGAGGCAGAGAGTGTCCGCGGCATATTGGGTCGAGCAGGGTATGCAACATCACCGTGTGGGACGTTGGCGCGACGCGGAAATCTGCTATCGCCGCGCCCTGACCGTTGACCCGCGGCATGCCGAGGCACTCCACTTGCTCGCCATGCTTGCCCATCAGGCCGGGCACTCTTCAGAAGCGGTTGCGCTGCTTCGCCAGGCTCTGGAAATTCGGCCGAATCACGCCACGGCCTGGAACAATCTGGCTACCATTTATCACGACCTCCATCAATTGCGCGACGCCTACCAATGTTTACAGCAGGCGTTGCAATTGCAACCGAATTATGCCACGGCTCACAACAATCTGGGAGAGATTTTTAAAGCCTTGGGGCGCGTTCCCGATGCCTTGGACTGTTATCGCCGCGCATTAGAACTCGACCCAGGTTTCCTGGCGGCCCGCAGCAATTACCTCATGACCATGCTTTACGACCCGGAGCAACGCGAGGAGAGTTTTCTGCACGAGGTGCGTCGCTGGGGAGATTTCCCCCGACCTGCCGCTTCCGGACATTCGCACCAGCGCCCCACCACAGAGCCAACGTCCCGCCCCTTACGAGTGGGTTATGTGTCCCCGGATTTCCGTAAACATGCCGTGGCTCGGTTTTTCCTGCCTTTGTTGCGCCAGCACGATCCCCAACGTGTCGAAGTGTTCCTTTACGCGAACATTCCCGGTATGGATGCCGTTGCCGAAGAACTTCGCAAGCTCGCCTATGGGTGGCGCGTCATCTCGTTACAATCGGCGGAGCAAGTAGCTCAGCAGATTCGTCAGGATGGGATAGTCATCCTGGTGGATTTGGCCGGGCACACTCGCCACAACCGCCTGGATGTTTTCGCCGGGTGTCCCGCGCCGATCCAGTGCACCTACCTGGGCTATCCCGGTCCTTCTGGGCTGCCCGCCATCCGATACCGTATCGGCGACAATATCCTTTTCCCTGACGGGGCTGCTTCGTGGCACACGGAAGAAATTATCCGATTAACAAGCGGATTTTTCGCGTTCGCACCACCGGCCAACGCTCCGCCTGTCACTCCTCCCCCTTGCCTGCGCAACGGCTATATCAGCTTTGGTTCGCATCATCCCCTCATCAAACTGAATCCTCGGGTCCTGGAACTCTATAAGCAAGTGTTGGACGCCGTACCCGAAAGCCGAATCGTTTTCTTTCGGGACGAATTGCAGGACTGGGCGCTGGAAGAACTCCAGACGCGGCTCACACGAGTCGGTATTCCATCCCACCGAGTGCATATTCATGCGCCCTCCTCCGACGAAGCTCAGTACCTGCGTCTCTATAGTCACGTGGACATCATTCTGGACGCCTTTCCGTTCACCGGTCACACAATGACCTGCGAAGCACTGTGGATGGGTGTGCCCATCTTAACTTGGTACGGGGATCGCCCGTGGCATCGTTTGTCCGCCAGTGTGCTAGCGCGTCTGGGACTGAATGATTGGATCGCCAGGAACCGCGAGGACTTCGTGGCGAAGGCGCGGCATTTTGCCGAGCGCCGGGATTACTTGGCTGACTTGCGTACCCGCCTGCGCTCGCTGGTGACCACGCATCTGACGGATGGCCGACCGGTAGCGCAGTGTCTGGAGGATGCTTTCGAGGACTTATATCGTCGTTGGCGGAGTGATGATGCCTCGCGCAAATCTTTCATGGAAATGCCTGAGCACGCTGCTGCGACGGCTAACCAAGGGGACTCAACAGGTGCGGTATCCCCGCCGCCGCATCCGACCACGTCTGCCCACCCTGATGCTCCCCGCGTCGAGACCCCACAATTCTGGAACGAACGAGGATTGGCCTTTGCAGAGCAAAAGCGCTTCCGCGAAGCCCTGGAGTGTTTCCAGAAAGCCCTCCATTTGCAACCGGACTATGAAATCGCCGAGCTCAACTTGGGGATGTGTTACAAAAATCTCGGTTACCTGGACGAGGCGGCTCGTATTTTTCGCGCCTGTGCGGACAAACACCCGCAAGATACGGCTCCATTGATCAACCTGGCTTCCACATACAAGCAAATGAATCGCCTCGATGACGGCTTGGCCTGTTTACGCCGCGCTTGTCAAATCAGCCCGCCCTTCAGTCCCGCTTGGCATAACTATCTGGTTTACCTGAACTATCATCCCAAATGCACACCGCAGGAGATCTTTCACGCTCACACGCAATGGGGGCAACGCGCAGCTCTGGTCCTGGTTCGGCATTGGACGAACGCCTTGGATCCCGAGAGACCGTTGCGCATCGGCTATGTTTCTCCCGATCTGTATGCGCATCCGGTGAGCCGATTTATTGAGCCGGTCTTACGACACCACAACCGAACGCAATATACGATTTACGTTTACTCGGCAGTGCATCGTCCGGATGCGGTGACCCAGCGGCTCAAGACCCTGGCGGACTATTGGCGCGACGTTGCCCGGCTTTCCCCGGCCCAAACCGCAGAGTTAATTCGCAACGACCGCATTGATATTCTCGTGGACCTCACCGGCCATTATGCGGAAAACTGCCTGGCGGTCTTTGCACAACAGCCAGCGCCCGTCCAGGTAACCTGGCTGGGATACCCACACACCACGGGCTTGCCCACAATGCATTATCGGCTTACGGATCGGGTGCTGAACCCTCCCGATGAACCACCTTATGCCACTGAGCGATTGGTTTATCTGGAAGGGGGATTCTCCTGTTTTCAGCCTCCCAGTCCGGCTCCAGAGATCGCCCCACCCCCCTGTTTAGAGAAAGGCTACATAACCTTTGGCTCGCACCACGACTTGAAAAAACTCAATGACCCGGTTTACGCAACCTGGAGCGAAATCCTCAAACGGGTACATGGGGCGCGGCTGCTGTTTTTCCGCAGTTCCCATATGCCGCCGATTCAGGAGCACCTCCGCCGCAAGTTTGCTGCTTATGGTGTCGAACCAGAGCGCATCCTGGTCAAACAACCACCCTTTGGCGACTTGGTATACTTGCCGTGTTTCCATGAAGTGGACATTATCTTGGACACGTTTCCGTTCGGCGGCCACACCATGACCTGCGAGGCGCTGTGGATGGGTGTGCCTCTGGTTACCCTCTATGGGCGCTGGCCCTGCGGTCGGTTATCCGCCAGTGTATTGACCAGTGTCGGAGCCACCGAATGGATTGCGCGGGACTTGCGCCACTACGTTGAATTGGCTTGCCAGTTGGCCCAGCAACCTGATCAGCTGGCTCACCATCGCCGTCATTTGAGGAACCGAGTGGAATCAGCACTATGCCAAGGCGCGAGATTTGTCCAGCGTCTGGAAGACCTCTATCGCCGCATGTGGCGTGAACATTGCCGCAGCCAAGGCGTACCGGTGGACCGCAATCATCTCCTGGGCGGGTTCGTGCATCCTCAGCAAACCCAGGCATCGGCGCTGCGGGCACGTACCCTGGAGGACGCCCTTGCGGAAGCGGAACAACTGATCCAGCAGCAACAATTGGCGGAGGCAGAGTCGGCCTATCGGCGCATCCTCAATAGTGAACCACACTGTCCGGCAGCCTGGCGGGGTTTGGGGCACTTGGCGGTACTGGCAGGGCATTTGCCCGGAGCCGTGGAGTGCCTCAATCATGCCATTCACCAGAGTATCGCGAATCCCCAATTTGCAGCACAATGTCATTTCGAGTTGGCGCAACTGTATCGTCGCGCGGGGCGCTTGTCCGAGGCCCTGCATCACCTGCAACAGGCTCTTTTACTCAGTCCCGGCAACCCCCCTCTGCTACGCATGCTGGGACAGGTCTACTTTGATCTGGGGGCGTCCGAACAAGCCGTCCAGGCCTTTCGCGCCTACCTGGAGCAGCGTCCTCAAGATGCGGAGACCTGGAATGACTTGGGCAATGCCTTTCGCCAGATGGACAACAACGAACGAGCTATCGAAGCCTATGAACAAGCGCTACGGCTCAAGCCGAACCTTGCCCCCACATTAGCCAACATGGCGAATCTGCTGGCCGAGCAGGGCAAAACTCAGGAAGCCCGCGAACTCTATCGCCGCGCTCATGCTTCCAACCGCCTGGCTCGTGTTCGCTTCCTTGCCGAAACTACGCTTCCTGTGATTTACCAGTCTGTACAACACCTCCTGGAAACCCGCGCCCACCTGGAGCAGACGCTGCGGCGCCTGGTCGAGGAAGGCTTGTTCATTGATCCCACCCAGGAGCTGTTCCCAACTCACTTTTACCTGGCATATCAGGGATTCAACGACCTGGAGTTGCATCGCCTGATTGCGCGATTAGGAGACGGACCGCGAAAGTTACAGGTACCCGAGCCACGAAAACGCCCGATTTCCGGTAAGGTCAGGATCGGTTTCCTGTCTCGTTATCTGCAGACCCACACCATCGGCCAGCTGAACCTGGGCCTGATCACCCATCTGGATCGGCAGCAATTCGAGGTTTACGTACTGTCGCTGGCACCTCCCGATGGGCATCTGGGACAGCGCTTTCGCCAAGTGGCCGACCATTACATGGTGCTGCCGCCGGATTTGCCTCTGGCTTTGCAACAAGTTGCAGCGCTTGGCTTGGACATCCTATATTATCCTGACATCGGCATGGATGCGATGAGCTACACTCTGGCCTTTAGCCGATTAGCCCCCGTGCAGTGCTGCAGTTGGGGACACCCCGTTACTACCGGTTTGCCGACTATGGACTATTTCATCTCCAGCGCCACCGCCGAGACTTCGGATGCCGATAGCCACTACAGCGAGCAGTTGGTGCGGTTGAGTCGGCTCAATGTGGTGTATGAACGACCTGTGGTGAACCAGCTGTCCAGAGATCGGCAACGGTTGGGCCTGCCCGAGCAGGGCCATATCTACTTATGTCCGCAGACCCTTTTCAAGTTTCACCCGGAATTCGACCAACTGCTGTCGGCCATTCTAGAACGCGACCCTCACGGTTGGCTGGTACTTATCGAAGGTAAATACAAGCACTGGACGGAATTGCTCCTGGAGCGGTTCCAGCGAACCATGCCCCAGGCGACGGGGCGAGTACGCTTTGTTTCTAAGCTGCCCCGCGAAGATTTCTTACGGTTGCTCACACTGGCGGACGTCATGATAGACCCCATCCACTTCGGCGGTGGCAACACGAGTTACGAAGCGTTGGCTTTCGGGGTACCCGTGGTTACTTGGCCGTCGCCCTTCTTACGATGCCGACTCACCTACGCTATGTATCAGCAAATGGATTTCCTGGAATTAGTTGCCTGGAACGCCCAGGACTATGTCGAAAAAGCAGTGCGCGTAGCCTGCGACGCGGATTACCGCCACTGGGTACATAAGACCCTCCTCGAACGCAGCCAAGTGCTTTACGACGACCGTGCTATTGTCCGCGAACTGGAACAAACTTTTCTGCGTTGGTTACAGTAACTATTCGGCGCTGCCAGTACATCAGATGGCGTTAGTCCCAGCGGCCACTTATGGTTCCGCCCGCTGAACCAAACTTTCTTGCTTTCCTGGGATGGTGGTGATGCCTATTCCATATTTCCGGCCTTTCCAGCTAAGAACCTGACTTTTCCTACCCATAGGAATCATATCTGTCTCGTCATCACGGGGATAAGAATCTGGCTCAGGAAACAGGCAGTCTGCTGGCAGTTTATGCAGCCGCCTGTGATGAATAGGAAGTGTTCGGGTCATGGAATCTGCACAATATACGGATAATAGGGAGGGCATCCCCGTTGCCGAGGGCTAATCGCTCGGCCTGTTCCGTCTTTTCCGACCCAAATCCCAGGGAGTTTTCGGGTTCTCGTACGTGCTTACGCGTATTAGCTCACGTTGGAAGTTTTGGCACGACAAGTGCAGAATTTCTCTTTAGGTTTCTAAACCAGCTAGGAGGAGCCAAACATGCCCATGGTGCTGGCGACACCTAAGGAGTCCCGCAGCTTCGTTCCCCACGAAGTGGACTTGGAAACTCTGCAAACGCGGCTGGAAGCTGCTTTGGGCAGCTATGTTCGCGAAGTGCGCTTGATTCGCCACAATGGGGGTATTATCCTGCAAGGGCGGGCTTCTTCATTTTATGGGAAGCAACTGGCCCAGACTGTCCTGATGCGATTATGCGACCTGCCCGTTATTGCGAACGATATGGAAGTGCAATAACCGTTCGCTGCCGGTAGTAGCTGTTCCAAGCAGTTCTTTTCTAGGCCTACTGCTGGTAGCTGCTCGACTTTCGTATACGCTTCCCTTTGCCACATGGCGCCACTGTACTGCTCTCCAGATTTGGAATTATTTTGGTACTTGCGCCTGAGAAAGCTTGGTTGGGAATTATTGCTCTAACTCAGGTTCCCGAGGCGTGGACTTCTGCGGATAACTTGTGCCACTAGTAAGAGTGTTGGCTGGGCATTCCCCGGTGTAGGTTAACACAGATGTGGGCTTCGGAGGACATCTTGTAACCGGCGTTCGGCTGGGAGAGGATTCCGCGAGTAACTAAGTGCGGCAAAAGTCGCGGATGAGTTGTACGAAAGCAGCTTCCTGCTCGAACATAGGCAGATGGCCACAGTTTTTCAGAATCTCAGCACGCGATTGGGCTATGCTGCGGGCATAAAGTTCGGCATAAACAGGCGGGATAAGACGGTCACTTTCGCCCCAGAGAATCAGGACGGGACAGCGGATGCGACCAAGGCGCAAGCTCAGTTTGGGATTATAAGGGCGTTCCCAGGTCAGGCGCGCTAGGGTACGCAACGCGCGATAGGCCGCCACAAAGGTTTCCTCGTTCATCTCTTTCAAGTCGCGAATAATCATGGTGGCCATGGCGCCTCTTGGGTCGTGAAACAGGAGTTCGCGGAGTTTGGCCGGCTCCTGGACATAGCGAAACAGATCGGCGTATGGATATTCGTCGCTCCACAGACCCGGAGCATCAGCGAGCCAAAGTCGGTGAACCCGCTCGGGCCAACGCAAGGCAAATTCGGCTGCCAGCCAGCCGCCCAGGCTCACTCCCCCCAGACACACAGCGTCCAGACCTAGCTTATCGAATAGCTCGACATAATGCAGGGCCAAGTCGTCTATGGTGTCTATCAGTTCGATACCCGTGCTCTCGGCAAAACCCGGATGGGCAGGGACGAAGACGTGGAAATCCTTGGCCCAAGTGTCGTGAAACGGCAACCAGGTGGTCTCGCCCAGGCCACTGTGCAGGTAAACGAAGGGCACACCTTCGCCCCCATGCCACAGTTGCACGCGCCGACCGGGCAACTCGACGAATGTTTTTTCCCCACGCCGCGAAAGTAAGTAACGAGCACCGTAAGCCAGCTGCTTCAATTTTTCGAACATCGGCTTTTTCCCCTGATGACTAAGCACTTGACCTGGGGCAACCGCCCAAGCCTCCCAGGAAGCCTCGCCGATGCCGAGAACCAGGATAATGTTGCGGCTTCGGACACAGCGCTATCTCGGAGTTATCGAGTCCTTTTCCACAACTGGAGCATCGTAGCATCATGAGTCAAGGTATCACGGCGACGGACGGAAAAGGTTTCACGATCTTTCTCATGGTTTCATCGGCGTACCCACGATCCGTATCTGCGTGGATAGCCAATAACTCCTTCCCTGCTCCTGAAACTCCAGTTCGCCAAACAGAGCACGGCAACCTTGTGCTGGCAGGGAAACCCTGCCCCGAGTTTGGGGCACTTTATCATCACAAGGCAAGTTCTGAGCTTTCCAGGTGGCTTGACGAAAATCGCGCGTCGGAGCTTCAGCCACCCACAGCCGTGCAGCGGTCAGACGCGTTTTCGAGTTATCGCCGAGCTTCCAACGGATGTCCAGCGTCGCCGTGGTACTATCCACCTGGTATTGCCAGGTAACAGTGGGCAGGGAGTTGTCGTAAACGTGATGGCGCAGGAAGGCCCCCAAGGTGTTCAGAGGTCGCTGTAATTGGGCGACCAGCTCGGCCTGACGGTCTCTCAGATCGTGGCCAGCATTGGGAACGTAAAGTACCCATTTCGGATCCGGCAAGCTGTCCCAGTAGAGGTTCAGTGCGTCGGTTGACCAATACGGATCGTTGCTGCCCAGGACAATCAGTTTCGGCATTACGAAGCGCTGGCGATAGACATAGGGGTCAACCATACTCCAGAGACGTCTGGCCCGTTCCGTTTGGGGCATCGGAACAAGACCTGCATCAATGTAATCGCGAAGCATCTGGCTGTAACCCCCCAGACTCCGGAGTTGCCATTCCAGTTGTTCCGGCATGTTGAGCACGTCTATGACCATGGGCGCGATAGCTTTGACTCGGGGATCTCCCAAGCTGGCGGTCAGCCAACTCGTCCAGCCTCGTTTGGAAGCACCAGCAATGACGAAATGCCGCACCTCGATTTTCCACTCTCGGCGTGCGAACTCCTGCAAGGCATCCATAGCCCGCACCACACTTTTGACCATGGGAAACAGCAGCGGCCAGCTTTCATCCCCCGTTTGCAGATAACGGACAAAGCTCTCCGCGATCAGGGCATCTTCCCGTTTGCCATTCAGGAGCGGCTGATTGGGAATATCGTACAGGAAAGCCACAGGCGTTTGCCCAAGCCGCGATAACTCCATGCCCATAACCAAGCTGATCGGATTCGGCTTGCCGCCAGTTACCCACAGAAGCATGGTGGCTTGCGGCCGCACCTGCGGCGCCTGGTAAATCGTTACCGTGTGCTCCCAGGAGAGGTTTTGCCACCTTTGCGATACCATATGAAGGGTGTAAACCGTTCCCGTTTCATTAACCGTATGGTTGACAGATTTCCAGCTGAAGGCAGAGTCCTCGCTCTTTACGTATTCCGACAGGTCCCCCAAGACGGGCAACGTACACCACCAGCCCCCAATGACGCAAGCCACTGCCCCACACCACGCATACCGCATGCAGAATCTCCTTATAAGTTGAGACACTCGACTAATCAGTCCGATCCTCTGTCTCCCCCCGAGCACGCTCCAAACTTTCTTACCCCGCTCGGCCAGCGGAAGTTTGCCTCAGGCACTGAGCACTTTCTCGAAAATGATCAGATTGTCGCCGCGATCCGGGTCCCAGCGGATGCCGACCACGTCATATTCCTTGGCGATGGCTAAATGCAGCATGGCGCGATGCTGATTATGGCACTCCATGCGCACCGATTCATAGCCCTGCTGGCGTGCGAATTCATGCACCGTCTCCATCAGCCTCGAACCGATGCCCAAGCCGCGATATTCCGGCAGCACCCCGTAAAACCAGGAGAAGAACACCGTCGGCTTCAACTCAAAGCCGAGAAAGAATCCCACCGCTTCGCGCCGAACCCGTGCCACCAGCCGCAGCACGTTCCAGCGGCCTCGAAAACGACGCTCAAACGAATCCAGATCACGAGGTGGACGGAAAATACGATTGTACAATTCCACGATCACCGGCATGTCCTGCGGACTGACAATGTCAATTTCGGCGTGAGTCATGGTCAGCCCCTTTGCTGGCTTGGGCCGCGTTCCGCGACTGAAATTTGCTCTTCCTTGGTGATAATACACTTCCTGTGTCTTCGGGACAATTGATATGCTGCAACCGCATTCGCAAAATACGACCGCATAGCTTTACACTTATGCGCCGTTACCGAGGATACCTATGAACCATGCCGAGCCCGTAGCACTAACCCCTGGCTCACGTGAGCCTTTGCTGCTCAGTTGGAGTGGTGGCAAGGACAGTTGCCTGGCATTACGCGAATTGCTGCAATTGCCGCAATGGCAAGTTGTCGCTTTGCTCAGCACCATCACCGAAGGCTATGAACGCCTCAGTATGCACGGTGTGCGTGCGGAACTGATCCGCGCACAGGCCGCGAGGCTAGGTCTGAAGCTGCTCGAAGCACGCATCCCACGCCAGGCTACTAACCTCGTTTACGAAGCCGCCCTGCGGGATGCCGTGCAACCCTTTCTGGCACACGGGGTGCGATTCCTGGCCTTCGGCGACTTGTTCCTGGAGGAAATACGGCATTATCGCGAAAAGTTGCTGGCACGCTGGGGCATGGAAGCGGTGTTTCCGCTTTGGGGACGAAACACGACCGCTATTAGTCAGCAATTCCTGGCCGACGGTTTTCGAGCCGTTGTGGTATGTGTGGATCCTCGACAAATCCCCGCCGAACTGTGTGGCTGCGAATAC
>JANWVZ010000209.1 GCA_025056555.1 Gemmatales bacterium | reverse complement strand
GGACTGCTCGACGATCGCGTACTCACGGTTACCGGGCAAATCTTGGCACGCAATCTTGATTGGTGGCAGAAAAGTGAACGGCGGAAACGTTTCCGCGACCTACTCTATCAACGAGACGGCGTCAACCCTGATGAGGTGATCTATTCTCCCAGCCGCGCTCGCGAACGTGGCTTGACCAGCACGGTGGTATTTCCGCAGGGCAATCTTGCACCGCTGGGTTCGGTCATCAAGAGCACAGCTATTGACCCGACTGTCGTGGACGCCGATGGCGTCTATCGCAAAATGGGGCCCGCGCGCGTTTTCCTTCGCGAAAAGGATGCCGTCGCTGCCATCAAAGGTCAGGGCGCGCGTGCGATTCGACCGGGAGATGTGCTGGTACTGATTTGTCGCGGCCCATTGGGAGCTGGTATGGAGGAAATTTACCAAGTTACCGCCGCCTTACGCCATCTCGACTGGGGCAAGCATGTCGCCGTGTTGACGGACGCCCGATTTTCCGGCGTCAGCACAGGAGCGTGTATCGGACACATCTCCCCGGAAGCGTTGGCAGGCGGTCCCATCGGCAAAGTCCGCGACGGCGATATGATTCAAATTATCATTGACCGCCAACGTCTGCAGGGACGCGTAGATTTAGTCGGCGAAAATGGGGAGGTGCTGGGCTTCGAGGCAGGCAACCGCATTCTCGCCAGCCGACCGCTGCGACCCGACTTGTCTCCCGATCCGAATCTGCCCGATGATACGCGCTTGTGGGCTTTACTACAACAAATCAGCGGCGGCGTCTGGCAAGGTTGTGTGTACGATGTCGCGCGTATCGCCCAGGCCTTGGGCATGGCCATGCCACAGGTTGAATCCGATGGTGCCGAGCAAACTGCGCTCACCTATCGTCCGTCATAAATATGAGCCATAAGCGGGAATCTCCGTCCCAGGAGGACAGTATTATGCGACACTACTGGTTGGTGACTACGAGCGCAACGATTTTCGGCGCGGCAATGGCGCTCTGTTGGGTTCGCGGCCAAGTCCCCGCGGAAAAACCGTCCTCCGCACCACCAGCAACGGGGAAAAGCCAGACACTGATTCCTCAGCTGGCCCGCGATTTGGCCAAGCGGGCCCGTCAGGTGCTGGACAACTATTGCCACAGTTGCCATGGCCAGGACGGTTCTGCGGAAGGTGGTTTCAACTACGCTACCGACTTGCAACGGCTCGTCCAACGCCGCAAAGTTGTGCCCGGCAAACCTGATGAATCCCCGCTCTTCCGCCGGATGGCAAGCGGCAAAATGCCACCGCCGGATGTGGCCCGACGTCCCACCCAACAGGAAATTGTCCTGCTTCGCGAGTGGATCGAAGCAGGTGCTCCTTTGTCGGAGGCACCACCCGACCGCGCTTTCGTCGGCGATGGCGACGTTTTCCAGGCGATTCTCAACGACTTGGAAAAACATCCCCCCCGCTCCCGTCGTTTTCTCCGTTACTTCACCCTGCACACGTTGTACAACGCCGGCCTCAGCGACGATGAGCTGCAGACCTACCGATTGGCCGTCAGCAAGCTCATCAACAGCCTCTCTTGGCATCCCGAAATCACGCGTCCACAGCCCATAGACGAACGTGGCCTCGTTTTACGTATTGACATGCGCGATTTCTTCTGGGACGCCACGCTCTGGAATCGGCTACTGGCAGAGTATCCGTACGCAGTGCAATGGGACAGCTTAGCCGCACGGCTCGTCGCCGTGCAAACCGCTAGCCGCCTGCCTGTCGTCCGTGCCGATTGGTTCCTTGCCACTGCTTCGCGGGCTCCGTTGTATTACGATCTACTCCAACTCCCCACGACTGCTCAAGAACTCGAACGCCAACTCCGAATTGACACTTTGCTCAACATCCAACAAGAACGCGTTGCCCGCGCTGGGTTCAATAACTCCGGCGTGGCCCGTAACAATCGCCTGATCGAACGCCATTATGCCGCCCATGGCGCGTATTGGCGCACCTACGATTTCGAAGACATCCCCGCCTCCTTCGTCGAACGCACGGGACTGATTCCCGACCGCCGCAATTTGTTCGCCTATCCTTTAGGACCCGGTAACCTGGAAAATAACTTTCTCCACGCCGGCGGGGAGATCATTTTCAACCTGCCCAACGGCCTGTTAGGTTTTATGCTGGTTAACGCCCGCAACGAACGCATCAATAAAGGCCCCATCAACCTTGTCAGCGACCCGAAGCGGCCCGACCGTGCCGTCGAGTGTGCCGTCTCGTGTTTCAACTGCCACTACACGGGTATTCTGCCTAAATCCGACCAGATTCGCGCTTTCGTCGAACAGAACCAGCGCCATTTCCAGCGTCAGGACGTAGAACTGGTTCGCGCTTTGTATGTGCCTGAGCCGGTGATGCGCCAACTCATGGAAAAAGACATGGCACGATTCCGCCAAGCCGTCGAAAAGACCGGCGGTCGCATCACTGCCTCCGACCCGATTATGCTCGCCACTTTGCGGTATGAAGCCTATCAGGACCTGGCTACCGTCGCTGCTGAGGTCGGGCTGCCTAAAGATGCGTTCAAGCAACAACTCGCCGAACTGGCAGCGCGAGCGCCGAACGATCCCGACGCTGAAGCGATCAGTCGTAATTTCGGGGCGTTGTTACTGCCGGACGGCGACGTCAGTCGGGCCGTGATCGTGCAGGCGTTTGGCGACCTGCTACGCAAGATGCGCGGCCTAGCTCCGCTCAACACTCGGAACATCGTCAACACCCTGCCCGACAACAGCGGCGAACTCGACCCCTTACAGGAACTCGCGGCCACCGTGCATCAAATTGCTCTCGATCACAGGAACCGACGTTTTGCTCTCCTCGCGGGGGCCGATAAAACCCTGCGCCTTTTCGATATCGAACAGTTCCGCGAAACCCGACGACTCATCGGCCACACCTCGTCCGTCTGGTCGGCGGCCATTTCTCCCGACAGCCGCTGGGCTGCCTCAGGCAGCGCCGACGGCACCATCCTTATTTGGAACCTTCGCGACTTCGTTCTGGAAAAGCAACTCCGTGGCCACACAGGACTAATCGCGGCCTTGGCTTGGTCCACTGACGGTAGCAAACTTTATTCCGCAGCCTGGGACGGAACGCTCATCGTCTGGGACATCTCCCAGGGCAAGGAACAGGCTCGTTGGTCCATCGGCGGGTATCCTGCGGCGCTAGCCCTCATGGAGAAATGTCAAGAGATTGCCGTCGCCCTTGGCTCCGAATGCCATATTCTCGGCCTGGAGGACGGTCGTGTTAGAAGGATACTGCGAGGCCACCGTGCACCGCTCACCGCCTTGGCCGTCTCGCCCGATAACCGATGGCTCGCCACGGCCAGCGACGATGCAACGGTAGCCATTTGGCCTCACGCCAGCGACAAACCGTTAGCCACGCTCCCCAAAAACGCAACCTCACACAGTCCCGCTTGGCGTAGCCTCGCCTGGGCTCCCAACGGGGCTCTGCTCGCCGCTGCTGATTCCCAAGGACGCCTCATCGTCTGGCAATGGAACGGCAACGAATCTAAAGCCGTCGGCTCCTGGCAACCCCATAGCACCAGCATCATCGGCCTCGCTTGGCTTCAGCCGCCCACAGTGGGCACCGACGCTCCCTCGACTATCATTACTTGGAACCGCGACGGGCAAGCCAAGCTCACGCGCCTGCCCCACTCTTCTTCCCGCTGAACGCCAGGAGTTACGACTATGGCCATTGTCAAGAACGTGCATCGCGACGGACAACTCTTCCCTATGGGCAATACGGAATCCCGCGTCATCATCCATCCCCGGGACGGCGCTAAGCACGTGACCTTCAACTACGTCCGTTTCGCTCCCTACGCCGAGTTTCCACAACACATTCACGACCAATCCGAAGACGTTTTCTTTGTGTTGGAAGGCAGCGGCTGGCTCAAGCAAGGGGACAAGCTCACCCCGATAGGCCCCGGCGACGTCGTATTCGTCCCCGCCGGTGAACAGCATGGCACGGTAGCTGGCCCCGACGGTATGGTCGTCATTAGCTGCCAAGGACCGCCCGACCTCAAACTCTATACCGGCGAACGCGATCCCACCCGACGCCGCCACCATTGACCCCCGCCATGATGCCGCCTCCTAGTAAGCACACGTGGAATAGTTACAGTCCACGCCTACAAAGTCTCACAGTTGCAGGCAATTGTTTGAACTAATACAGTGTCAACTTGCATCAGCCTACGACTGGTATCGTATTAGATACTGGATCACGGGACGCACGAGGCAATGCGGTATAGGTATCCCTTGCATAAAAACAGTATTAGCCTGCCCCTACTGGAACCTGTATACGCCTATGAACTTAGTTTGCGACATCACGATGACTAAAAGATTTTCTAAAGTCAAATAATATGGGAATCGAGCAAGTCAGTTAGACTGCGGAGCTTATCATAGTCGACCTCCTAGGAAATCATAAAATGCCCGAACTATCTAAAGTCATAGTAACCCCGATGCGGCCTGAAGAAGCCGAGGCAGTTAGTGCCCTGGTAGCGGAAATTATCTCCGCCTTGCCCTATTACAACGAACGAGCCCGACGCGAGGAAGTGGCGAAATACACGCCGGAACGTTTGCGCTCGCTAGTTGCTGAAGAACCAGAAGCAGTCTTGCTAGCCCGGGCCAATCACGACGTGTGCGGCTTCGCTATCAGCCATTACGACGACGGCCTAATTTGGATCGCCTGGTTCGGAGTGCGCCCAGACTGGCGACGCCGCGGCATAGGTACTCAATTATTAGCAGCGGTCGAAGAAACAGCCCCGCGGCGCCGCGCCCATAAAATCTGGTGCGATACGCGCACCGAAAACTTGATCTCTCAGCAGCTTCTCCAAAAAGCTGGCTATAAAAAAATCGCCACTCTCACAAATCACTGGTACGGACAAGATTTCTATCTCTGGGAAAAACTTCTGCCATAACTCCCCACTTCCAGCTACCCCCCGCAAAGGCCTTTCTTGTCGCTTGGGGAGCGATCTTCTCTGCCCTCATCGGCTTATTTAGCAGCCTAGCCCAATTG
>JANWVZ010000208.1 GCA_025056555.1 Gemmatales bacterium | reverse complement strand
TCCCTCAGTCGGTCGCCCCAAAATTCTGTATGCCACGTACAACGCCTCGACGCTGGCCAGCCCGTCGGCAGGATCGGCAAACCATTTCGACACCCGCGGATAAGCCGTGCGGTAACCGCGCAACGAACGCGGCGGGACGTGGCCAAAGTCGCGCACCATTCGCTCGGCCCAACGCCAACTGCCGTCGAGAAGCAACAACCCATAAGGCGCATCCGCTTCAGTCAATGGTGGACCTTCAGGATCGAGTCGAACGTAATGAGCCAAATCCAAAGACCGGCGCACGGGCCAAGTTACGAAAATCACATCGGCTCGATGCCGTAAGGGCCAGACCGTGCACTTTTCCACCCGCTCTTTCGGATGCCGCACGACAATCGTCGGCGGATACGCTACCGTGATCCTCGGCTCCTGCATCATGGTTCGCAACGTTTTCGTCTCGTTACTAAACTTGGTCGAAGACGCGCTCATCCTGAGGCGTTCTCTGAACTATTATTCGCCACGAACTATTATTCGCCACGAATGTCCAGCACCCAGTCCTGGTCGTCCGGCGCGTGGAACCGAACTTCGTCCTCTGCGTCCTGATACTTCGCCGGCTGCGTCTTCCCGCTACGCGGATCGAACCACGACGCGCTTTGGAGCGTTTTCGGCAGTGCGTCGCGCCGCAATCGCACTGTGCCCCCTCGAGGCACATAAGCCACCACCCAGCGATTCCTGGCAGTCGCCGATACCGTAACGAACCGCGTCACCTCTTTCGCTCCCGGCTGTTCCATCAGTAATTGCGGAGCGGGGCGCAACTCGTGCCAGGGATTCGCCGTGAAATACTTCTTGGCAATCTCCACGCCGCGTATCCCCTCGGTTTCCAACCCCTCCGTCCAGACGGGTATGATGCCTAAGCGTTCGTGGCGTTCGGCGGGACCCGGCTTATCGAGCCAGGGCCAGATCGCATGGTGGCCGTAGCTTACGCCCGCCGTCGGCGTAACCAGTAACGACCAGTAAGTCGCCCGACGAATGTGATACGGCGCAAACGGCTTACCGCTGTGATACGAAGGGTGGTCCTCATAGTTCGGCTCCAGGTTGATCACTGGCTTGATGGGCGAACGCAACCAATGCTGCGCGGGCGGGCCTTCGACGAGCCAGCGTAAGTGGGCTTCGTTATCACCGTGGCCCGACTGATAACCCAGAAAATCAACCCAGGCCTCCCCGCGAAACTGCTCCCAGATCCAATTCTGCCCCGAGGGATGCAAACTCACCAACCGATCCCGCGGTCTCTGGGAGAACAACCGACGGCCCAACCGCTTCCACCGCTCTGTATCCCGATAATAGCTATCCCCGCCGAGCAACCATACGACCTGATAAGCGCCCCAGCGAGCGATCAGATACTCGCATAACCGCTGTGCCTCTTCTTCAGGAAGCGCCAGCCCCGGATCACTGCCAATCAGCGCCCACAGCAACACCGGCGCTGCTACCATGTGGTGCTCATTAACGAGGGCCACTTTACTGTCCATTTTGCTCAGCACCTCGGGATGCACCCGCAGCCGACCTGCGCGGGAAAATACAAGTTCTTTAAGCGTCTTCTCCCCACCCCGCCATTGAGTGGAAACGAACTGAATGGCGGTGAACCCCTGCCGCTGCCGTGTCGCCAGATAACGCCGCCATTCTTCCGATGTTGCCTTGAGCACTCCGTTCCACGCCGTGTCCGCCAACCAGAAAAACGGCGTGCCGTCTTGATGTTCGATATAGGTTCCCGCCGACGCAATCCGCAACGCCCCATGTCGGTAAAGGGGATTCTTACCGCGATAGGGTCCGACGCGAAACTTTCCCCTTTGACCGTGTAAGCCGCGGTCGCTGTCGGGCTGAGCCTGCGTTTGCCACGACCACTCCCCTTCCTCATCAGGGCTGAACCGCACCCGCCAGGTACGGCCACCATCCCAGAATGCTTCCCGCACTTGCATCTTGCCCGAAGGACTCATAAAAGCAACCTCGATCCGCACATCCCAGAGCGGTTCTTTATAATCTTGCTGCGCGACAAACGTTACCTCATAAACCCCCCAACGGTGCACATCAAACGGTGCGCCTTGTCCGCCCACGCCAGCGAACTGACCCGGCCCCACAATCGCCGCTACCACCCACATCGCCGCCAAAACCAGCGTCCTCATCGTGCACACTTGCATGGTGCCCATTCGCCTCATGATACGCCCCTTCGCCACTCGACAAGCTCCTGATGATCGGGCCATCAACCTATCCACAAAGTCATCACGAGACTAATGTAGAATACCAGATACGCCAGGCAAAACCGCTCCGCCTGCAAAATTACGCTTGCACTCTCTGCCTGTTGAGTTTGCTGCCCAATCGCAACACGACCGCGAGGGAACGAACCTGCCAGAACGACAAACGCTGTGCTAGCCGTGCGTGTCATTCTCTTCGATGCCGTTGGTACGCTCATCGCGCCGCAGCCGAGCGTGGCCGAAGTATACGGACGCCTCGGTCGTCGTTACGGCAGCTGTCTGAGTGCCGACGAGATTGCCTTGCGTTTTCGGGCAGCGTTTCGCCGTCAGCAGGAGTACGACCGTCAGCGTCATTGGCGCACCGACGAGCACCGCGAGCGGCAACGCTGGCGCGACATCGTCCGCGACGTGTTTGCCGAGCTGCCCCATACCGAAGGACTTTTCAATGAGCTTTGGCACCACTTCGCCCGCCCCGATGCCTGGAGCTGTTTCCCCGAAGTAGCAAACGTATTATCCCGCTTGGCCGCGCACGGCTTCCAACTGGGGATTGCTTCCAACTTCGACCAGCGCCTGCGCCTCGTCGCCCACGGCCTGCCAGCGCTGTTACCCTGTCGCTGGATATTCATCAGCAGCGAACTAGGCTGGCTCAAACCCGCCGCGGCTTTCTTCGACCGCATTACTGAGCTTATCGGAGTCGAAAAGTCGGAAATACTTTATGTCGGCGATGATTACGACACCGATTGTTGCTCGGCGCTACGAGCAGGTTGGCATGCTGTGTGGATCAACCGTGCGTCAAAACATCCTGCAACCGAATCACACACGGCTGCGCCCAAGCTCCATCTTACCATCCCACCCACCGGCGAACACGCTTCGATCCCGCCACGGGCCCCACCCTGCCCCACCGTCACTTCGTTGAACGAGTTGCTAACACTTCTCGTGCCCCGTCCCTGACGCCGTGATCCGTTCCTGGGTTGATACAATGGAATCCGCGAACGTCTGGGAACAATCGAAAGCTACCCGCACCAGAAACGGACGAGTCTGACTATGCCCATCCGCAGTTACGAAGACGCCCTGGCCTTCTGGTTTGGTCGCATCAATTACGAACAAACTGGAATGCCTAACGACTTACGGGCTTTGAAACTTGAACGGATGCAAGCCCTGCTGGCCCGGCTGGGACAACCGCAACAACGGCTCCGGATTGTGCACATTGCAGGCAGCAAGGGCAAAGGCTCCACGGCCGCCATGCTGGCCTCCGTGTTGCAAGCGGCAGGCTACCGTACTGGGCTATTCACCTCCCCCCATCTTTGCCGCGTCGAGGAGCGCGTCCAAATCAACGGGCAAGCCATCACCCCCAGCGAACTGACGCACCTGATGCGCGAAATCGAGAACGCGTGTACTTCCGTCGAAGCCGCGGGACACGGGCCGCCTACCTTCTTCGAGATTATCACCGCTCTAGGCTGGCTCCACTTTGAGCGTCGCCGCGTCGAGTGGGCCGTGATCGAAGTCGGCCTGGGCGGGCGCTTCGATTCGACCAATGTCTGCCGACCTCGCGTCGCCGTCATCACCAGTATCAGCCTCGACCACGTGCAACAACTCGGGCCGACTCTGGCACACATCGCTCGCGAAAAGGCCGGCATCATCAAGCCCGGCATCCCCGTGATTAGCGGGGTTACTGACCCCGAACCAGCCCAGGTCATCCGCCACATCGCCCAACATCAACACGCGCCGCTCCGCGAGTTGGGTACGCACTTTGACTTCGAGTATTTCCCAGGCCGCTACACGCCTGAGACGTGGTACTGGCCTCGCTTACGCTACACGACCCGCAAAGCGCCCATGGCTTCCTATAACGGAAGCTGGGCCGCCGCCCGCGACTACACACTCAACTTGTGGGGCCGACATCAGGCCGCCAACGCCGCCGTCGCTCTCGCCGTCGTGGATTGCCTGCGCGAACAAGGCGTCCTCATTCCCGAAACCGCCTTGGTCGAAGGCTTGCGCAGCGTTCGTTGGCCCGCTCGCGTGGAAGTTGTGCGGGACCGACCCTTGACCATTCTCGACTGTGCCCACAATCGCGCCTCTATGGCCGCCTTAGTGCAAACGCTACGCGACAGTTTTACCTGGCGTCGGCTCCTGGTCATTCTCGGTTGCTCCCGCGACAAAGACATCCCCGGTATGCTCGCGGAATTGGCCCCGGTGGTTGATGCCATCTACTTCACTCGCTACTCCGCCAGCCCGCGCGCCGTTGACCCTCACGAACTCGCTCAACACTGGCCCGGCCACGCCCCTTGCTACGTTTATCCAAGTCCCGAGCAAGCCTGGAAGGCTGCTTCCTCGGCGGCAGAAGCAAACGATCTTATCTGCATCACCGGCTCCGTTTTCCTCGCGGGCGAACTCCGCCCCATCATCGCTCCAGCATCCCTCGCCACGCGCCCCGCCGCCACGGAACCCGCACAAACCTGACCCTTGTGGCATCGCAAATTCTGGGCGGCATGTTCCGCCAATCCGACTGCATTTCCGCTCCGTTGTAGGCTAAACTTGTTTGCGGCTGAGATAGCGGTGAGGCGCAGCTTGTGCCGATTCCACCTGCAGACGGCCACTTTACTCAGCGCGCCTGACCCCAACCGCCAAGCACCAGGAAATGTGTATGTGGCAGACGCTACTGGAAAAAATTCAGCACGACAACATAAGCGGCCTGACCCTCAGTCTCGACAACGGCAGCGAAGTATCTGTGCAACAAATCTTGGGCGTTAGCGAATCCTTTGTGATTGTGCGGGGACGATGGGCTGGCTCCTCAGAATCCGGCTGGACATTCGTGCT
>JANWVZ010000207.1 GCA_025056555.1 Gemmatales bacterium | reverse complement strand
GACCAGCTCGCTGCGTTGGAGCAGCATTGGGGCAAGTATGATTTCTTTTTCCTGCATTACAAATACACGGATAGTACGGGTGAGGACGGTAATTTTGAGGTGAAGGTGAAAGCGATCGAAAACCTGGATCAGGCAGTGCCCCGCATCCGTGCGCTAAAGCCCGACGTGCTCATCGTAACGGGCGATCATAGCACGCCAAGCAAACTGCGCAGCCACAGTTGGCATCCGGTACCGACGCTTTTGGTAGCAGACACTTGCCGACCCGATGCAGTGAGCGCGTTTGGCGAATCGGCCTGCATACATGGGGGACTCGGGTTGTTTCCAGCAAAGTACCTGATGCTGCTGGCCCTGGCGCACGCGCGGCGCTTGGCCAAGTTCGGTGCTTAGCCCGGTTAGGATGGCCGTGGTGCTGAAGTCGGTCTATCAATCCCCGAGGCCGTGCGTCCATGCGGTGCGTTGGGACCATTTGCAGAAGCTATGGCGGAAACGAGCGCGTCCTGGTCACTTCGCGCCCCAGGCGCCACGATGGTTTTGTCGGTACCATTGCTGGACACGGAGCCAGTGCGCAGGACCTCTACGGCAAGACGTTTGGCGCTGTCGGGCAAATTACTGGTTTCGATCTCGGCTATGGTCTCGTCCACGGGATATTCCAGGCGTTTGATTTCGACACGCCCATCCTGCCACACCGCATAGGACAATCGGGGGTCGCCATCCCTGGGCTGGCCGACGCTGCCCGGATTGATGACCAATTTGTTGCCCACCGGCAGGACAAAAGGCACATGAGTATGCCCGACGCAAATGATGTCCGCTTCCACGCGTTCGAGCCGTCGCGACCAGGCCTCGGCATCAGCGTAGAGATACTCGTCGAGGGGATCGGTCGGTGTGGCATGCACCAGGAGGAACCTGCGATGGTCGAGAGTGGCCCAATGCATGGTGGGTAACGTGCCGAGAAAACGCAATTGCTCCCGGCTGAGTTTCTCCCAGGTAATTCGTCGCGTCTCCCCGCTGAGATACTTCAAGCCGTTGCGGCCATTGGTCTGAACGCGCTGTGCGGCGGCGTGATCGTGGTTGCCGCGCACCACGAGTTGACAGTATTGGCGTACCCAATCAACACAGGCCGAGGGATTCAGACCGTAGTCCACAATATCGCCGAGGCAAACGCACAAATCGTGAGGCTCGCGGATACTCCGCAGCGCGGCCCAATTGCCGTGGATGTCTGCCAGAATCAGAATACGCATGGGGAATGGGCGGGAATACGGTGCCTCAGCCTAAGTCCTGGGAGGCCACTTTGTTGAGCCGCCTTGCTCTTGGCCCGTCCTATCAGCAACTTTATAATATACCGAAGGAATGGGCTACCTGCTAGAAAGGGGCCGGCTTCAGACCGTTCAACAGGCTCATCTTGGTTGCAGTAGGGGAAGGAACATGCATCGACCCGCTAAGCCGATTTCGCGGATGACTTTGCAGGAATTGCTTACTCAAGCTCAGAAATGCACGCGTGATCTGGCTGAGCATTTCCATGCAAGTTTTTTTAACACCCTGGCGGATTATCAAGAAGATACTCGAACCTCTCGAAACAAAAGCAGATACCCCACTGTGCAGGCTGTGAAAAACTCCCTCGACAAATTTTCGGAGGCCGCTGAGGAAACAATACTTCTGAGCGATCTGCTGATTGACTTCCTCCAGGAAACGTTGCGCCGTGCGAAATTGGAAGTCGAACGACAACGGATCTAGGACACGGTAGTTCTCGCGGCATATCTGGCTTGAAAACTAGCGAAGGTCGTGCTGTTCTCTATCGCAGATTTGCATACCGTTATGGCACCGATACCCATGGTTGGTCAAAGATTGCGGTAACAATGTTGTTTGGATGTCGTTTTGGTTTGGCGACTGCGCATGGCGTAAGGCACGAAGCTGCTATGAGAGTTCTGTCCGAGAGTCAGCTCCACTTGCACCGCCCTGGCAGGATGGAATCTCCCTGGGCAAAAACACCAAGAGTTTCGTCCAAAGGGTCAGCTCCACTTGCCCCATCGCATCTCAGGAGGCTGGCGTGTCGCTTGCTGCCAAACCAGCGCGTCGAAGGGCATCCTGATAATCCTGCGGCGTATTGATGTTAAGCAGCGAGAGCGACTGCGGGTCCACGTCGGCCCAGTCTGTCGGATAGAGCCAGTGCACAGGGATCTGTTCCAATAAGAACGCGGGACGCAACCGACCCTGTTGGAGCAAAGCTGCTATCTGGGGTCCGAGATCCAGAGCGTACACTGCGACCAACGGATGCTTGCGTCCCGCAAAAACGGGTACGCAGGCTAAAGGGACATGCGGAGCATCGGCCGTGGCGGCCGCCTGGTACATCTTCTCAACGAGGCGAGCGAGAAACGCTGCTCGCACGAACGGCACGTCGCAGGAGACTACCAGCGCGTGGGTAGCCGCTCCACGCAGCGCTGCGAATCCGGCGTGCATGCCCGCTAATGGCCCCTGGCCGACATGGGTGTCTTGCACCCGGAGAACTGGCGCAGGCAGTGGTGGCAATTGCTGACCGGGACGGTGTACCACGGCTACGGGTTGGGCCACCGTGCTGACACAGCGAACAATACGTGCCAACAGGGTTTCCCCGCCAAACTCCAGCCAGGCTTTGGGCCGACCCATACGCCGACTTTCCCCACCGCAGAGAACCAGTCCCGCCACATGCCATGCTCCGCGTGGCTCTTGTAGGCACGGTAGTTTCTGGCTCATAGTGCAAGCGTGATCCTGACCGCAGAGCACCCTTCACTGCCGGTCATGCTCACTCGTCCTGCGCGGACAACCGCTTCAGTTGGTCCAGGGATGCCTCGGCTATTTCCGGCTTACCCAAGGCCTGAATTACATCCACCTGACCCCGCACCTCACCTTCTAATAGTCGCAGGCGCATTTCCATTTCGCGGACCTTGTTTTCCAACATCTGGAGTACGCCCCGCTCTTCCGTGCGCGGGCGCAAGTGAGGCACCTCCGGGTAGCCCAACTGGCGTTGCAACGCGGCAAACAGGTACAATGGATCGCGGCCATGGCTGGCTTTAGCAATCCGTCCTTCCTTCAGCCCAAACAGGGGACGCACATCGGGCACTGGTCTGCCGGCACGCTGTTCATCCTGAACGTACTGCTCGGAATACAGATAAATCAAATCCGCAAATTCCACTTCGCCCATGCTGCGGCGCACGGTTTCGATGAACCGTCGCCAGGCCTCGTCAAAGAAACTGTCCTGCTCCATACAATCCAAACCTTCCTGATAACCCAGTTGGCACCGTGCCAGCACTTCAAACTCATACACAAACAAGCCAGCCGGTGTCGGATGTTCCGACCGATAGCGTGCTTCCCCTTCCAATACCTTCAAGGCCTGGTCGAGGCTGAAGCGTAAGCCCGCTTCCTCGGCTTTAGTCATGACGAAGGCTTGAAACGGCGTGAAATAGTGGGTCAGGCGCTTCATGCCGGTGCCCAGGACGCCGGAATGTTTCAGTTCCGTGGCCAGAAAGTCCACGGCCCAGGGAAGCCGTGTGGTGGTCAGAAGTTCGTCGCGGATCTGCGTCAGGGCCACTTGCGCAGGCACTCCTTCGCGCAAGCGCTCCGCCAGTGTGCGGAAGAAATAAGCCTGCTCGATGTATTCCTCGCGCTCCAGTACCGGGGCCAGTGCGGTGGCCGACATGTTAACTTTCCCTCCGCGCGGCACTAACAGGGCGTCCTGGGTTGGGCCATCGGCACACTCCGCCGTGGCAGGGCAGCAGTCGAAAACGGTTCCGTGCCACCCAAGCGTAAATCCGCTCTCCCACCCAAGCCGCTCCCGGCAAATACAGCAGCGGCAGGATGGGCCAGCACGCGGGCAACCACCACGCCAACCAGCGAAACGCATAATAGCCAGTATAAGCACGCCGCCGGTCCGTCCCCGGCGTCACCACATGCATGTGTTGCAGAAGTTTTTGCGGGTCCAGCGCCGGCGTGGTCCTGGGCAATTCAAAAGGCTCGCGGGCATTCTGATACGCCAACCGACCAAACAGGTCCAGCCAATGCAGCACTGCGACAGTACGCAGGCATAACGGACATTCACCATCGTAAAGCACCACAGGTTTATCGCGGGGCAAACCCTGAGTTTTCATGCCCCCAGTTCCGGCGCACGTTCAATTCCCTGCCGTCATTGGTTGGCACCTTTCGCGCAGTGTGTCAATTCGCCTCAACTCGCCCCAGAGCACCTTCGAGTCGTCTGTATTTCCGCGTATCACTATTCCATTGCTATTCTACGGCATTCCACTGGCATGCCTGGCAACTTCTCGCCTGATATGGTACACTGATACCATGGGTCCGTGGGAGTTTGGATAAGGTAATCATCTGGGAGAACGGGACGACGATCGAGCGGCGGAAACCCGTGAGCGAGTGCCCTGGTACCGGTTTAGATAAGGTAGTCATTGGGGAGAACGGGACGATGACCGCGCCGTACCCCAGCCAAGTCAGCGGGAGTGTTATGTGTCGAGTCAGGAGCAATCTGGGAGTGGGAGTCAGCACCGGGTGGATGGGACTGATCCTGGGCGGTTTACTGGCGGCTGAGGTGAGCCTGTGGGCCCAGGTGGAACGCCCAACTGCGCCGACTACCGGCGAGGCACGGCCGGTTTCTGCGGAGGAACTGCATCGAGCCTTGCGACACAGCGATTGGCGTATCCGTTGGCTGGCCACACAGCATCTGGCGCAGAAGGGTAGTGAGGGGCGATTTGCTCTGGGAGCGCTGGCCCGCACGATGCGCACCGATGCCTCTGCTGAGGTGCGTGCTGGCGCCATTATCGCCCTGGCTCGTATTGGCGGGCCTGCGCGTTTTCTGGTGCCGGAACTTGTCGAATATACCCATCGGCCTGCCCCAGTGGGAGCGGCGGCCTTATGGGCCTTGGGGCAATTAGCCACTCCTGAGGATTACGATCTGGTTCTCCCCGTGTTACGGCAGGCACTCTCCCGTGCCCATGCCCCGATTCGTCTCGCGGCAACCGTGGCTCTGGGCGATTTGGGGCCTGCAGCTCAAGAAGCTGTGCCTGAGTTGTTGCTGACGGCCGCTTCATCACCATCCCTGCAAACCCCGGCTT
>JANWVZ010000206.1 GCA_025056555.1 Gemmatales bacterium | reverse complement strand
ACGGCGCTCCAGCCGGGATTGAAAAGACTCGTCTCCGCTTCGAACGCGCCGCCACAACCAGCGTAGTCGGTCTGGGCCAGGCCGTTGACGTCTAAGCCCGGCCGACGCCGCGAGGGACAGAAATACATGGGAATCACAGTGCGTCGCACGTTGGCATCATTCGGCTCCAACCAGACTGTCACCTGTTCGATATAGGGCAAAATCTGATAGGCCCAACCCCAGGTCTGGTCGGGACCGACGACGGGTTGCCCAGCTGTCAGAGCGCGCGGCACCGTAAAATCCCCAGTGGCGCCCGGGTCGTTATTGATCGAGGCGCCTCCGGTGGGCAGATAGCCCATATCGTTGTGATAATTATGAAAGGCAATCGCAATCTGCGACAAATTATTGCCACAACGCATGCGGTTCGACGCTTCGCGGACACGCTGGATAGCAGGCAACAGTAGGGCCATGAGTAGCCCGATGATGGCGATGACGACCAGCAATTCGATGAGTGTAAACCCTCGTCGCGGGACAAGCGCTTTGGTCATGGCGCCCTCCTTTGAGAAAGAAATGCTCCGCGGAAAGCGGAAAGACGACGTGGAAAGACAGCCAGATAGGAGTTCCGCTGCGCTGCCTTCAGTTTACCCGGGCACAATCGGGCGTCAACTGAATTCCAGGCAGCCGACGGAAATTTCGCACTACGAAGAAACCCAAGGCGTGTTGGTGGTCTGAAGGTTAGCGGCCTGGCGTGCCTGCACCAAGGACATGATACGGTCAAGCAGATGCTGATTATCACGCACCGCATGCCATTGACGGTAAAACGCCCAGCCGTTGGTCAGTAACGTCAGCACGGAGAAAATGGGATGCGTCAGTCCGACCCACGATTCCGGATCGGTGTGGCTCGCGGCACCAGTGCCGACCGTGGCGATGGTCAGCACCATGGCGGTCATCATGGGTGGGTAGGCTTGCCGTTTGAACTGTCGAGCGGGCTGGGTGGTTTCGTGAGCCGACAACGCATAGGCCTGGGCCACTTCACGCACCCAGCGACCTGTGCCGAGGAAATAGGTGAACACCAGGCAATGTACCAGCAGCACTAACACGGCAGTAACCAAACCGACGATAATGTGCGCGCTGAGCGACAAACTCGGACTCAGCGTGGGTGAAGTTTGGGCCAATTGCATCAGTCCCAGACCGAAGCTTCCCAGCAGAGCCAGGCTCGTCAGCGTCGCCAGCACGGTCAAGATGCGCACCATAGCGCCCGTTCCGTTGTCGCATTCGGTGTTCCGTGTCGCCCGTTTCATCATACCGCCGCCATCAGGTTTTGTCCCCAGGGAACGGCATACAAACGGGGGACGTCCTCACTCGAGAAGAAAGCCAGCCCCTGAGGCCCGAGAGCGAATTACACAGCGGCTGGGAGCTGGTTCCAGGCGGCTCTTAGTTTCCTCGTGAGGGGAAGGGGGATGGGGATAAATAGCAGCAGGGAGGCGGGTTGGCGGGATTGGCCGTCAGAACTGCCCTCGAGTGAACCCGGCCATCACATCGTCCGTGTCAGGAGCATGAGGACCTTGAATGGACAGCGTGACGGTCGCTCTGGGCTAGGGCGATATCCGAGCCGCCGGAAATTTGTGAAGCCTAGGGGTGGAATGTTTGTCCCCAGGTCGGGCAGAAGCTGGGTTACAACCGCGAGGGGTGAAAGTCCCAGGCAGCTCGCCAATTCACGGAGCGCAGGCGGGTCGAGTGGTACCAGTTGCGCAACCTGGAAGCGGAGGCGGCGGGCGCTTCGAGAGCGCGGTCGAATCGGCTTCGGCGGTATCGGGAAACGCGCTACAAAGTCGGGCGGCGCATGCGGTGTTTACGCGGCTTGAGCGACCTCAGGGAGGAGCGCTGACTCGTTCAGGAAACAACCGGCCAAGTGCTCCAAATCGCGCAACAGCGCGGCCTGGTGCTGACGCAGCAGGGCACGCTCATGCTCGACGATTCTGAGCATAACCTGATCGGCCTGACGCGCGGCCCAGGAACAGTAGGCGTGCCATTGTTCCGTGAGGCTTTGTTCCTGGACACGTTGCCGCAACGCTTCCAGCTGGCGCTGTTGCTGAAGAAGCTGTGCGGCCTGCTGCTGAAAAGCCTGCCAATTCTGGGCCAGCTGGTGTTCGCGCCCTTCGAGGCGCTCTTGCCAGGGACGGAGGCGCTCGGCCAACTGGTGTTCACACTCCTGAAGCAGCGCTTCGGCGGCCGGCGCATCGGAGCTTTGCGCGGTCCAGAGGTGAATGGCCATCTCGAGAGCCTGTTGTCTTAGCCATAAGCGATAGCGTGCGGCCTCCAGTTGCGCGATCTGGAGCTGGGCTTGCTGAGCCAGGCGGGCGTACTGTTCGATCCAGTAAGCAGCTTGCTGATGCAGCTTTTGCCAGTGGGCGTGATGGCGTTGGGTCTGCTCGTGCCAGTCGTCCAGAAGACACTGCAGGCGAAGTTCCCGCTGGCGGAGCGTTTGCGTGGCCGTGCGCCAGCGGGACTTGAGCTGGGAGAAAGCCTGCTGCAGCGCGCGGTGGCGGGCGTCACAGCGTGTCTCGGCGGCCTGAAGACGCAGTTCCCGCGCCTGCAGCTGGCGCTGGCGTTCTGCGCACTCGGCTTCCGCCTGGGACAGGCAGGTTTGACGCTCGGTGAGCGTTTCCTGCCATTGCTGGAGCTGCCGGGTTCGTGTCTCCAGTTCGCGGAGGGCGTCTTGCCAGTCCTGAAGCCATTGGCGGCGCAGTTCGGCGCATCTGACCGACCATTGGTGCAGTTCGTGGGCACGGTCGAGCAAATCGCCGGCCAAGCGGGCCAGCCAGACGTGGGGTTCTGGATGCAGACGATACCAGACGGGCGCCCAGGCAGGCGCGCTCGGCGGGGTAACGGTCGCCGCGCCGGCTGAGGCAGACTTCAGTTCAGAACCGGACAGCTCCTCGGCACCCTCGCGTTGCCTGGCTGCGCAGCAGTTTTCTTGGCCTGGCGTCTTTGCCCCGGCCTGTCGAAGCTGCTGGGTTCTGGCGCGGAGGCGCTCGTATTCTTCGCTGAGAGCAAGCAGGCGCCGACGGGCGTTACGAATCCGCTGCTGAAGCTGGTCGAGTTCCTGCAAAAGGGTGGGTGCTGAGGCAGCAGTAACTTCTTCCCGCTCGGCTAACTCGCGTTCGCGCCGCTGCAGAACCGTCTCGCGATGGCGCAATTCTTCTTCCCAGGCGCGCAGCCGCGCCATTTGCTGATTTATGTCGCTCTCTTCGAGCCATTCCGAGACGGTCATGGTATCGCACACCCTCCGCGGAGGCGTCGAACAACAATCCGCCCGACAACCGCTATCGGCAGGGGGCACAGTTCGGCTGCAGCCGAATCTCTTCGGTCTGCCACCGTCGCGGCTGGTTCCGGGCAAAGCGTAGCGATCCTAGGGTCTCAGTTGGTAACACAGCAGGTAATCCTGTTCGCGGAGATAAAGCTTCCCCTGACAGATGACCGGATGGGCCCAGCTTTGCCGCGTCGCACGTGGAATCCTGAAGGTACTGATTTCGCGATATTCCTTCGGCGAAGCCTCGACCAGGGCCATCACGCCGTTATCGTAACGAATATAGAGCTTGCCATCGGCATAAAGAATGGCCGCGGAGCCTTCGCCGGGACCGCGCGAAGTCTTTTGCCAGAGGATTTTGCCGGTCTCGAACTCCGCGCACCAGGGGAAACCGCTGTTGTCGCGATCGCCGTAGAGATAGCCATTCACCAGAACGACCCCGCCGTGGCGATTGTTGAGCCTTCGGTCAAAGTAAACTTCCTGCACGTCGCAGCCGTCCGGCTTGGGCACCAGTCGAAGCAGACCGCCGCCCCGTCCGTATCCGGCGGTGACAAAAACCTTGTCCCCGTGAACGATAGGGGTAGGAATGTTGGCGGTGTTGCGACCGAGCTGTTCCTGGCCCCATTTCCAAAGCAGCGCCCCATCGCGGGCGCGGACGGAAACGACCCCGTCGGCAGTCAATTGAATGTACTGGCGCACGCCGGTCTCGGCGATGACGATAGACGAATGGCCCGCCCGCACCCCGCCGGGAATCTTGGCCTTCCAGAGCACAGCGCCGGTCAGTTTCTCCAGCGCTACGATGGGCGCTGCTTCGCCGCCGGGGGTGCACACCAGTTTGTCGCCATCAATCAGAACGGATTCGCTGTAATGCCAACTGTCGCCTTTGCGTCCCTGGAAATCGGTCTGAAAATTCTTCCGCCACACTTCCCGGCCATCCGCCAGACGCAGGCAAACCAGATCGCCGAACTGTCCCAGTGCATAAACATAATCGCCATCAATCGTCGGAGTGGAGCGTGGCCCCGGATAGTTGCCGCCTGTCTTACCCACCCGTGCCGACCATAATTCCTTGCCGTTATCCGCGTCCAGGCAGATGACGTAGCAGGCATCACTGCGGTCGCCCATGGTAACAATCCGCCCCGCGTCGATGGCGACGCTGGAATAGCCGCGTCCCAGGCCTCTGGTCTCCCACAGCAACGGCGGGCCGTCTTTAGGCCATTGAGGTAACAGCCCCGTCTCCGGACATATGCCGTTGCGGAAAGGCCCCCGCCATTGGGGCCAGCTGAGCGTCGGGGCGCGGCGCGTGCTAGCCGTATCTTGAGCCGTCGGTGTCGGTGTGGCGCCGGCGCACGCCAGCACTGTCAGCGCGCTCATCAAGGTCAGGCAACGAGTCGGCAGGCACAGCATACTCATGGAAGATCCCCTTTCAGGACAGGCCTCCCGGTGGGAAGTTGGCAGGTGGGAGCCAGACCGAGGACCGGCGGCACACGCGCAGACGTTTCCTCAGGCGGGACCACACGCGTGCGGCACAAAGTGGTTGCGTGCGGCTGCACTAGCAGCGCTTGAATTATTAAACTCCTGCCTACGGGAAAAGTCCCCGTGCCAACCGAGCCGTGTCCGCTTTCCGAAACGGGGCACCTCGTTGGCCCAGGCGCAGCGAAACCGTTCCCAGTTACCAGCACGAGGTTATCTTCATCCACACCTGACCGACGCCTTCCTGGAGCATCCCGGTTCGCGTCGGGGCAATAAGCCGGCCGTTACCCGTGTACTTCTTGATTGACGACTGGTTGGATCCGCATCTCGGTTCGCGTCGGGGCAATAAGCCGGCCGTTACCCGTGTACTTCTTGATTGACGACTGGTTGGATCCGCATCTCGGT
>JANWVZ010000205.1 GCA_025056555.1 Gemmatales bacterium | reverse complement strand
GAGGCGATTTTGTTCGCGTGGGAGTTCCTGACCGAGCGGCTGAAAGTGGACACCGACCGCCTGCAGTTCACCGTGTTTCAGGACGACGATGAGGCGTTCGAGGTCTGGAACCGCGAGGTGGGCATTCCCGAACATGCGGTGCAGTTAATCGATCGGCCTGAGCGGGCCATCGTGACCGAATTCTTGCATTTGCCACAGTACATAGACTTGGTCATTCCGCGAGGGGGCGAAGGACTGATTCGCACGGTGGCCGAGGAAGCGCAGATGCCCGTCCTCAAACACTATAAGGGGAATTGCCACGTTTACGTGGACGCCAGCGCCGACCTCGCGATGGCAGAACGTATTATCGTCAATGCGAAATGCCAGCGTCCGGGCGTATGTAACGCCGCCGAGAGTCTCCTGGTACACCAGGCAGCAGCAGAACCATTCTTACCGCGGATTGCTCACGCCTTAGAGCAACGCGGTGTCGAATTACGGGGATGTCCACGGACACGGCAGTATTTACCGCACATCCGCGCTGCAACGGAGGAGGATTTCGCTGCTGAATACCTCGATTTGATTATTTCGGTGGCAGTTGTGGACGACATAGAGGCCGCGATTGCTCACATCAACCGCTTTGGCTCGGGACACACCGATGCTATCGTAACGCGCGATGTGACGGCGGCTCAGCGTTTCATCAACGGGGTGGATTCTGCCGCGGTCATGGTCAATACCAGTACCCGTTTTCATGACGGTTACGAATTCGGCCTGGGCGCGGAGATCGGTATCAGTACCGATAAGTTTCACGCCCGCGGTCCCTGCGGCTTGACGGAATTGACGACCTATAAGTGGGTCGTTTGGGGCGAAGGCCAGGTAAGGGAATGACGCGGGCTTGCTGGTTTGGTATGCTGAATATCAGGTGCGGTAGGACGAAGAGCAGGTCGCGGATCAGCCAGTGTCACCGGGACACCGGACAGAGGAGGGACCGACGATGGTACTACTATGGTGGGCGTTGGCAGGCGTGGCGCTGGCGGTGTTGGGGGGCATCCTGGGCTTCTGGTTGCGACAACGAGCGGCGTCGTTTCCATCGTGGGCGAATCGGGACCTGTCAGCCGTCACCCTGCAGCACATCGCTCTCTATCAAGGCGGACAGCTCGATAGCGAGGCGGTCGAAGCGGCGAAGCGTCGTTTTGAGCGATGGTTGGCACATGGGCAATCGGAGCGCGTGGCGCAGCAAATGCAGCCCGGAACCACTTTCCTGGTTCACGTCCGCGCTTTGGCGGAGATCGGCAGCGAGGAAGCCTGCCGTATTCTGGAAAGCCAAGTGGGTCGGCGCTTGACGGAAGACCAACTGGATCAGGCCTGGTATTGGATCGATCTCGCCAGCAGTTTGCGAGCCTTACAACGCGAACAGAGTTTGCCCCTGCTGTTGGATTGCATCCCCAAGGCCGATGAATTTCCGCTGGTGCAATACCTGGCGGCTGAAGTGGTCTGCTTCGCGAGTTTCGCGGACTATCTGGACGATCTGTCCCAACCACGGGGCCGAGCTGCCTTGCGGACGCTGCTTCGCGCTGTCGAAGGCTTACGTTTTGGTGTCCCGCCGCAACTCCTGGTCGAAGCCCGACTCGGTGAGTTGATCCTCCGGGTCAGCGAGCATATGTCCGAGCAGCCCGATCCTCTCCTGTTGCGGTTATGGCGGGAATGTCAACGCTTATTGCGACGCCGTACTCTCCTGGAGCGCGCGGTGGAAGACGCCCCGCTGGAGCTGGAGATGGTTCGCCTGCAGCTGGGGCTGGTGGAGAGTCTGCAATCGGCGATGACGGAGTATGTAACAGCCCAGGGGCTGGAGTTAGTGCCACGGTTACGCCGTTACCGCGGTCAGGAACTGCGCGATGCCTTGTGGGCTGTCCACGATCTGCGCCTCGATGCGGGGGAAGAGTTGATACACCTGTACCACCACTGCCCAGAACATCGCGAGCTAATCATTGCGGCAATGCGCTGGTCGCGGCACCGTCCGGTGGCGGAATTGATGAGGCAGGAAGTGAGTTGCCTGCTCGAACGCCTGGCACAGACGTGGCGACGTCATCTGTTTATCTGGCCTCGGCGGGCCGAACAGGATCGGCTGCAACTGGCGGCCCTGCTCTTCGCCCTGCGCAGTCATGATGCACCTGAAACTGAAACCCTGCTGCTGACCGCGGCATGTCACTGCGACCCTGGCATTCGGGCAGCGGCGGTCAGCAGTCTGGGCTGGCTCAGCTTGTATCAACCGCAGCGCGTGCTGGCTGGCTTACGGCAGGCCCGCCGCGATGCTGATCCCGAAGTACGCCAAGCCGCGCGGGCCAGCCTGGCTCGGCACGGTGAACGCCAGGCGCTCCAATGGTTCACTCGAGCGCTTCGCGGAAGCGACCGGGCTTGCGTCCTGGAAGCGATTCAGTCGGTAGTGGTCGAACATCTGACGTTACTTTGGCCTGAGTTGGATCGCCTCGCCGACGCCGACGATCCAGACATTGCCTGTCTGGCTCGGGAAGGCCTGGTGCAAATGCTCGAAGAAATGGATTATCGCCGCGGCGTATGACCGTCCCGGTGCCAACATCGGATGGCTCAGGCTTACAACCTATCGCCACATGATTTGTCGGCTTCCTGCCTCCACAATCCGATGCCGCCCGGTTTCGGTCTGAGCACGATACGATCGAACGCCATAACCCTGCTAACCGCCAAGTGTAGTAAACTCAATACCCCGCTCCCGGGATTGGCTAAGATGACCGCTGAGGAACTTAACGCCCGAAGAAAACGCTTATACGATCATGCACGTTGGGAGGGGCGGCTCACAGTTTTCCTGTGGTTGGCAGCACTGGTGTGGACAGTAGGCTATTGTTGGCTCCGCGGTTATGACCACGATGCGGATGCGCTACTGGTACGCTGGGGGTGGGCTGTGCCGAACGCTGAGGTCTTTCCTTTGCGTCTGGGTATGCCTAACTGGATTTTCTGGGGCGTCTTCGCGCCCTGGGTGATGGCCACGTTACTCACAGCTACCCTGTCTTTCTTCCTGCCTGATGACCCGCTTCGGGAATGACGCTCCAACGCTGTCAACCATGGCGTCGTCGCTGGCCCGTTTTAGTAACGATGGTTGGAGGAATGGCCCTGCATGGCCCGAGAAGAGCGGTGAGCCAATAATAAGGCATTCAGTAAAATCGCTGGTGCGCCAGCGGCAAGAGCCAGCGGATGGCAAGAACCCAAGCCGTACGACGCAAGCAAGAAGACTCTATGAACCTCGAATTAGGACCTGATAGCGGTCAAGTGCTGTTGGCTTTTGCGCTGTACCTGTTAGGGGTGGCGGCGCTGGGCATTTTCTCGCATCGTTATTTGAAACGGGGAGAGTTTCTGCAAGAATACTTCTTAGGCAACCGCGAGCTGGGAGCGTGGGTGCTGGCTTTATCAGTAGCGGCGACGGCGATCAGCGGCGGGACGTTCATGGGATTTCCCGCGCTGATCTATACGCACGGTTGGGTGCTCGGGCTGTGGATTGCCAGCTACATGGTGGTGCCGATGACCACCATGCTGCTCCTGGGGAGGCGTATCAACCAGGTAGGGCGTATCGCCGCTGCGGTGACTGTTCCCGACGTTTTTCGCGACCGGTTTCAGTCTCCCGTTTTGGGGATATTGGCGAGTGCGATTATCCTGTTATTTCTGCCGTTCAATCTGGTAGCTCAGTTCAAAGCGGGCGGACTAGTCATGCGCGAAGCGCTGCAGTTACGTCCCGACGCCGCGGTGTTGCTTGGGCAGCAGATCAGCGATACGAACGAACTCGTTTTACAATTCCGTCTCAGCAACGGTCTGGAAGTTTCGCAGCGGGTGCCGCCCATGAGTAATGTGGGATACTGGCTGCCTGCCAGGACGGCGGTCGATCCGCACTCGCGGTGTGTGCGGGTCTGTTGGCGGGACGAGCACGGCGAGCACGAGCGGGTAATCAGCTATCCCGCGGTGCGGTGGCGCTTTCCGGGATTCCGTCAGGGTATCGAAGCGGGGTATCTCCTCGGTTTGGTGATCTTTGCAGCCACGGTGATCGGATACACGGCCTATGGCGGCTTTTGGGCGGTCACCTGGACCGACGTACTCGAAGGATTGGTGATGCTCGTCGGGGTAGTGGTGATGGCTGTCCTCGCCGTGCAAGCGGTGCCCGCTGTCGAAACCGACGCGGGAACGTACACTGGTCTGGCCGCGGCCACCTGGCGCTTGCACGCCCTCGATCCGCAACTGACCCAGGCCCCAGGCCCAGGACAGTTTCTTCCCTGGACATTGGCCCTGTCGTTTTTCCTGATGTGGTCGCTCATGGGACCGGCGCAACCAAGCACAATGGTCCGGCTCATGTCGTTTCGCGACACGTTGAGCATGCGGCGGGCTTTGTTCCTGATTTGCCTCTATTTCACGTTGGTTTATTTGTCCTTGCTGGTAATTTTCACCTGCGCCCGGGCGATATTCCCTACGGAATACGTCAACCGCATCGGTAGCCGGGGGCCACCCGATAGCATTATGCCCGCGATGATTCGCCATTTGACCGCAGCGCGACCATGGCTCGGCGGATTGCTTCTGGCCGCTCCATACGCCGCCATCATGTCCACAGTGGCCGCTTACCTGCTCACCATTTCTTCGAGCCTGGTGCGCGACTTGGTGCAGCGAAGTTTGGGCCAGGAGATTTCGCCCCGATTGTTGCGGATTCTGAGTTACGGCACGACGGCGTTGGTCGGCATAATCGTTTTTCTCGGAGCGCTGAATCCCCCGGAGTTTTTGCAATACATCATCGTGTTTACCGGCTCGGGCCTGGGTTGCACCTTCTTAGTGCCGATGCTCATGACGCTCTATTGGCGTCGGGCCACCAAAGTGGGTGTGCTTCTGGCGCTGTTAGGCGGCTTTCTAGGAGTTTTCGTCTGGTATGCGTTTGGTTGGCTCGAAGGACACGCCCAGTCGGCTTTAGAAAGTTTTGCCGCGTCCCATGCAACGAGCAAAGCCGTGGAGATAAGTGCCCATCGTCCGCCCGCTTGGGCCGTCTGGGTGCAACAGAATCTGTCGTGGCTACCGGGATGGGGTCGGCCTCGGGTCGATCGATTCACGCCGCTCTATCCGTTCGGCTTTGACCCGCTGGTTTGCGGACTTTTATGCTCCGTTTTGGGCGGATTGCTCGGCAGTTGGTGCACTCAGCCCGATCCGAATTTGGTC
>JANWVZ010000204.1 GCA_025056555.1 Gemmatales bacterium | reverse complement strand
GTTACCGTCGCCGATGCCACTGCCGTAAACAATCATGCAATTGTCGAGCAACGTGCCATCGCCTTCCTGAATCGCTTTCAGTTGACCAATGAAGCGAGCAAACTGTTCCATGTGGAAGCGGTTGATGGCACGTATCTTATCGAGTTTGACTGGGTCGCGACCGTGATGCGAAAGGTCGTGGTGGCCATCGGGGATGTTGATGAACCGATAACTGCGGTTGCTGCCCTCATTCGCGAAGACCATAGTTGCGATGCGGGTTTGATCGGTTTGGAATGCCAGGACCAGCAAATCGCACAAGAGGCGAATGTGCTCGGCATAGTCCTGGGGAATACCCGCAGGACGACTAATCCCCGCGACCGATTGCGGCGCTTCCTTTTCGGCCTGCTGAATGCGGCGTTCGATTTCCCGCACGGAGGTGAAGTATTCGTCGAGCTTGCGCTGATCGTTCTGGCCCAGCTCGCGGTGCAAATCGTGAGCTTGTTCGAGCACGAAGTCGAGGATGCTCTTTTGGCGGTCAGGTTTAGCAGCCCCACCGATGCCCGCGCCGCGACCAAAAAGGCGATCAAACACCGAGCGCGGGTTGATGTCTTTGGGCAACGGCGTGGATTCGCCACGCCACGAGATGGTGGAGGAATAAGCGCAGCTGTAGCCCGAGTCGCAGTTGCCACTGGTGCGGCTTGGTTCGCAGCCGAGTTCGAGCGAGGCAAAGCGAGTCTGTTTCCCGTAATGCTGGGCGGCGACTTGGTCCACGGAGATGCCTGCGCGAATATCGGCACCAGCGGTCTTGCGAGCTTGTACTCCAGTCAGGAACGAAGCCATCGCCCGCGCATGGTCACCTGGCCCGTCGCCGTTCGGTCGTGCCTTGTCCAACGTCAGTCCGCTGAGAACGAGTAAGTCGTCCTTGAACGCCTTGAGCGGCTCGAGGATGTAGGGCAAATCAAAATCACGGCCCACCTTGGTCGGCGTCCAGGCCGGCATGTGAATACCATTGGGTACGTAAAAGAATGCCAACCGCTTGACGGGTTTGGCCGTGGCGGGTGCTGCTATGGACGGGACAGGTATCATGGCCTCCAAGAGAGGCAACGCGATGGTCGCACCCATACCCTTCAGAACAGTTCGGCGGGAAATTCGCTTGGTCATAGGCAGGTCTCCGTAGAGGCGGGCGTGAAAGTAGATAGGATGGTCTCATCTACAGTAATTATTATCGGGCGTCGGCCAAGAGCGGTCAAGCACGAATTAATGAAATAATAAAGCGCTCACTGCCCAATGGCTACGTGCTGCGCGGTAAACACCCCGTTTCGGGCAGAAGAAAAAATTTCCTGAGGAAGATCATTGACTCCTCGCCAGAAATCCTGTACACTCAACGATGTTAAGGATTCATGAGAAGGCGGGGAGGCTTGTGTGCGGTGAGCCATTATACTCTTGCAGCCAAGCGTGGGTATCTAGCGGGCCGTTCTGGCCAATTGCACGTGGCAGTTGCCGTTCTACTCAGTTTAGGTGTTTCGAGTCTATGTTCCGGACAGGATAAACAAGACAATCAGCAAAAGCCGGGCGCGGTTACCTTGGGCCAAGTTCGTGAGTTAGTAGGCAAGCAGGTCGAACTCATTCGAGCCGGGAAGGCTGAGGAATTGAAACAGTTATTTACGCCTCGCCTGCGCGAATTCATCACGCCGGAACTCTTGCATGAAGCGGCGAAGCACCTGGCTCTGGTGCGGGTGGAAGATTTGGTGAACCAAATTCATCCGATGCAGAAAAAAGATCGCCACATTATCGTGGTGCGTCAGGCCAATGGCCGATTGCTTACTGTCTTCGTCTGGCAGCATAACGCCTGGCTGGCCGACACGTTGTGGTTCCGATAAGTTTGGTTCGGCTGCGGGTTCCGCAAGTTGCATAAGGCTTTGGCTCGCCAACTATTTGGAGAAAACTATGCGTCTATACTTTGGGGCGCATGGCTTAGCAAGTTGGATGAGGCTCTGGTTACGCAACTGAGTGGGCCCCTTTGCTTACCAGCCGATCGTCCACGTAGTGCGAATGCTATCACAAAGAATTGCTCATGCCTAAAATGCGCACAGACGCGCTGGAACCGGCTCAGCGACAACAGGGAGAAACGGCGTATGCACATCTATAGCCCGCTGTGCGATGATTTCAGCAACTATTGCTATCTGATGACAGAATTACCGTTTCCGCATCAACGGGAGACGATCCTGAGTTTTTTCGAGGCCGTGCAAAAGGAGTTTCCCCAGTTGTGCAATTTTTATGCCCGCGAATCCGGGGAGTACGTGCTGGAGGCCGACAAGACCGAGGATGCTTATGCCTCTGTGGTGCTGGAAACGCGACGGTTGTCTTGCGGTTGGCACAACCCTGCTTCTTGGTCGGAGGTGGACCGAATCATTGAGCGTATCCTGGAACTGTCGCCATACTATCTGACCTTATCGGCCCTGGATTTGGACGCCGTGGATGTGGTTTTTGCCTTTGACCTGATTTACAACGGCAATCATGATGCGCTCGTGTTGGAAGTCCTGGGCACGATGCCCTGGATGGAGGGATTGTTGCACGTCCCTGATGCCAAGGTTCTGAATTACCAACCTGCACTGACTCTGGGGCTCGATGAGACATATCGCTTGCAGTGCCGGTTGCAGATCGAGACGCGTACTACCACCTACCAGGTACGCACGGGTGAATATCACGATGAGCCGATCAGTGTTTACTTCACGATTCGACAATATCGCCATGGCGAGCCTGTGAAAAACTTGCCCGAGACGTATCGTCGGTTGCGGGATCAGGGTCGCGAGTTGATGGAGCAATACGTCATTCCGCAGGTAGTGCGTCCTCTGGCGCAGGCCATCGGCGCGAAATAAGGAGCGGAGCATGGACCTGCGCAGTCAATTCGCCCGCTCGCTCCGAACCGAGACCGCATTTGACGTGTTGGCCGTCGCACGGCGATTGGCCGCCCGAGGGAAAGACGTGGTGGGCTTGCACATCGGCGACAGCCCCTTTCCCAGTCCAGAGGCAGCGTTGCAGGAAGCCCAGCTCGCTTTGAAGCAGGGACAAACGCATTATTGTGAATCGGGCGGCTTACCTCAGGTGCGGCAGGGGGTAGCGCGATGGTTGGCCCGCGAGTTTGGGGTGGAAGTTAGCGCCGAGCAAGTGGTCCTTGGGCCAGGTGCCAAGATATTCGAGCTACTTTTTTGCGAGGCCGTGCTTGATCCCGGCGATGACGTTCTTGTGTTCAGCCCGCATTTTCCGACATACTTACCGAATATTGAGAGGCGGCAGGCTCGCGCGTGGTTGGTGCCTTTGCGTGCCGAGCGCCAGTTTCGTCCTGACCC
Organism: Gemmatales bacterium; assembly: GCA_025056555.1. Lineage (GTDB taxonomy): Bacteria > Planctomycetota > Planctomycetia > Gemmatales > HRBIN36 > HRBIN36. The sequence continues at coordinate 1,870 of JANWVZ010000204.1, read as the reverse complement.
CGAAGAAGTGGCACGGTTTCTTCGAGAAGCGCCGCGTCCCAAAGCCATCTTCCTCAACTCGCCGCATAATCCCACGGGCGGTGTGACGACTGCTGAGGACTTAGCCGCGATTGCTGCGCTGATCCGCGGTCGGGAAATCGCCGTGTTCAGCGATGAACCCTACTGCCACATGGTTTGGCAGGGCCAACACCGCACACTATTGCAATGGCCGGAGGTGGCTGACCAAGTGGTCGCCGCTTACACCCTGAGCAAATCCTACAGTATGAGTGGTTGGCGTATCGGTTTCGCGGTGGCCAGTCGGGCGTTAGCGGCCACGCTGGAGACGCTGATCAATACCAGCTTGTCTTGTACACCGCCCTTCGTGCAACTGGCGGCTTTAGCGGCGCTCGAGTATAGCCAGCAGGAACGCGACCACGCTATGGCCCAGTTTCGCCGTAAGGTGGAGATTCTCGTACGCGGTCTGCAAAAAATTGACGGGATTCGTGTCCAAATGCCTGCGGGAACGTTTTACGCTTTCCCCGATGTGAGCGTGTGGTGTCGTCGCTACGGGATCACTTCGCACGGACTGGCTATGTATCTCCTGGAAGGAGCGGACGACCGTTTCGGCGTAGCCTGTTTAGGCGGGGAATGTTTCGGCGAAGCAGGGCTGGGTTTCGTGCGCTTCAGTTGTGCCGAGCCTGACGAACGCCTCGAACAGGCTGTCGCATTTATCGGCGAGGCTTTGGAACGCAGCCACCGCGTCCGGGAATTCTTGGAGCAGCACCCGCACTATCGCCTGACAGTGCCCCTATAAGACACTGGTTCGCCAGCGCTTTTTCAGGTCGTTCAGCCGAGACGATGAACCTAGGAATCAAAGTTATGGAAGAATCAACCTCTCGCATGGTTGAAAAGCCATTACAGTACGTAACGCCCTGCTTGCCGCCTAAATACCAACACCGTGCGACGGCTTTGTCCCTATTACAGAACTGGCTCGCCTCAGAGCGGGTGGTGCTCATGGACGGCGCTATGGGCACGGAATTGTTGAGACGCCACGGCAAAACGCTGGCCCAACTCACCGCCGGTTTAACCGAGGCGAATCGCCAACCCGAACGCGCTCAGCGAATACTCAATCAGCTGTGCCAGGGGCGAAAACAAACTTCAGAAACAGCATGGCGTCTAGCGCGGTGGACGAATCGAGTCGGAGGCTGGACGCTCGGCGATAGCTTGGCCCTACTCAACTGGTTGCATCCTGATTGGGTGCGTCAAGTGCATGCCGATTACCTTCGAGCAGGGGCGCAGTGTTTGGTGACGAACACCTTCCTGGCTTGGCCCCGCACTGCGTCAGTGCCTCGAATGGTGGAACGGTACTACCGTCGCATCAATCGCTGGGCCATTCGCTGCGCTCGGGAAGCAGCAACGACAGTCGGACGAATCATCCCAGTCGTCGCATCGGTTGGCCCTTGGCCCGATGCTTCGAGCGACGGCGTGGCACAATGCCTTCAACAGATCCGCAGCTTACGCCAGGCCCATGCCCTACTTTTAGAGACGCAGCACTCGTTGAACTTTGTGCAAGCCGTCTTGACGCGGTTGAAGCCGACCTTCCACCAACCCATCTTCGTTTCGTTCACTTTTCGCCGTCGAGGCAAGCGTTTACTCACCTGGCCCACACAGCATAGCGCACGTCAAATCGCCCAATGGGCCGAACGCTATCGGGGCGTCATTAGTATGCTCGGCGTTAATTGCGGTTACGACCTGGAGCCGCAGGACGTGTACCGAATCCTCCGAGACTTTCGCCGTTTTACGAGCTTACCGTTACTTGCCCGCCCGAACGCAGGCACGCCCCAGCCGCGAGGCTCACGTCTAGTTTACCCGCGACGCTGTGAATATCTGG
>JANWVZ010000203.1 GCA_025056555.1 Gemmatales bacterium | reverse complement strand
AGGAGCCACGACACGCAACAAAACCGACTTAGCAGCATGGACAGTGTTCTTGCCTTCCCGACGGGCAAAGACGACAAACGGATGCTCCATGGGAACGACCCACGGCTCACAATAAATGCTAATCGTCCGCTCCGTTTCGTTCGGGGTGATTAGAATTCCATTCAGGCCGACATCTAACACGCGCACACCGTGTGGCAGGCCGATAACGTCAATCGGCACACGGCCTTTGAAATCGTTACGCCGTTCGATGCGGACGGTGAGCTTCGTTTCGCCGCCGGGGCGAATCGTGATGGTGTCCTCGCGGGTCGTGGTCCGAATGTCACCTGGCTCGATTAGCGACGGGATACCTGCCACAAATTCGCGGACGATTACTTGGTCGCCCATGCGCGCCCGCGCCACTGCTTTGAGCGGTTGAGGTTTCTCCGGGAGTTTGGCATCAGGCTCCGCGTAAAGGGCGACCGCCGTCGTAAATTCTTCAGGGCCGATATGCGTTGGCGGTGCTGATAAACCTGGAGGTAAATTGACCAATTCCACATCCACGCGACCATCAAATCCGTCCACGCGGTCAACGGTGAAATTGATCGGAGTAGCCCCGCCCCGCTCGATTCTTGGCTCGCGTGGCTCGAAACGGATACGAAAATCCGGCCGCGGCGGACGCACGATGAGCCGGTACGGCATCGGGGCAGTTTCCCGCGCTGCATGCTGCGATTCCTTCAGCGTAATGCCTGAAGCTTCGCCGATACGAACATAGTAGGTACCATCGGCTGGCGGATCAAAGATGATGCGGGAATCTTTACCGTAACCGGGCCCGCCATCATCATTGCGATAAAAGAGCGGGATGATTGGATACCCATTGGGTGAAAATGACGAGCCGGGCGGATGGATTTCCACTTTATAAACCGGTGTGCCCGGCGGGTGATAAATCGGCGTGGTATCAAGATAACCTAAGCGCTGATTGTTGACATTGAAGAACCGGCAATCGTCATCCGGATTCCGCGGAAGGGCTAAAATGCGGAGCAATTCGCCATTGATGTACACGTAATCGTTGACAGCCAACTCACGCCAATCTTCCAGACGAATCCCTGCGGATACGTTGTCGTGGTCGCGAAAAGTGGTAAAGGTGCGGGCGACGCAGCGCAGCACTGCGCGAGGTACAGGCTGACGTCGGGCATCCAAAATTTCCACCACGGAATCCAGCGGCGAACCTAGGCGCCGCGCTTCCACTTCCACGATGAGACGTTGACCTCGTCGTGCCGAAAATTGCCAGAGGTGGGTGTCGCTAGGTCGGAACAAGCAACCGTTGGCCACACCAGGAACGGGAACACTGCCTAGCTCGGTCTCGCCTGCCTTTTGGAGCGTTTCCCATGGCGCAACCACCTCAGGAAATTCGCCGATCACTACGCTGCGGTTGCCTAACGCAGGACCTTGCGAGGTGCTCAGAGCGACGGGTAATCGGCTGCCGATGGCCTGGTCGGGCTTGCCGGCAATTTTGACCGTTGCCGGGTGGCCTAAGTGCACGCCGAACAAGTGCACCGTGGTTTCCGTGCCCCGCTGTAGTCCTAAGGGGTAAATTCCGGTGATCACCGCAATCGGGCCTATATGCAGCCGATAACGGGTCTTGCCATCGCCGCGATACTGCCGGTCGTGCACCGCCAGAGCATAGGTACCCGCCTGGGCGAACCGATAACCCAGTAACCCGTCGAAACTTTCCACCAGAAGTTGACCTTGTTCGTCGGTTAGCAGTAACACAGGCTCCAGCGAGGCCCCTGGTTCAGCTATCACCTGGACGCCGATCTGCTCGCCTGCTTGTACCTGGAAACGATAAAAGTCTACCTCACCTGCCCGGTCGAGACTTGCCGTGATGCTGCGTGGTAGCGTAATCAAAGGCGCGGTGCGTGCCGAGTTGTTAGGTTCTTCTTCTTCGGAGCAGGCGAAATAGTCCACGAACACGGTCGCCTGAGCGCTGCCCCCTGGAGCTTGTAGCGTGAGCTGGTACGTACCCGATGATGCCGAGTTCGGTATTTCCACCCGTACGTTGCGTTGCCGCGGGTTCGGCGTTGGTAACAGTTCGACTTTGCTATTGGGTACATTGAGCGTGGCCGATGTAACCGCGTCCAGATCTTCGCCTTCGACGGTCAACGTGTTGCTCTGGCCGCGAATCACCCCTTGTGGGATGAGACGAGACACCTTCGGTGCTGGAGGTTTTGTCGGTAAGGGTTGCGCCTGGACGTTCCCAGTGTTGACGTCCACCAAGAGCAAGGCACCGTCGAAGCGGCCCAAGGCCAATTGTTTACTGTCGGGGCGCACGGCCAATGCCAGCACGCTCTCGGGCTGCGCCGGCAAAGCGCGAACCTCCGTCATTTTCTGGGCGTCCCAGATTTTCACCACACGGTCTTCGCCAAGCGAGATGAGAAGTTTCCCATCCGCACTGTAAACCAACCGCAGCACGGCCCCCTCATGAGCGAACACGGAGTGAATCAGCCGACCACCTTCGGGCAGAGCCTCCCAAACACGAATACTGCGATCCACGCCACCGGCAGCGAGCCGTCTTCCGTCAGGATGCCAGGTTACCGTGTACACCCAATCAGTAGCTTCGCTCAGCGTATAGAGTCTTTTGCCACTAGTTGTGTCCCAGATTTTCACCGCCCGGTCAGCACCCGCCGACGCAAGCAGTTTCCCGTGTGGCGCCCAGGCTACGGAGTAAACTGCGTCGCTATGGTCTTTGAGCGTGGCCACGGCCTCGCCACTGGGACTTCTCCAGAGTTTGACCAAGCGGTCATAGCCACAACTGGCCAGCAACTGACCGTCGGGACTGTAAGCTATGCCGAGCACCTGTTCCGGGTGAGCCTCGATGATTGTGTCTGGTTTGAGAGCCGGTATGCCACTAGGCGGCACAAAATGTAGACGAATTTCACCACTGACTCCGGGAGTACTTGCTGCCACGGCCAAATAACTGCCGCTCGGATTGAAGGCTAACGCGGTAACCTTGACGTGGGGCGTAGGTATGCGGGCCAACGGTTTCAATTCCGGCAAAGTCCACAAGCGGACTTCATGTCCCACGCCTGCTGCCAGCCAACGACCTTTAGGATCATAAGCGATAGCGGTGACGGGGGCTGGCCGATCGGTCTTCGGACGCAGTTCAGGCAACGCAATGGGCGTGGTGCCGCTGTCGTCCTTCGCCCCAGCCGCGATCCAAGCGCGCAAACGGGCTATTTCCTCCGGCTTCGGCTGCACCCGATAATTGCGCGGAGGCATGTGCGGCTGCTGCTTACGTTCCACCAGTAGCAGGAGCAGGCTTTCGTCAGGTTTACCCGGTTCAATGGCCGGGCCGCCATTCCCGCCTTCGCGCAGGCTACGATAGCTTTCGACATTCAGTCCACTGCTGGCTTTCGAGGCATTGTGGCACTCTAGGCAGTACTTGCTCAAAAAGGGGCGAATTTCCCGAACATAGGAAACTTCATTAGCAGTAGGCTTGACCGATTCACTCCGCACTACCAGCGAGGTCCACAACACGACAACCAGAGTGCAAGGAAGCACAGCCTTCAGTTTCATCGGCAAGACTCCCTCACAGGAAGCGCCCGACGAATTAGTGGTTAAATAGGAACTCAGGACTCGTTAAGATGGCCCAGAACAAGTCTTCCAGGACTTCGCGGGAAGGGATGCTTTGGCCTGAAGTTCCTAATGCCGTAAAGATTTTCTCCCGCTCTTGGACCGTGGGTTCTCGACACAGCGCAATCAGGTATAGTCGGCGGATCGCTTCATCGAGGGTGATTTTTTCCTGGAGCCACTTTTCGATCCGGCCAGTCTTAGCCCGAAGTTTGTCGTTCAAAGTCTGGCCGTTGTTCAGGTGCAACGCCTGACTCATACTGGCGTCCGACATACGCTCACACGAGCAAGGCTGACTCCGATCAGGCCGACCGAAGCCATCCAGGAATCCCGATACCACCAGCGAGTCGGGCAACTGCAGAGCACGCGTACCCAACGGAAACTGGGTCGTCTCGGCGACTCCCCCTGTAGTGCCGACCTTGATCTGCGTAAACGGCGTTGGTACTTCGGTAACCTGAGCGTAAACGTCTAATGCTACTTCCGCCGGAAGCCGTCGCACTAAGTAATGCGAATAAAAACGATCATCGGCTTCATTTTCTGGCACGGTTTGCGACGAGCGCTGATAGGTCGCAGAATTCAGAATGGTGCGGATAAGATGCTTCACGTCAAAGCGGTGGGCGATGAACTCTCGTGTCAAAGCGTCGAACAGTTCGGCGTTGGTCGGCGGGTTAGTAAGCCGTAAGTCATCCTCCGGCTCGACCAGCCCTCGCCCCAGAAAATGCCGCCACACACGGTTGACCAAAGCGCGGGCAAAGTATGGATTGTCTGGTGCCGTTAGCCAGTTGGCAAAATATTCCCGCCGATTCCGCGGGTCGTCCAGGGCCAAGGGCGCGCCATCGGGTGGCGCAGGCGGCATGGGAATACCGCGCCGCATGTGCGGCACATCTCCACTGGCCTGATCATACACGATCACTTCGCCCGAACGGTCGCCATTCTTCTGTGCCACCCGACTGAACAGATTAGCTACCGCCCAATATTGATCCTGGGTCCATTTTTCGATGGGATGGTTGTGGCAACGGGCACATGTCAGGGACAGGCCGAGGAAAATGACCGTCGTTTTTTCCGTTAACTCAGCAATATCGCGGTGCATCACAAAATAGTTGGCCGCACCGTTACTTAGATTGCTGCCTCGCGCCGTCAGGATTTCTCGAGCAAACAAATCCCACGGCTTATTATCTGCGACACTTTGGCGGACGTACTGATAGAACGCCCAGACCGCGGGCTGCGGCAATTTTCGCGACGAGATCAGCAGGAGGTCAGACCATTTGTAGGCCCAGTAATCCACAAATTCGGGGCGCTCCAGGAGGCGGTCTATAAGTTTGGCGCGCTTATCCGGCGAGCGATCCGCGAAGAATTGTTGCGTTTCTTCAGAGGTCGGTAGCAGACCGATCGTATCGAGATAAACACGACGAAGGAACTCGGCATCGCTGCAAACGGGAGAAGGCGGAATACGCAAGGCCTTCAATTTCTTCAGAACCAAGTCGTCAATGAAATTGTTCCGCTGAGCCCGAGCAAAAACTTCCTCAGCCACCTGATGCGGAAATGGTACCAACACCTCACCCACCGCGACGAGGTTAGAAAACCACACGGCAATAGCCGACTCGCCGTGGCCCCTTACCTCGACAACTCCCTCGTCGTTCACGACAGCCACGCTTTCCTCCGTGGTGGAAAACTTGGCCCAGTG
>JANWVZ010000202.1 GCA_025056555.1 Gemmatales bacterium | reverse complement strand
AACACTCGCGGGGCCGGCAGTGTGGCTTGGCTTGGCCGTGTTTTTCTGGGTCGCGGGTTTCGACACCATTTACGCATTGCAAGACGTGGACTTTGATCGTCGGGCAGGACTATTCAGCTTGCCTGCACGTTGGGGAGTGCGGCCCGCGTTATGGATAGCGCGTGCATGCCACGTCCTGACGATTGTATTTCTCATCGGCGTCGGTCTCAGTGCCGCGTTGGGTCCGATGTATTTCGCGGGCGTCGCTGGCATCGCTGCATTACTGGTAATCGAGCACTGGCTGGTACGTCGGCAGGAATCCGATCGAATCAACCTGGCGTTCTTTCACATCAACAGCGTGATCAGTCTGGGCGTGTTGGCGTTGGTATGTGCCGACGTCTTGTTAGGGAGATAACGCATTTCCCCGACTGTGGACTGCTGAACAGCGCGGCGATCACGGTAGTATTGGCGGTGTCAGCGACGATCGCGCCAGCGGACACGGTCGGGCGCGGGCGGTTACTTACTCGGTTTCGGTTTGTCGCGGAGACGTCGCAGTTCCTGTTCGCGGAGCCGCTGAAGTTCCTGGCGGTGGGCCTGCCAATACGTGCGGACAAGGTCGGCCAAGGCGAGTTCTCGTTCCGCCGGATCGCGGAAACGCTTCTCAAACTCGGCACGTGTGGCGCTATCGAGTTCGTTACGCAGAAACTGCCACAACCGCGATTGCGAAACGGGCGGATAAACCAGACGCAGGCGGTGCAACTCCTGCGGGATTGGTAACTGGTGCCTTTCCGATAACTCAGCCAGCATCCATAAATAAGGCGGTCGGCCGCGTTTCTGAGCTTCAGCGAGCAACTGGGCTTCGTCGGTGGTCAGATGAGGCTTGAGTTGTTTCACCCAACGTGTGATGGCGGTACGGACGAGTTCAGGGTCTTCGGCAGGCGCAGCAGCCAGGTTCCACTCCCAGTCGAGCTGTTTCTCGCGATCGCGGAGGCGTTCGAGTAATTGGCGATACTCGGATTCGGAACGTTGGCGGGCTTCCGACAAGGCGACTTGGTCGGCGCGAGGCAGGGTGTAAATCCATTGCTGTTCCTTGAGGACGCGGACACGGGTAAGTTTGTCGGCGTCGTCGGTGGCCTGGTCGAGATAAGCGCGTTCCTCCGGTGTCAGTCGTTCGAGCCATTCGCAGTATCGCACCATCAGGCGTATCAGCCGCGCCTGGGTGGCAGCATCCTCCTCACGCAGCGCCTGGTCGAATTCGAGCAGGCGTCGTCGCTGTTCGGGAGGCATTTGCAGGAACTGGCGGTAAGCCTGACGCAACGCCGATGCGTTAGGAGAAGTACTCCGCGACGGGCTTGACGACGATAGATCCGCGGCGGCCCACAGGGACCACGCAATCAGAATCCATCCTGCCAGCAGGCAGGTCCTCCCCGGTTGCTGCCAACACCCACATCCCAGGCGCATCAGGCGATCTTTCACCCATCGTCTCATGCTAACTTCCTTCCTCGAACAAGTCGGCTTGATCTAATTGTCGCAGGAAAGAAAAGCTGCTGAGCTTGTCGTAGTACGGCCAGTATTCCCGATGTTGCAGCAGAAGCAAAACTTCTTCGGAAGGAGGCCAGGGAGGTTCAGCCGAGGGAAAAACGGGATGGCCTCGCCCCGACCAGAAGCCGGTTAGCGCCGAAAGGATTACCGCAGCAGCCCAGGCGGTGTAGACGAGATTTCGGCGCAGGCGCCGATAGCGGAGTTGCCGGGCTTGACTCGCCTGCAGGAAGGTCAATGTGCGTTCGGTGAAACTGGCCGGGGCGTGGGCCTGGGGCAGGAAGTCCAGCATTTCCCAGGTGGCCTGGAGTTGTTCCGCCTCACGGCGCCAAGCAGGGTCGCGCTGGAGTTTTTCCTCGACGGCGCGGGCGGCCTGGGTATCGAGTTCCCCGTCCAGGTAGGCGATCAATTCCTCGCGTTCTTGTTCCGAAAGCGGGGACGGTTCACTCATGACGTTCGGCTCCCTGGGGCTGCGGCTTGCTGACGGCTGGGGGGCGCGGCGCGTCGGTGGCGTTATGCGACAAGGCTCGTGGCAGCGGACCCGAACGCATCTCCATTTGCACATACGGCGCCAGCAATTGTCGCAGTTGCGCCCGAGCCCGACTCAGTAAGGATTTCACAGCCTTGACCGAGATTTGCATGATGTCGGCAATTTCCTGGTAACTCATGTCTTCAAACTTATTTAACACCACGGCAAGGCGCTGGCGGTCGTTCAGTTGGGCGATGGCCTCCTGGACGACCTGACTGAGTTCCTCGTGGCGGAGTTGGGCATCGGGCGCCGGCGACATCGCCGCACGCCAACGTTCCTGCGGTTGCTGGGCGAGCATGCCCGAATCGGTCAGGTCGAGCTGGGCTTCCGGTTTACGTTGTCGGCGGCGATAGACGTTTTGCGCCAGATGGTGGGCAATGGTGAACAGCCAGGTGGAAAACTTCGCTTGCGGATGATATTCCTTGCGATGCCGATAGACCCGCAGGAAGACTTCCTGAGCCAAGTCGTCGGCTTCATCCCGATTCCCCACCAGATGGTACATCACCGTGAGCAGACGGTCCTGGTAACGCCGCACGAGTTCTTCGAACGCTTGGGCATCATCATCGCGCACCCGCAGCATCAAAGCGACGTCCGGGTCGCGTAACGCCATCTGAATACTTGTCTGGCTTTGTGCAGGCATGATGCACGAGGTCTTTGCAGGCGTTGGCTCAACCCAAGGGCTGTTATGGTTTCGGATCCATGAACTTACCCGGTGGAGGCAGGCACGAGGGTGGGTTGCGTCGTTAAGGCAGTCTGGCTGGCGCGGCTGGCTGCTTGCCGGCGCAGTTGGCCACAGGCTGCTTCGATCTCCGAGCCTTTGCGTTTGCGCGCTGTGACACTGATACGGTATTGTCGCAAGATGGTCATAAATTCCGCGAGAGCGGCGTCGCTGGGTCGGCGATAAGGCAACCCGGGCACGTCGTTGAACGGAATGAGATTCACATGAGCGCGGCGACCGCGTAACAGTTGGCCCAGTTGTCGCGCTTGCTCAGCACCGTCATTGATGCCACGCAGGAGTACATATTCGTAGGTTACTTGCCGACCAGTTTTCTGGAAGAAATAATTGGCCGCTTCCAGGATAGCCGCAATGCCGATGTGCGCATTGGTCGGCACGATGCGATTGCGCAGTTCGTCATTAGGCGCATGCAGCGACACCGCGAGGTGGTAAGAAAGCTGCAAATCGGCCAGTTGACGTATTTTGGCAGGCAGACCTACCGTGGAAATGGTGACATGCCGTTGACTCAGTCCCAGTCCCTGACGGTCGGTGGCCCAGTGAAGGGCGAGTAACAGGTTATCAAGATTGGCCAGCGGTTCGCCCATGCCCATGACTACGATGTGCGTGAGCCGAGACGGATCAGCTAACTGATCGCTCAGGTGTAACAATTGCTCCAAGATTTCCCACCAATCGAGATTGCGCGCCAAGCCGTTGAGGCCACTGGCACAGAAGACGCAACCCATGCCGCAACCAACCTGCGTACTAATGCAGGCCGTGCGCCGCTCCTGCTCGGGGATCAGGACACACTCGATGGTTTCCCCATCGCGCAGCTCTAAAAGTAGCTTACACGTGCCGTCCTTCGCCCGCTGCTCACGAACCACACGGGTGCTGAAGCAATCCAGGTGGTCGGCCAATTCCTGGCGCAGACGTTTCGGCAGATCGGTCATTTGCAAAAAGTCCCGACAGCGCCGGACGAACACCCAGTGCCACACCTGGCGCGCATGGAAGCGGGGCCAGTTCCTCGCTTCCATCCACGTCATCAAACCTTCCAGTCCCAAAGACAGTAACGGTGGTTTCATATGGATTCCCAGCGGTAGGTTCCTAAGTCTGTGAGTCTGCGGCACTTGTTGGCAGATTCGCTGCGCACCGCATGCCGATACTCAAGGTACTAAATGCTTTAGTATTCTAAGTAGGTTTATTTTCGGAGTCTGACCCTGAAGGAGCTATGAGAAGCCCGAAGTGATGAGTCGGCTGACCAAAGTTGCGCCACCGTCGCCACGGTTGGGCTGGAAGAAAAATTCGTCTTCGGGTATAGTTTGCCGGCTACTGACCTGCTAGTACCGCGAGCGATATGATAATGGAGACAAAATAAATTGGGTGGGAGTATCGGACTATGACTTTTCCCTTCCCGTTTCGAGGTCGCGTCTACGAGAGCATTACTGAAACCATTGGCCACACGCCGTTGGTGCGACTGCGTCGGGTGGTCGGTGATGCCAAAGCGACGGTGCTGGCCAAGCTCGAAAATTTCAACCCGCTGTGGTCCGTGAAAGACCGCATCGGCGTGGCCATGATCGAGGCCGCTGAGCGGGAAGGCAAGATCAAGCCCGGGGAAACCGTCATCATTGAGCCGACCAGTGGTAATACGGGGATCGCGTTGGCGTTTACTTGTGCGGCCAAGGGTTACAAGCTGATCGTAACCATGCCTGAGACGATGAGTATCGAGCGTCGGCGACTGCTCCGCGCCTTTGGGGCCGAGATTATTCTGACGCCGGGCGATCAGGGCATGCGGGGCGCCGTGGCTAAAGCCGAAGAAATACTCGCCAAGACCCCGAACGCTTTTATGCCGCAACAGTTTAAGAACCCCGCTAATCCGGAGATTCATCGCCGTACCACCGCGGAGGAAATCTGGAATGATACGGGGGGCAACGTGGACATTCTGGTCAGCGGCATCGGTACTGGGGGCACGATTACTGGCGTAGGCGAGGTGATCAAGAAACGCAAACCGTCGTTCAAGTGTATCGCGGTGGAACCGGCGGCCAGTCCAGTCATTACGCAACGGCTCCGCGGAGAACCGCAAAAACCAGGCCGACATCGGATTCAGGGGATCGGCGCGGGCTTTATTCCCGACGTACTCAATCTCAGCGTCATTGACGAAGTCATCACCGTGCAGGATGAGGATGCGTTCGAGACCTCGCGCCGTCTGGCGCGGGAGGAGGGGATTTTGTGCGGCATTAGCGCGGGCGCAGCAACGTGGGCGGCCATCCAGGTGGCGCGGCGTCCCGAAAACGCGGGCAAAGTCATCGTGGTGATTATTCCCGATCTGGGCGAACGGTACCTCAGCACGCCTCTGTTTCCTGCGGAGTAAGATCAGCGGGCCACTCACGGCCAAGGTTGCCAGTCGCCCCAATTGTCCAGGTAGCGCCGTAAATAGGCGTTATTCGGCTCGCGCGACCAGATTTCCAATTGAGCGCGAGTTTGCCGCACCAGATGCTGTTCATGTTCCAGCGTGATTTGGCCGACCAGCACACGCGTGCGCAGAAACACGAAAT
>JANWVZ010000201.1 GCA_025056555.1 Gemmatales bacterium | reverse complement strand
ACGCCAGGTGGGGCAGTTCCGCGTCCGAACGCTGCATGTGCATTTCCAGGGTTTGCCTCTTTTGAACATCGTCCAGGCGCAGCGGCACGGGTCGCCGACGGTTCATCCAGGCACCATAGGCAAAGCCGATTACTGCTAATGGTGCTGCTACGAGGGTCCCCATTTGTATGGCCAAACCCAAATCTACGTCCAGGCGCACGCTGACGGTCAGCGGGCCGGGTGTCGGAGGCACTAGCGAATGGGTAATGCCGGCCCCGGCGGCTACGGCCATGATGTAAGATAAATACTCCTGCGGCCGACGCATCGCCAGGGCCAACACCACCGGAGCCATGATCAGAAACACGGTATCAAAAAACACTGGAATTCCCAGGACGAAGGCCGCCACCAACAACGCCCATCGCGCTCGCTCCGTGCCGAAAAGGCGCAAACTACTGCGAACAATTCGTTCTGCTGAGCCGCTTTCCGCCAGAGCGCGACCCACAATCGTAGCCAACGCGATGACGATGCCGATCGATCCCATGGTCTCGCCGAAACCCCGCGCCAACTCCCCCGCGACACGTTCCAGGGCCAACACGGATTCCCCAGTCTTGCTCTGCACATAAACGACGCGCGGTGAAAGTAACCCCACCAGCAGCGCGGCTAACAGCAACGCCAGAAAGGCGTTCAAGCGCCAATATACCAGAAGCCACGACAGCAGACCAATCCCCAAGCCCAGTAGAAACAGCGGATACCAGTCTATCCCCTGCCACCAAGCCATGTCCCACCTCGTGCTGCGGTGTGAAGTTTCAGTGGAGCTCGGTGTAAACGAATCTGGGATTTAGGCCTATCGTCGGGTGATACAGCGGGCCCGTTGAGGCTTACCAATTTCCCGGGTTGTTACGGGAATCGCGGTTTCCTGCCATTCGCCCCATTCCAGTTCCATCACCCACACGTCGTTCCTGATTCCGAGGATGCCACCTCTTTCGCGCAGGCAACGCTGCCATTACACCAACTCAACTACTACTTGTCCACCCTGGCGACTGGTATGACTCCCATAAGTTGGCGAGCCGAGTTTATGATTAAGCGGTGCCACTTAATTTGCTGCGAACATACCACCCTAAGGCCGCGACAGGCTTTTTCCATTCAGAGGCAAGCTCCTCTACCCGGCAGTTGCTCAGCGCCGGGATGTACCTGCAGGCAGGGGATGCTGACAACATGGACGTTCGTATAGTATAACAATACTGGCGCCATGCAGGTGCCTCCTGATGGAACTCTTCTCCCTTCTCAAACTCACAGGAACTTGCCCATGAAACGCCTGGTGCTCTTAGTCGCTGTGAGTGGCATCCTGGCTGGGCTGGTGGCGTGGAGTACGGGTCAAGCGCCGCTGCGGCCGACGTTGCAAATCGAGATTGCCGAGCGTAATCCCTGGACCCACCTGCGCATTAATCGGAGCGCCGAAGAGTTTCAATTTGCTATTGTTAGTGACCGTACGGGCGGGCATCGCCCCAAGGTTTTCTCCCGCGCGGTCGAGTATCTGAATCTGCTTCAGCCAGCCTTTGTGGTGTCCGTCGGCGATCTCATCGAAGGCTACACCGAAAAGATGGAGCAACTGCAGGCCGAGTGGAAGGAGTTTGACGACTTCGTCCACCGATTGCAGATGCCTTTCTTTTATGTACCCGGCAATCATGATTATTCGAACCCCGTGATGGAGCGCCTCTGGAAGGAGAAGTTTTCCAAGCCGTACTACCATTTTGTCTTCCAGAATGTGCTGTTCCTCATGGTTAATTCAGATGACCCCCCCAAGACTCAGGAGGGCCGCATTTCGCCAGAACAAGTCGAGTACTTTCGTCGCGTGCTGGAAGCCAACAAGGAAGTGCGCTGGACGCTGATTTTCCTGCATCGTCCCCTTTGGGCCACTCCCAAGGTTGCTGAGACCGGGTGGCTGGAGTTTGAACAATTGCTCAGTGACCGACCTTACACGGTGTTCGCCGGACACATTCACAAGTACAAGCGCTTCGTCCGACATGGCCGTTTGTATTATCAGTTGGCTACTACGGGTGGATCGAGCAAAATGCGCGGTTTGGACTACGGCGAATTCGACCACATCGTCTGGGTAACGATGAAAAGGAATGGGCCGGTCCTGTGCAACATTCTGCTGGACGGCATCTACCCCGAAAACCTCCAGGTTCCTGATACGGAGGAACCGGGTCATAAGCGTAAGACTGTGCCTACGACGCCCGTGGAAGGCAAGGTAACTTACAAAGGGGAAATCGTACCTGGAGCTTCGGTGGTGTTCGTTCCCGTTGAACCCAAGTCCAACCCCAATGCTGATGCTTTGACAGACGTCAGTGGCCGCTATCGCCTCAGCACCTACGTCGCCTGGGACGGAGCCGCGGCTGGCAAATACAAAGTGGTAATTCAGTGGCGCCGCGAACAGGCAGATGGCACCTATGCGCACTTACTGCCGGAGAGATACGCGAGTGCTAAGACCACCCCCCTGGAAGTTACCGTCGAACTGGGCCGAAAGAACGTTTTCGATTTCGACCTGGAATAACTTCGTATCCATCGGACGTCTGCCGAAACCTTATTACTTGTTCCGTACCGCGCACAAGGTAAAAATCCTGACGGTAAGACTGGCTCGCCCATGGAAGGTAGGCAAGCTACGAGTGATAAGCTCACGCCGAGCACACCCATACGCCAGGGTGTTGTAATCTTATTCCGATTTCTCCGAACAAAGCGGCAGTAAACTAAACCCTTGTTAGAAAAAGTATATCAGGTCCAAAAAAGGCTACCGGGGCGGCCCAGAACACAGAGACGCTGCCTACCCTGTGGACTGCGACCACCCCGGAAAGCACCATGGCCTACACGGCCCGGACTGCCTTACTTCTTGCCCCGTGGACGCAACCGACAGCCAATCTGGTCGCGCCCCGGTTCCGCCTGCCGATTGTCCCTGCAAGGTCAGTCCGTCTCGTGCCTGTCAATCTATTCGATGCGCAGCGAGACTGTTTTATTGTCCGGCACCTATGCACGCTTCAAAGCCGTCTGGCCGCTTCATTTCCATCCTTACAGTGCCTTGTAGCGCTTGCTATCGCTAGGCGTCGCAAAAAACGCCGTGGCCGATAATTAGGCCGTCCTGATCAAGCACCAGTTGCTACTGAAAAGCGAGCAGCATGATCCCGGTGTCGCATTACTTATTGATTACCAATACGCAAGGATCGAGAGCCGATTACACCTGAAAAGCAGGCGAAATGATAACCGCGTTTCAACTCTCCACGCTCTGGTGATCGTCAATAATCCATTGGCCAACTCGTCCAAGCGAGTAACGCTTGGCAGAGTGGCGCTGCTGTCTCAGACGGATAACCGCTTAGCGATTCTCCATCGGGCGTTGCGCCGGCAGAGGTTCGCCGCGTTTGCCCTCCGGCCGCCAGGGGAACGGTGTGATAATTTCGACCGGTTTGGTGGAGATTTTCTCGCCGAGGATGGTTTCAAACACCGTGCCATATAGCTTGTCAATCGGGTGCAGCGCATGGGCAGCCAGGAGCATGTGGGCCTGGGCCAGCGGTCCTAAGGCCCACCGTCGTCCGGCGCGGTCGGCAACGAACTTGGCCAAGGGTAAGGCGGCTTCGGCGGCCTGACGCTGTTGTAGTAATTGTTGGCCGAACTTGACGTCCGGCCCATCCAGGGGCGGCGGGGGTAATACGGGCGCCAATGGCCGACCTGTTGGATCGCGATAGGTCAATGCGCCGGGCTTATCAGTTTCCAGGTCAAAACGTGCCGGCTCGACGACTAAGCCGTATTGCTGCCGTAACCGCTCCGCGTGATATTCGCGGAAAAGTATTTTGAATGGCGTGGCCGTCTTCTGGTTCTCTTTCAGACCACGCTGCACACTGTTCACCACCCACTGGGCTTCGCTTAAGAAGGTTTCTGCATTGACCGGCCCTGGAATGACGTGCAGGACTCGTCCATCGGGGGCGCAGAAATAAGTGGCTACGTTGCCGCCCTGCTTTTGCCCACCCACGATGCGAAACGTCGCCACTTTCTGGAAGGAACTGACAAAATACTGGTTGACAAATTCCCCGACGCGGCGATCCGCCAAGGCACTCACCCGGAGTGCCTCCGCATTGTTTCAGGTCAGGCCGGGGTCTTCAAAATGCCCCGATACGTGAAGCACCATCACCAATTTTTCTTCCGCAGCAGCTCGTTTGGCCGCCTCTTTCGGAGTCGCTTCAAATTCGATAGCCGTCCCATAGTCGCCACAGGTACTCTTCCCTTGAACCTCGGTTCTGTTCGCACCTCCGGGTGCTCCTGCCGCCAAGGCTAAGGAGAGCATAAACATTCCAGGCAGCACGACTCCGCGACCGACTTTCGACAGCATCGCTACACCAGACCTCAGCGCGTCCACTAAGCCTATTCTCGCTGACATGATTCACCCTCCGAGCACTGACCTTCATGAGATAAGACGAACCAATCCCTTCGCGCGCTTGCTTTTTGCCCTGCTCAATTTTCTCCAACTCGCTCCTGGAAAAAGCCTCAAACCACGGCCTAATTGACCAGTCACTTCCCCTCGACAAGTTTTCAGCTCTTGGTTGCTCAAGTCATCGTGCCAAAGCAAGTGTTCTTCGGGAAAAAGAACTTGATAGCCAATGGTGTTCGACCGGGGAATTCTCCATCGAGACTTTAAGGAATCCCGCTCAGCCCGCAATCTGGGCAGTTCATGAGTGGCGGCAGTACCCGAAACGAGAATTACATCGTTTTCGATCGGCGCTCAGCATGCAAATTGACAACCCATGACGACAGAATACCGACTACCATTGAAGACTCAAAAATATGTGCCAAGTAACGGTACTTAAGGCAAGTTGGCAAGCTTGCATCGTGTTAGCACGAGCAAAAGTCGCTGATATAAACACACGTATGGCCCACGTACTGGTCGCCGTCGCGCGATTTTTCCAGGGACAACTCCAGCAGTGTGGTTTCTCTTGAACCGTGGAGAGGGGGCAGACCGTTATCTCACAGGAGATACTGCACGCTGCTGGAGTGTGGCTTCTCTGGTGACGTCGGGAGAGGAAGTACCATATCCAAATCCGCCGATGAAAGCCGCCTGCATGCCGCAATTGCCGAGTGCTTCGCCGCTGCGGACGCTGGCCAGCCGCCGAACCGCGGGGCTTTCCTGGCCCGCTATCCCGACTTGGCCGCGAAGTTGAGCCGATTCACCGAAGGTTACAACTGTTGCTCCGAGGTTGGTAAAAGCATATGCTAGGGGTCAGTGGTTTGATGTTGAAAGAGCATCGGTGACCAGGGCCATTAGGTAAATTCCATGCCCCCAGCGGAAAGGCTACCGACGACTCGTTG
>JANWVZ010000200.1 GCA_025056555.1 Gemmatales bacterium | reverse complement strand
AGTGTCCAAGGTGCCTGGGTATCCTGTATTAATGATGGGGTTCGCTAAGTATTCCAACGTGCGGAGCTTAGAAGTCGAGCGGAAGGGTGCCCAGAGAAGGAGAGACAGCCAGGTTCCCCATAAGCAGGCTCGCTGCACAGGAAGACCGCTATCCTGGTGGGAGGCCAGTTTAGCCGACTTACCTGCTCCCTACTCAGACGATGTTTCGGCCTTCGCAATTACTGAACATTTATGAAGCCTGACACTCAACCACTGCTTAATAGTCCGTCTAAATTCCAAGGAACTAAACTTTATTACTCAATTAGCAAGTGGACGGCCTGCCAACCAATACCAACCCTCTCACTGGTCGTGCGCTTTGCCAGCCTTCTGACATCGCATGGTTTTTCTATAAGCTGTTAGGATTAGACTTAGTCAAGAGAAAATTATGTTTTCCAAGGAAAATTCCTCTGTAGTTATTTGCATGATCTGTGGTTAGTTGTCCATGAGACCCGCCCATGCCTTGAGCAAGTTGCCAATATCCTGGCGCCAGGTCGCTGGAACTTGCTCCGGGACGGTTCCTTTCCCGGCGAACGGGAATAGGGCGAAGCATGAGGCGATTGTCGTTTGCTTAAGCGACCGCGTACCAGCTTGGCGACCGTGGTTCGCGCTTCCATTTGTGCGACTCTTTCATCGAAAGCGGAGATTCCGTGGATGAATACGTATTAGAAAAGGTAAGAGGCAGAAGTCTAATCCTGGTCCTGGTCTCCTCGAAGCCGCAAACTCCGCAGATGAGCCCCAAAGTAATGAGAACCACGCCAGTTTGTGATCCACGATTATAAAAAGCTCAAACGGGGGTTATTACACAGCCACCTTTGTACAACCGCTCACAGCCGTTTGGACATTTCCTGATCCCACTAAGGTAATGGCCAACTGTTCGGCACAGATCAGTAATCACCTCTCCTTCGAGGTGTTTCTGGGCACCCGTCTACATAATCTGCCAAGCGGTGCGACTGGCAATGGGAAATGGGTCCGGCCTGAAAATAACAACCGTTGCTTTGGTTACCGGGCGAAGCGGTGGCGGCTGTAAGTGAGAACCGACAGGCCAGCTCAGGCACAATCATTCGGCAGTGGAGACCAGCACGGGGAAGGTTCTTCCACCCTTAGCCCTTGGGAAGGTCGAGGCGCGGCAAGGCATTGACGCGACAAGTAAAGTCCTGGCGGGTGTGCTCTATCGTTACAATTCTTCCAGGTCAAAGCCCAGCAGGGAAAGAACGCAAAAACCAAGGCTTCAGCGCGGGGCGTTCCGTATTTAGAATTTCCTGGGAAAGGGGATACTGCACCAGAATCGTAACTGATTACGAGCGGTGAGGGAACGGTGATGGAACAATTGCCGGCCAGGGGTGACCGAGTGACCATTACACCGTTTGATGAACTTGCCGAGGTGTTTGACGTGCAACTGACCGGCAACCATGTTCAGCTCGGCGTCGTGTTCCTGCGTTCCAGGAGATGGGAGCGCTTTGTGTTTTCGCGCGAAGAATTGGCCCAACGAGTTCAACGGTTGCCTGGTCTCTGGGATGATTTTGCCCACCAGGCCCTGCCGCGCGATAGCTTTGTCCTCTTTACAGATGCGCTCAGGATGCGCTTGGCTTATAGTTTCGATCCCCACTACGCTGTCAGTGTAACTCAGGTGGATTTGTTGCCTCATCAGGTGGACGCCGTTTATAACCACATCCTTCCCCAGCCGCGTATACGGTTCCTGCTGGCGGATGACCCTGGTCTGGGCAAGACGATTATGGCCGGGTTGGTGTTGAAGGAGTTGAAAGCGCGCGGGCTGGTTCACACCACGCTGCTGATCGTCCCTGCGCACTTACAGGACCAGTGGAAACGGGAAATGGCTGACTGGTTTCGCGAGGATTTTGTGAGCCTGGACCGCAGTCTGCTCCAGAGCCTGTATGCGGGCGACTTCCTGGCCCGGAACCCGCAGGTGGTGGTTTCGATGGACTTCGCTCGGCAGGACGATGTTCGTGAGGTATTGGCCAAGCGACGCTGGGATTTCGTGGTGGTGGACGAAGCGCACAAGTTTTCCGCCACTCGCTACGGCCAAAAGGTGGATAAGACCAAGCGTTACCAACTGGGTGAAGCCATCGCTGCCAACTGTAACCATCTGTTATTCCTGACGGCCACGCCTCATAAGGGAGATGACTATGCCTACTTCCTGTTACTCGGTCTTCTGGAGCCGAGACTATTTGCCAGCCCGGAGCAGTTGAAAGCTGCCGCTCGAGGGGAACGTTTGCCTTTTGTGTTGCGTCGCTCCAAAGAACAGGTAACCGACCTGGAGGGGCGGAAACTGTTTCGCAGGCGGGAAGTCAAAACCATCAGCGTGGAACTCACGGATGCCGAATTCCAACTGTATCAGGCCGTTACCAGTTATGTGTGCCAATGGTATCGCAGAGTATCGGGCGCAGGCGATCGAAAAAGCCGCAATGTGGCCTTGGCGTTGACGGTATTGCAGCGGCGGTTGTCATCGAGCTTGTTCGCGATTCGCGAGTCGCTTCGGCGGCGCCGCCTGAAACTGGAGAGTCTGCAGCGCGAGTGGCAGCGCCGCCAGGAAGAAGACGAACCTCTCGCCGAATGGGACGAGGATACTCGGCAAGACCTGGCGGAGTGGACGGCACAGCGTTGGGATGAGTTTTATGAGAAATTGGAAGGGATCACGGCGGCACGCACGCTCGAAGAATTGCACGACGAAATCGCCGAGTTGGAGCGGCTTATCCAATTGGCCCTGGAAGTGGAAAGGGCGGGCGAAGAAACCAAGTTGCAGCATCTTCGCGGTGTGGTCGAAGAGCATCTACGCCGCCGGCCTGACGAGAAGCTGTTGATCTTCACCGAGTTCAAGGACACGCTGACCGGGTTGGAACGATGGTTCCAGGAGTGGGGCTTTCCCTGCACGGTGATTCATGGCGGGATGACCTTGGCCGAGCGCGTCGCTCAGGAGCGGCGCTTCCGCGACGAGGTGCAGGTACTGTTGGCCACCGATGCTGCGGGCGAAGGGATCAACTTGCAGTTCTGTCGCCTGATGGTCAATTATGATCTGCCCTGGAACCCCAACCGCCTGGAGCAGCGCCTCGGACGCATCCATCGCTACGGCCAGAAACGCGATTGCTTCGTTTTCAATCTCATTTACCCCCAGACGCGTGAGGGGGAGGTGTTGCAGCGGCTCCTGGAGAAATTGGAGCGCATGCGCGAGCGGCTGGGCGACTCCGTCTACGATGTGCTCGGCACGGTCTTAGAGGGGGTCAGGCTGGAAGACCTGATTATGCAGGCGATCCTTCATCCTGATAGTCGGGAGCTGGATCGGCTCCTGGAAGTGGACCTGGAAGAGCGCTTACAAAGTTTCCGCAAGGCGCTCGAGGATAACGCCTTGGCCGACCACCATATGGACCTGACGGCCATCCAACAGAACAACACCGACTCGCTGTTGCACCGCTTGGTGCCCTGGGACGTGGAGCGGTTTACGCGATTAGCCTGCCAGGTGCTTGGGGGGCGTCTGGAAGAAGACCGCCGCCACAAAGGCATTTTCCGCATCAGTTTCCCCGCGGAGTTCCTCAAACGGTACCAACTGGAAGATGCCGCGTATCGGCGAGGGCTGCGCATGGCTTTTCAACGGGAGACTGCGCGGCAGGCGAACGCGGAGTTCTTCGCGCCTGGCCATCCGTTACTGGAAGCGTTGGTCACGCACGGTCTGCAAAAGACCGGGCCCGTCCGTGCCTTGCTCCTGGATGAACATGGGCGCCAGGGAAGCTTGTGGTTCTACACCGTGCGTATCCAGGACGGACGCGGGCAGCCCATGTTGGAACGACTTCTCGCTTGCTTTCACGATCGAGCCACGGGTCAGGTGTGCAAAGTCGACCCGCGCATGGTCTGGGATTTGGACACCTGGCCTCCGACGGCTCCGCCACCCGCTTTTGTTCCCTCCTACTTAGCTGAGGCGGAAAAGGCAGTCCGCGCTTTCGCCGTCGAAAGCTTGCATGTCCTGGAGCAGGAGGCCCAGCAACGCCGTGCACGCGAATGTGACATCAAACGCCGATGGATCGAGGCATCGTTCCGGGTGCTTATCGAAGAATCCCAGCACAAACTCTGGGACTATCATCAGCGGGCCGAGCTGGGAGAAGATATGCGCATCGCCTGTCAGCTGGAAGAGGAGAACCTGCAGGCGCTGCAACGGCAAAAGCAACAGCGCCTGCTCCAGTTGGAGCAGGAACGCCTCCTGACGGTTTGCGAACCTGAGCTGCAGGCAGTGGCGCTGGTCGTGCCCCGTGCTGCAGTGCCCAGTGTCGAGGTCAGCCCGCACGAGGCCGAGGAGCTTAAACGCCGGGTCGAAGCCGCGGGCATGGCCTACGTCCTGGCTTATGAGCAGCAGCAGGGGCGCCAGCCCCGGGACGTCAGCGCCGAGTGTCTGGGCTATGACATCATCTCGACTTCGGACACGGAGACCCGTTTTATCGAGGTCAAATCCTTTGCTCAGACGGGCCCATTAGAGCTGACGCAGCATGAGTGGCAAATGGCGCAGCGCCTCGGCGATCGCTATTGGCTTTACGTCATAGAAAACGCCCTGACTGAACCAACCCTGTACACCATTCCCAAACCCACTCAACTGAACGTGCAAACCGTTACCGGAGTAGTCAAGGTAGTCATCCCGCAGTGGAAGCAGGCTACTTAGCGCAACTGCGTACTCCCAACCCCGACGCTGTGGTGCGTGAATCACGCCCCTCTGAATGATTCCCTGCAACACCCGGTAAAGGTTCGTGCTGACCGCACGGCGCTGTGGTGCGTGCATCAGCACAACGCTGGTTCGCGGTTTGGATTATCGATCCGCAAGCAGAATCGGTTTGACGCCTGCGCAGGAAAGAGGCAGGAGGCAGGTATACGCCGGACTTGTTGGAGGAAGTCGAGTCCGAGACGGTCGCGGCCCGAGGAGAGAGGAACACGATTGGCGTGCTGAGGAATGTGGCAAGCGCCTCAGCCGCGACCTTCCCGCGCGGTACAATATCGAGAAAGCTCGCGTAGCTGCACTGCGAGGGCAACGACGCCGGCACCATGCTGGCCTAGCCAGGTGCGGCGAGTTGCGCCGTGGCGGCAGCCGCGCCGGGGAGGTGAGGATGGCCGAGCGCTTGCTGATTGAATCGGTGTTGCCTATTCGGGCGCTGTCGGAGCAGGCGCGGCGGGAGAAGGCGATTCGGCATGGGCATATTTCCACGCTGCATGTGTGGTGGGCGCGGCGACCGCTGGTGGTGGCGCGGGCGGCCGTGCTGGGCGCCCTGCTTGGCGCGGACGACGTTTCCCCGGAGTTCATCGCCCACCTGTGTCAATGGGAGGTGCACGATGGCCAGGCGGAGGGACGCTCCCTGTTAGAGCAAGCACGAGCGCTGATCCGCCGACGTTTTG
>JANWVZ010000001.1 GCA_025056555.1 Gemmatales bacterium | reverse complement strand
GGTGTTATAAACAGAGTGCCTTCATTTCGCACTCCTGCTCCGCCGATCTTGCCTCCAGACCAAAAGAAATTGTTATTGGCGACAAATGTGTTCGCGAAGGACAAGCCCCCGCCGCTCATGGTAATTCCACCGAATGATGACATCGCCGATATGCTCAGCGATCCACCTTCCATGATAAAATGTCCGTCCACGACTAACGAGTTCAGTGTCACCCTGCCGGACGAAAACCGTACCCCGCTGACTCCGATGAAAACGTCGTCACCGTCG
Source organism: Gemmatales bacterium (assembly GCA_025056555.1). Taxonomy (GTDB): domain Bacteria; phylum Planctomycetota; class Planctomycetia; order Gemmatales; family HRBIN36; genus HRBIN36. The sequence goes on along the minus strand of JANWVZ010000001.1, from coordinate 59,217 downwards.
AACGGTACGCGGTTCAGGCTCCAGTTTCTGGCATCGTGCCAGGAGGTCGGGTTGGTGGGCGACTGGCCCGTCCAACTGACGACCGCCGGCTGGTCCCGCGATTCCAGAAGTTCAACGCTTAGGTGAAGTCGGCGATTTCGGCGCTGCCGGCGCTTGCTCTTGGCCTTAACAAAGCGGTGGATCCATGACAATACATGCTTCATAGCCGTCATGGTGAATCCTCCCTTCCCAGCTGACGTTGCGATGCTTCGTCGGCTATTCTGGTGCTCGCACTTGTGCTCGAAATCCAAGCGGTCTTCATCCAGCCATTCGGGGAATGGCGGTGAAAACAACCCGTCCCCACTTTGGACTTTTCCACCTCGCACCGAAAAGGCACATTCGACCGCTTTTGTGGCTCTCGAAAAAATTTCTCGCCATAATTCCAGCCCGATCCTCCCCCGTACACCTCTCGCTCCCCCAGGGGTAGTCAGGCGAATCGGTGAGTCGCTGGTCAGAAGACACCGCGACGGGTGGCGAATCGGGGTGTAGTTTCGGGCACGCTGCCCAGTTTTTTCCATTAGACCAGCGCTCTGAAGTGCACGTGTGACCGTTTTTGCGGTTCTCGAAAAAAATTCCGAGCCTTCCGGGCCTAAGCAACAAAGACAGTGCCGCTACGCTCGTCTCCCCCTGTGCAGATCGTGCTCTTGCGAACTGTCGCCAACGTCGCTTAGCTGTGAAAACTTGTTTTGTGTTTCCACGGAGATCGCTTCGGGCCTCGTTGAGTCATGGCTCGGCAGCGCAACAAGATTGTTTGCTATCACGGAGCAACCAGTCTTCTGCTGGCAGAAGGAAAGAGTTCAGCGTGCTGCGAAAACCTCTAAACAAAGCAAGCCATCCAGAACGTGGTTGTCAGACTCCGAGGCATCAGGTCCAGCGCGCTGCGAAAGCCTTGAGGCAAAGCAAGGGGCATATGCCGTCCGGAACGGTTCACCGCCCGTACAGCGCCGCGATCGACGGAATATGGATTTGCACCTGCGGTTTCACAGAGAATTACTCTAACTCGCGGGAAACGAGGATCGGCCAGCCGGGGTACGGTCGGCGTTGCACTGGAATGCATAGTTGGCAGCGAATCCCGTTAGACAAGGGAGCAGCAGCAGCCGTCAGAGAAAGGGGAATTACATCAGCATCGGCTAAGTCATAGAAGCCATGGTGTGCTGGGTGCCAGCCGCTAACGGGCAGCCAGCGCTCGGTCAGGTCGAGCCAGGCCAGATATAAGCCGTAAGCTGATCCTTGAAATTCAGCGACGGCATGCCAGCCAGCAGGTAAGAAGGAAGCAACGTAGGGCGGCTGCACCGCAAGCGGTTCTGGCACCAGCAGGCACAAATCCGTGCGATGCTTCTCCCAGGGAGTGACAATCTCGTCGTCGTGATGAATCTGGGCGATCCGCGAGTTCCGCCGAATCAGGCCGCGTCGCTTGGCCCAGTGTAGAAAGTGCCACCATGCTTCCGTAACACGGAACGGCGAACCAATCACTCGTGTCAGCACGATGGGCTGGCTGGGCCATTCCTCAATGCGAACGACCAACGGCGGCTGACCGTCAAGCTTACGGAGCAATTGTTTCAATCCCTGCGTGGCCCGCTCTCGAAATACGCGGGGCGGCGCTCCAAAGTGGGTTTTGAACGCTCGTGAGAAAGCCTCCCGTGAATCGAAACCCGCAGTCAGGGATAAATCTACCGTGGATACGGTGGAATTCTTGAGGAACAATGCTGCCCGCTCCAACCGCAACCTGCGGATATGCCGATGCACCGGTTCGCCCACTACGCTTCGGAAAAGCCGATGAAAATGAAACGGTGATAGAGCGGTCTGATCGGCTAACGCGTCGAGGGGCAGGGAATCTTCGAGACAGGATTCGATGTGTAACAGAACCCGAAGTATCCGCGCCCGGTCCGTTGGTGCTGTGGACTGGTTCATAGGAGGATCATAAGGGTTGCTTCAGGTACACCGTAGTCATGTCTGACTCCGGAATTCCTTCGCCAACCGCAGGCTTCTTGCGACTGCACCAAGTCCGGCTACTAAGACAATTTACATGGTTCATCTGGCTGTAGCAACAAATAACGGAGTGCAGCTTTCCAGCTGCGAGCCGCAGAGATATAGGCCGCGCACAGTTGCTAGGAGACAATCGCCAGCCTCCGGTCACCTCGACGATCGCCAAACATGGGCAGCAGCGGCGCCAGTTGGGGCGATTGTCTGCCCAGGCTGTTACGGTTCATGTTGGGGGCCGAAGCTGCGACATACAAAGACTACGCCAGTTCCAGAAAGGTAGCTTTTTCATTCATGGCGTAAGTATCGTGTAAACCTCCTGCTGCCAAGCTCGGCTCGCAAGAATAAAACCAAGGACGAACACGTACATCAGTGCATGGGCAACCTGATCCAATAAGCTGAGTGTATGGTGGCGTGGGGCTCGGCTGTGTCGGCTAATGCCCCGATTAGGCCAGGGGCCACATCAGGGAGTGGCGCACGATCATGCCTGACCTCGGGGTACGCTGGTTGTTCGACGGGAAGGGCGTCATTTACGAGGAGGCCTTGCTGGTCTGGGAGGATGGGCGCGTTGTGGCCGTGGAACCTAATCGAGCACGGCGGGCGAAGATTTACCTGAGACAAGCCATAATCCTGCCGGGCTTGGTGAACGCCCACACACATCTCGATCTTTCCACTCTGCGGGCTGAAGAATTACCTCGCGCGGCATGCGCGTGGCTGAACCAGGTTATTGCCCATCGTCGTCAGGCGACCCCCGAAATCGTGGCTGAGGCTGTTCAACGAGGCATTCGAGAATCTCTGCGGTGTGGAGTAACTCTGGTAGGGGACATCGCCGGTTCGCCTCAAACGTTGCTCTACCTGAACGGAGCCTGTTTGCGGGCGCGGGTGTTTGTAGAAGTCGTGGGCTTGTCGCGGTCTCGCGCTCGAGCTACCTGGCGAACCGCCCGTCAATTGCTGACGAGCAAATCTGAAACGACTTTCGTTCGCCTGGGTTTGAGTCCCCACGCTCCGTATTCCACACGCCGCAGTTTGTTCCGTCTGGCAGCACGCAGTGGCTGGCCTTTAGCTATTCACTGGGCAGAATTTGCCGAGGAACGCGATCTGCTGATCAGCCGCGCCGGGCCGTTCCGCGACTGGCTCGAAGCTCTGGGAGTCTGGGAAGAACGGGGACTAATTTCCGACTACGATGAACTTCTGGACCTGATCACGCCGGCACCTAAGACCCTTTTTATCCATCTCAATTATCCGGATACGAGCCTGAAACATGTACTGCCGGTCTGGGCTTCGCAAGGTCGCGCCGGCGTCGTGTATTGTCCGCGGACCCACGCTTACTTTGGTCATATGGCGCACTCCTGGTTACGCTGGCTGGAACAGGAGGTGCCCGTAGTTTTCGGTACCGATAGCCTTGCTTCGAATCCGGATTTGAATGTCCTGAATGAACTCCGTTTCCTGTGGAGCCGGGGATGTCCTCTGGCGCCAGCACAACTTTTTCAACGGGTTACTCACACAGCAGCTGAACTTCTAGGCTGGCCAGAAACCGGCGCGTTGTGTCCCGGCCAGTGGGCTGATTTTGTCGTGATGCCCTTGACAGATTCACGAGTCAGCAACCCGCTCCAAAGCCTGCTCGAATCTCAGGTGCTGCCTCAATATGTCTATGTTGCAGGACAGCTGGTGTTTGATGCAGCGCATAGTGGCTGAAAGGGGATTGAGATAAACTGGTTGCGTACAATCTCGCGAACAGATCGGCTCGTCTTGCTGGACGCTACTGGCGGCATGATGGTTGCCAACTGCTTCTGTCGCGTGCAGCGGTTTCATGGCGTTGGCTGGCGTCTGGTTTCCGCGCGCCTGCCCCGAACTGGGCGCAACTCCCATAAAACTTCGCTCATGGAAATACGCCCCGCTGCTCGCCGAAAGCTTCTCTGGTGAAGCGAATTACCTCACCCTACCTTCGCCAGCGCGCATGCTGACGGACAATAACGTCCTTAGCAGACCAAGCAGTTTATCCGAATCTTCGCGTGGCTGATACAACGCCTGCCTCAGTGGGGGCCGAAATACCATGTCCGGACTGTGGGGATATTCGAGCGACAGCGACCTCCCGAAAGAAGTCGGCCCATGGAGCCGTGGTCGGGAACAGACCGACGGCGAGGCTTTTCGTAACCGTCAAGTTGAGTATCATTTCTGGTGGAAAGGAACTCCTTACATAACCTGCGTCTGACAACCGGGAGAACGCTTTATGGCAGCGCCATTGTCGGGTAATGCTTTGATCGCGCAGTCTGGCGGTCCTACTGCCGTGATCAATGCCCAGGCTTACGGCCTGATCCGGGAATTGCGTAATCACAAGTGTATCAAGCACATTTACGGCGCGGACAACGGCATTCTGGGCGTGCTACACGAGGAATTATTTGATCTCGGCAACGAGCACGAGGCTGTGTTGAGCGGTTTACAGTGGACGCCGGCTGCGGCCATCGGTTCCTGTCGTTACCGCGTGAAAGAAGCCGATTACGATCGCATCCTGAGCGTATTCGACGCTCATGACATTCGCTACTTCTTCTATATCGGGGGCAACGATTCCGCAGATACCGCACTACAGGTGTTCCAGTTGGCGCAACAAAAAGGTTATCCGATCCGCGTGCTGGGAGTGATGAAGACGATTGATAATGATTTGGTGGGTACGGATCACTGTCCGGGATATGGAAGCGCTGCAAAATACTTAGCCACGCTCGTGCGTGAAGCCTGGTTGGATGCTCAAGCCATGGCTACGCAGCATCAGGTCGTGTTGATCGAAGCGATGGGCCGCCACGCCGGTTGGCTGGCCGCTGCTGCCGCTGCGGCTCGCCGCACTGAAAACGATGCCCCCCATGCGATATTGCTCCCGGAACGCCCGCTGAAGATGCACCGGTTCCTGGTTCACCTCGAAGACCTTCTCGCCCGCCATAAAGTAGTTCTACTCGTCGTCAGTGAAGGTATTCGGGATCCGAACAACCAGCTTTACGCAGAACTCCAGCGCGGGGGCGGTTCACTTCGGCAAGATGCATTTGGGCACAAGCAGTTAGGAGGAGCGGCGGCTTATTTGCGCGATGAAATCGAACGCCATTTATCTATTCAGGGCACCGCTATCGCTCCATGGTGGCAGGGCAGCTTGAAAGACGCAGTGCGGGCACGCTTTAATCTCCCCGGAACCAGTCAGCGTAATGCCGGGCATTTCATGTCCAAAACCGACCGCGACGAAGCCGTTTTCCTGGGCGAAGCGGCAGCTCGCTTTGCGGTTCTGGAAGGCGCCAGCGGCTACACGGTTGGCTTCAAGCCACGTGAAAACTTCCAGGACCCCTACGAAGCTCGACCCTGTCTCATCGATCTGAAGATGGTCGCCAACCAGACTCGCTATCTGGAAGACCGTTTCATCAGTGCCGACGGTTATTTCGTGACCCAACAATTCTTGGATTACGTTCGCCCGTTGTTACAGGGACGGGTGGAAATTCCCGAAGATGAATTTGGGTTACCGAACTACGTCAAGCTGAAAAAATTTCCGCTGCCCAAGAAATTGCCGCCGTGGCACGGCTCCTAGCCGTCAGCAACCGCGGATCACATTTCAGGCCCTGATTCCTGTCCCAGCCGCCACACCAATGGATGTGCCCGCCAGGGCGATATCGGAAAGGTGTGCGCTGTCGCTGTGGGCAAAGGATTTTCGATGAGCGCCTTGCGCTTCCGCTTGCCCTCCGATCTGCCCGATACTGTCCGCCGATGGTTGCCTTACGCCTATCTGGTGCGGGGAGCGGAATGTGTTCCGCTCAGCTCCACCGTTACGATCGAAGACCACCTCTTGGTATTCAGCGCCTTGGAAACTCGCGGCGCGGTGTCGGCTTGCGTTCCCTGGTTGGTTGGCCAGGAAATCTGGATGCTGCCTACGACAACGCTATTGCCCGGGCCGCGGGTGTATGAGTTGGTGCGGGAGTTGGCCCGTGCTCAGCTCCATCGCGTCCGCAGCCTGGTGAGCGAGTGGCAAGAGTTGGGATTGACCCTGCCCGCAGAGTTGCACACAAACTTGCGCCAGGGCATTCACCAGCTACTCACCTCCGCCCACCCGGATGATTCCACCAAGTTGGCCTGCGCACGCCACGCTCTGCACCGGGCCATGGCTGCAAGCCAAGCCCTTACCCTGGAGAAGGCACGGCTCCTGGCTCAGGCTCGACAGCAATGTTCACCTGTCCCTTTCTACGCAGGCTGGTCTGCGGAGACGCCCTGGGTTGGAGACTATTTAGCTCAGTTACGTCCGATTTTCCACGGAATTCAGCTGGCCTTCCCCTTCGACCCCCAGGCGTGTGAGCAGGAAAGTTACTGGCGGCACCTGGATACGCTGCTGCGGCGCATCCAGCAGCAAGGCTGGCAAGTTTCTTTGGGGCCTTTCTTTGATTTTGCGTCGGCACGCTTCTATGAGCTTTGGCGGACCTTCCACGATGAAAACCACTTCCTCGAAAAGGCCACGCTCTTTCTGAGCCGAGTGTGTACCTATGCAGAGGGGGTCCATGATTGGTACATTGCCGCGGCGATCAATTTCTTTCCCACCGAACTGAACCTGGAGGCGGGCATGAGTTTTCTTAGCCGATTACTTCGCCCGGTAAAACGCTTCCTGACTGGCAAGCGGGTGAGTGTCGGCTTAGCGCAACCCTGGGGCGAGCAGGCGCATCGCGCGTCCCAGCAACCCATCCCCCTGCTGTTGGCCGATTGGTTGAGCCGCGCCGACTTGGGCATTAACACCCTCGAGGTGGAATTGATTTTCGGCTGTGAGCCGCGGGGAAGTTTCTTGCGTTCCCCTTGGAGCATTCGCCATCTCTTTGATTGGTTTGCCGACAATCAACTCCCTTTACACCTCAACCTAGGCCTGCCTGCCAGTGTCCGCAGCGATAGCCGCGCCGACCCACCAGACCAGGAAGTGTTTGCGCCCGCCTCAGAAGACTGGCAAGCCGCCTGGGCATCTGCCCTGCTCGATCTGGCGTTAGCCCATCCCGATGTGCAACGCATCACTTGGTGCGACGTTACCGATGCCGTCCCTCACCTGGTGCCCAACGGTGGGTTGTTCGACGAAGCGGGCCAGCCCCGACGGGTTCTGCAAGCCTTCCGTCAACGCTGTCCAACCGTTCCATCTCCGCCCAGGTGACGCATACTGTCGCAGTTCACTGCCGTACTCACCGAACCAGGCCCCAAAATCCGGTCAGCCCGAATCCCAACTGACGCGAAATCGTGTCGTCTCCTGCGACATTCGTGCCGTTGACCATTCAGACCTTCCTAGTCGGAAAAACCGAAACCTTAATCTCAAGGTGTCTCTCAGTGTCCGACTGCCTCCGTTTACTTCGGGTATCGTTAACTGGTTGACCTTCTGGGGCATTGTAATGCCCGTGCGGTGGAGAAAACTTAATCTACTTTTGACGCACAGTTTCTCGGACGCATCATCTGTTATGGCTCGAGGTTGCGTCGCCGGCCGAATAAGCCACTAAGCCCCAGGGCTCCTGCGCCAGCTATAGCCGCTCCCGCTCCTCCTGACCTTGAAGCAGTCCTGCCGTGATCAGGTGTGTGCCAACCAGCGACGGGATACCGCGAAGCGTAATAGGCGGCAAAAAGGGCGTGGTCTCTCTTGAAACACTCCCCTTGGCAATGCTCGCTGCCGCAGCGGAAGCATCGGCTTCGCATGGGGGAGGTCCGGAAAGTGCCGTAACTTAGGTGGTTACTGAAGGGCCTGTCGCCCCCCAGGTGGGAGTGTCGGGTGTTATCGGGTGGGGGTAATGCGTTCCAATTTGCTTCACGCGGGATGATAAGCTTTCTCGAGTACGGACTGTAAACGTCCCCCGCAGAGACGCGGCCAAGCGTGCACGGCAGGAGACCGATGCTGACCACTGTGGCCACTATGAGTTTGCAGCTCAGGTACTTGCTCATGACTGTCTCCTTCTGAACACCTTGTGCTTGCGGTTATTATTCCCCAAGTGCGTGAGTGTCAGCGGGTTTTCCAGTCAGAGTACTTTCACCTTCATCCGAGGCTCGCAAAAGGATTTGCGTGGTGGCATAGATGGCATAGACAATCAGGCACGTTGTCCATCGTTGACCGTGCTTATTAGGATTGCCATGGCCATTGCCGCGCCGCGCGTTCCAAAATCAGTAATCGGTAGAACGCCGATAATCAGATTCGAGTGCGCGGTCAATTTCCGAACGCAAGATTCTCATTCGACCAGCCAGTTCCATCAAGCGCAAGGCCTTGAATTGCGGTGGAATCAAAGGGTTATTCAACTCCATCACTGCAGCTCCATAGGAATCTAAAACGCCAGCAGAAACCCAGATGAATCGGGCCACATCGGGATCAACACCGTACCTCGGCAAGGTGCCCAGCTCCCACGCGCAGCTCCTATATGCTAGGCCGACCCCCATAACGTTCCCGAAGGTCGCTTGCACCACAATCACGTCTTCGTAATAAGCAAGTATGTTCAGGGCACGTTGAATATATCTCCTGGTTTGCAACTCGTCGGCGTGCACACAGTTTCCTGGACTGTTGGTCATGGGCAGTGCTAAGGCAAGAGCGAGCGGCATCCATGCAAAACACAGCCTGCGCAGCATGGTGGAGTCTCCGTTGATTATGGCCGATTGGGCCGAGGTTAAGGGGATGCTGGCGGTCAGCGCCGGTGCTGGACCGCATCTGCGAGGCGAATGAGCTGACCTTCAGTCGCCGTTTCCTAGCTCAAGAGTGGGCAGCTCACTTGCTTCTGGAAGTCGGACTCATTGGCCTCTAATAGATCAAGCGAGTGCCTCGGCCCAAAAATGACAAAATCCTGATAGATCGTTGGCTGATCTGGCGCAGCCCATGCTCCTGTCCAGTTGCGTGATAAGCCGGGAACGTGAAGGGTGGTCTAGTGATGAGAGCATAGAGGTGTGGGGACTTTCAACGGGAAGGACATGGTTGCTGCGTGAGATACCAGCATTAGCCGGGGAGGAATGGAAGAAACCGTGTTGGCGAAACCGTTCGGTGAGTCAATCCGCAGGAGGATCACAATCAGGATTAGTCAACACGGCTTTGGCTCAACCCGTGCACAAATGTTAGGAGAACGCAGGAAATTGCGACGGTTTGCTCGTCCGTCCGACCATAGGGCTGCCGATTGTCAGGCAAGTGACGGTCGAATGGAGGGTAGGGGATTCGAACCCCTGACCTCGTGAATGCCATTCACGCGCTCTCCCAGCTGAGCTAACCCCCCAGTGGTTCATGCGGCATTCAGTTTCATTCGGGTGGCATCTAATTCTAACTTCTCAAGCGGCAACGGCAAGTGTATCCTGGCTAGGCCACGTCGTGGTTCCGTACTCCCCTACGAACCTCAAACGTGGAACAAGATGGCGATTGTTCAAACTGATTTGGGGGATAAGCGTGACAGAGGACGTTGCTAATTGACCACGTGCTTACGATACAACTCAAATCCCAGTTGCCAGGCGGACTGAGGGTGGTCTTCTGCGGCTCGCGCGGCAGCGATCATCCGGGCCTCGCCATTGACCCGAACCAAGACGGCGCGCCAATGCTGGCCGTCTTCCTCCGCTTCAATGCGAAGCTCACACGGAGGCAGATTCGGCCCTTGGAGTTTCAGGGTGTGTTCATTGAGTAATTCGGCTTGAATTTGACGCTGACGTAACCAGAAGGGAAAAATCGGTCGCAGAGGCACGGCAAATCACTCCAGAGCGATGACTCCTGGTCCAAGGTCTAATTGAGATTTGGGGCATCGGCAGCAAACCGATGACCAGCGGGAGAATGCTAGTCGAAGTAAGCTCCCCAGCAAGACTCAGGGAAGTAAGCACAGGGTTGGTTAGTCCGGCCGAATTTGTCGAAGGACAAGATGAAGTTTCTGGAAGGCTTGGGCACATTGAATGGCATCTTGCTGGCGGGCGCAATTACGAAGTTGCTCGGCCGCGGTGCGGAATTCCTCGGCCGGTTTGGGCCAAAGGTCGCGGCAACGAGGGGGTACCCGCTCAGCTGGAACGCGAAGCAGGTGCTGTGCGGTTTCTTGGAGGGTTTCGCCTGCTTTGGTAAGTTCGTCCCAGTGGTCGCGGTAGAAAATTTCCTGAGCGGCCCAAAGCTGTCGGCGCGCATGTTCCACCAGGTCCGCGTAGGGGATCGTCGTTGCGTGGGTCGGCAGGGGTTCGACCCCCCGCTTCTCGACGGATTGACATCCCATTCCCAGGAGACTTACTCCCAGCCACACTACCACCCTGCGAGACACGCTACGTCTCCTTTGGTGAAGCAGAGCAACTGCTTGCCAGTAACGGTATCTGCTTCAGGCGGGATTGGCAACCCACGACTGGGACGCTTCGGTGACAGCGGGAACTTCTCACGGTGCTAATGCCGAGGCGACAGGACGTTCCGGACCTGAACGGGGGCCAAGTTCTGTGTCGGGAAAGGCGTAGAGGTAACGAGCGCGGCGCGCCTGTTCCTGCGTAGTCAGCAGGGGATCGTCAGCGCGTTCTCGTCGGCGAGGCTCCAGGGGAGTGACCAGGGTCTGACAACCAGCCAGGAGAACTACCAGCCACATTCCCTTTCGCATACCCACATCCTCCAGGACCATGACCCGCGACTGAGATTGCAAAAAGGGCGAGCGACGCAGGGCCGATCAAGTCTATCCGCTCTGGGACAAAACATCCTGCCGTTTTCATGAGCTATCAGCCCACGTTGCTACATTACAGGCGGTAACCTTAGCTCTATCGGCAAAGTCATGTTGGCTAAAGAGATGTCGCTAAGCAGGGGCTGGGAACGTGCGGGCCGGCTTCTGGGTGCAGCCCAGGAGCAAATCTGTAGTGGAGCATCAAGTCCAGAGGGCATTGAGTATTGGGACGAGCGAGCTCAATGGTGTAATTGGGAAGTAGATGCCTCGTGCGACGACTGGCATTACTGCGACAACCTTCGTTCGTCATATCTTCGGAGGGTCGCATCAGGAAAGTAAAGTGATGACCCTCGGCTACGAAGGCAGTGCCGGGAGACGAAAGTGTGTGCAGGGATTCTCGGCTTCCATGCCATAAAGTCGGCCTTCCTTGGCCTGTGCTGCGACCACTTGACCTTACCCGGCACTGGCTCCGAAGCCGACCCTTCCACTGGTCAGGTATCGCGACCTGGTCAAGGGTAATGAATGGCCACAATAAGCAGCTGGCATAGCGGCGTCAAGGGCACCTGAGCGTGCCGGCTGAAGTGTTATTGCTGGCACATCTATGGGTGCTGCGGGTGAATAATATGTATGCGTAGGGGAGAGCGCATTGACGGGCGAGAGTACACCTGGCACAATGACCAGCGTGCCGCTTTTCCAGGAAACCATCAGCACAATGAGGGACAAGACAATGCAGTTAGGCAAACAGGTACGGAGTCGGTGGGCCGTAGCGGTCTGGCTGGGCTGGTTGCTGGCGGCGTCAGTAGCACGAGCGGACAGTCCCGGCCCGACCTATACGGTTATCGTGGGGATTGATCGGTACGAGGATGAAGCGATATTGCCGCGTTCGTTTGCCGAAGCAGATGCAGTGGCCCTGTACCGTTGGCTGACCAGCGATCAGGGCGCGCGCGTGCCGGCCAATCGCGTGCGACTGCTGTTGGGGCAGCCGGCCCGACAGGCCGGAGCGGTGCAGGCTACGCGTGAAAACATCTGGCAAGCGTTGCGTTGGGCACTCGAACAAGCGCAGGAAGACGACTTGGTATTGCTCGCCTGGTTCGGTCAAGGAGCGCCGGTGGGAGACCGCACCTGTTATTTTGCCACCGATTCTAACTTCAAAGAGCGGGCTAAGACAGCCATCAGCGCCGGCGAATTAGAGCAGTTGCTGGAGCGAAGCAAGAGTACTCGGATAGTCGCGTTCCTCGACGTGAATTTCCGCGGTTACGACGAGAACAAGGAGAAGATATCCACCCTCGGATTGGAAAAGCGTTTTCAGGAATTTGACCGCGCCGGCGACGACGATGGGGAAGATCGGCGGCGCGTGTTACCTCCCGTGGCACTGTTGTCAGCGAACGACGGAACCACTCCCTCTGCGGAAAATAAGCAGAGCGGGCAAGGCGTGTTCCTTGAAGTGTTACTGGACGGTCTCAAGGGACGCGCGGACACGGACGGTGGCGAGACGGACGGCGTGATCACCATCAGTGAACTCTTCCAGTATGCGCAAAAGGAATATCCCCAACGCACCAAGCTGATAACGGGTAAAGCGCAGTCCGTGCTGGCAGCGTTTACGCAGGGCCAGTTCGCCTTAGCGAGCTACGCCGAGCAATATGGAGTGACGCAATCTCGGATAGCAGCTTTCCTGAAGCGGGCAGTGGCAGACGACTTGTCCCAGGAGATGATCAACGAGGGGAAGACTCTTCTGGCGCAAATACCCCGCTTCGAACTGCCACGCCAGATGCGCAAGCATTACCTGGCTTATGCCGAGGGAAAACTATCAGCCCAGCAATTGCGGGTCGAACGCAACCAGTATTTGAAATCCCTGCAAGTGAGCCAGAAGGAAGCCGAGTTGTTTGCCGATCGTGTGCTGCGTGTCGCGAACATAGCCCGGGCCAACTATGTCAAACCTGTGGACCATCAGGACCTGATCCCGGCCGCGGTGCGCGGTTTGTACACCTACATGCAGGAGAAAGTACCCCCCGAAATCAATAGGCGCCTCGACAACATAGGTCGGATGACCACCGCAGAAATTCGGGAGCTGTTGATGGATGTGCGTCTGAAAATCGGCCAGCGCGATGACATCAAGGGTAACAAGGCAGTCTATCGCGCCTGTGATGCCATGCTCCATAGCCTCGATAACTATTCCGCCTTCATTGAACCGGAAATCGTGGCCGACATCGAACGGCAGACCCAACAGGTGTTTATCGGTGTGGGTGTGCAGATTCAGAAGGACTTGGGAAGCGACATGGTGCGGGTAATCACGCCGTTGCGTAACAGTCCCGCTTACAAAGCCGGGATTCAGACCGGCGATTTGATTGTGGGCGTCACCAATTTCGTGGACAAGGAAGGCAAGCGTCTGGAAGAACCCGAGTTCATTTCCACAAAAGGGATGAGCATTCGGGACGTTGTCAACAAGATTCTGGGTAAGGAGGGCACCGAGGTTCAGCTCCACATCGAGCGGGAAACGGCTGATGGCAAGAAGAAACAGTTGGAGTTTCGTCTGACCCGCAGTCGCATTGAGGTGGAGACGGTCTTCGGAGTGCGACGCAAGCCGGATGACACCTGGGATTACTACATAGATCCGCAGAACAAGATTGCCTATATACGGCTGAGTCAATTCGCACGCTTCACCGCGCGAGACTTGCAGGCGGCGCTGAAAGAGCTTTCGCAGAGCGGTTTGAATGGTCTGATTCTCGACCTGCGTTTCAACCCCGGTGGCTACCTGGACCAGGCCGTGAAGATTGCGGATATGTTTGTGGACGACGGCTTGATCGTGACAGTCCGACCACGGCGCGGCAGGGAAATCGAATACTCAGGAGAACACGAGGATAGCTATCTTAACTTTCCGTTGGTGGTGCTGATTAACGGGGGCAGTGCCAGTGCGAGTGAGATCGTGTCGGCGTGTATTCAGGATCACGGTCGGGGTGTGATCATGGGAGAACGCAGTTTTGGCAAGGGGAGTGTACAAACCGTTACAGAGATTCAGTTCGATGTCAAAGAAGGACCGGCGGAGATCAAATTGACGACGGCCAGTTTCTGGCGGCCCAGTGGCAAGAATCTGGCCCGAGACCGCAAGTCGAAAGAAGAGGATGACTGGGGCGTGCGACCTCATCCGGACTACACGCTCAAACTGGAAACTGGCGAACGCGGTCAACTGTTCGAGCACTTGCGCCGTAATGAAATCATCCAACCGCGAGAGCCGGTCAAGATGGAGCCGCCAGAGCCGTTCACGGACCGGCAATTACAAATGGCGGTGGAATTTCTCCGCCGACAGGTGGTCGCCAATCGCAAAAAAGCAGCGGAGTAATTCGGGACGCCAACCGAGCCGCTTTCTGTAGAGAGCGATTATTGCCGGCGCCAGTCGCGCGAAGAAAATTTGCTTTCCCGATAGCTGATCTATCTCGTTCTTTTAACCGGCCGTAGCGCGGCTGCGAATGGGCGCGCTGCGCGTCTGGACTGGTTCTTAGAATGCACCAACGGGGCAGTCTGGTGCCTCGACGCCGATGTAGTTGTCCATTTCGGGGGGGAATTGGCCAGCAGCAGACTGCGGGAGAACAGCCATGGCCAGTGGATATGCCGGTAAGATTCTGCGCATTGACCTGAGTGAGCGGAGCAGCCGTGTTGAGCATCTGGATGACTTGACGCTGCGACGCTATCTGGGCGGAGGACTGCTCGGGGCTTATTTTCTGCTGAAGGAAACGCATGGCGGCTGGGATGCCTTCGATCCGCGTTCGCCGCTGATGTTTTTCACCAGCGCCATGAACGGTTCGGCGTTATCGGGGGCCAATCGCTACGTGGCTGTGGCTAAGAGTCCGCTCACAGGGGGTTACGGTGAATCTGAAGCCGGTGGATACTGGGGACCGGCACTACGACAAGCGGGATTCGACGGCTTGATTATCACCGGCCGCGCAGACCTGCCCACCTGGCTGCTTATTTACGATGGCCGATGTGAATTCCGCGATGCCCGCCGTTTCTGGGGACAGCTCGCCGGGGATGTGGATGATGGTATTAAGGCTGAGTGCAAAGACCAGCGGGTAGTTGTTTTGCAGACAGGCATCGCCGGTGAAAGACGAGTGCGGTTCGCAGCCATGGTGAATAATTGCCGTCACTTTCATGGCCGATGCGGACTTGGTGCGGTCATGGGGGCCAAGAACCTGAAAGCGATTGCTGTGGGTGGGCACGACAAACCGCTTGCAGCAGAACCGCAGGTCACGCAGGAGGTCTTGCTCTGGTTCAAGCGCACCTACGACCGCACTAAAGACACCATGCACCTGTATGGGACGGCGCGGGGAGTGAAAAATCTCCAGGCGGCAGGTATATTACCAACGCGCCATTTTCGCGACGGCGCGTTTGACCATTTTCAGGAAGTTACCGGCGAGCGGATGGCGCAGACCATTCTGACACGACGGGGCACGTGCTATGCCTGTGCGGTGGCCTGCAAACGGGAAGTGGCGGTGCCGGAACTGGGGGTGATTCCCAAATATGGCGGGCCTGAATACGAGACCATCGCAGCTATCGGCACGATGAATGGCATCGCCGACCTGAAGCGCATCGCTCTGGCTAATCAATTGTGCAGCCAATATGTCTTGGATACCATCTCGACCGGTGTCGTGATTTCCTTTGCCATTGAAGCCTACAGTCTGGGTATCCTGACGCGCGCGGACGTAGGCTTTCCGCTGGCTTATGGTGACCCGGAGGTGCCGATCCGATTAATTCCGCTCATTGCCCGACGCGAGGGTATTGGCGACTTGCTGGCCGAGGGGGTATGGCGTGCCGCAAAGCGGCTGGGCCAGGGTGCGGAAGCGTTAGCCCTGCACGTGCGCGGTCAGGAAGTGCCCATGCATGAACCCCGGGGTAAGAAGAGTCTGGCCTTGGCCTACTCCACCAGCCCCACTGGTGCCGATCATATGGAGGCTCCTCACGACCCCATTTATGAAGGTTTCTATCCGGGCAAGCACCCGCTGGCCGCGCTAGGACTGATCGAACCGGTGCCCATGCTGGACTTCGGGCCTCGCAAAGTGCGTGCTTTTGCTTACCTGCAGAAACTCTGGACGTTGTACAACATCGTGGGCATGTGTTGTTTTGTCGGTGTGCCTATTGGCAAGCTGGACCTCGAGCAGCTGGTGCGATATTTCAATGGCATGACCGGATGGGACGTGAGCCTTTGGGAATTGCTCAAAGCATCGGAGCGGGCACACGCCCTGTATCGGTTGTACAATCACCGGGAGGGCTTAGCGACCGAAGCAGATACACTTCCCGAGCGATTCTTCCAGCCATTGGAAGCCGGCGCGTTGAAGGGCGAAAAGCTCGACCGCGACCAGTTTCGCCAAGCCTTGCAGTGGTACTACCGTATGATGAACTGGGCTAACCCCCATGGCATTCCCACGCCCGAATTGTGCGCGGAACTGGAAATCGAATGGGTCTGGGAGCGCATGTAGAAGTCGTCAGTAAATAACGGCCAATCCGTCGCTGTGTCCACTTCGGTTATCGCGTGCCCATCCCTGGGTCCTTAGCTAAAATATCGGATGGGTAGGGCTCGGGGAGTGGTCGGGTTTGGGGAATTGACCTTTTTTACTTCATACAGGAGGCCGCCATGATCCGCTTACGTTGTCCTGGTTGCCAGCGCCCAATCCAATTTGGCAACGATCAGGCGGGCAAGGCCGTGCAATGCCCGGAATGTGGCAAAGGGTTTCGGCTGCCCCAGCTCAAGCCGAAAACGACCGGCGTCCAGGCCAGTGAGCCGGCGACGGCAAAAAACGCCAACGCTCCAGCCGGGGCGGCGCCGATCCCGATCAAGCAAGACGAGTGGGAGGATCGCTCTCCTTACGGAATCAAACAGGATCCGGTCCCACAAAAGCAAGAGGAAGAAGAAGATCGGGTTTCCGAGCTCGTCCGACGCTCAGAACGACTCAAAGCACGGGAGCGTGCTTTAGCTTCAGTGGATAAACCGGGATTTTACTATAAAGCATTGGCTACCTATTGCGCCATCATCACCGTGATTGCTTTCCTGGTGCTCAGCGGTAATGCGGTTTTGTCGGCTTTCAAGCGGCAGATGTATTTGAACCAGGCCGCTGAAGAACAGGCTAAGGCGCTCAAACAGGGCGGTGCTCCGGCACTTCAGAAACAACGCGACTGGCCTCTCTCGATTACCGAAAGAATCTTCGGCGAAAATACTCATTACGTCGTGGTGCAGCTGATTCTCATCGCGGTGACCACTGTGCTCTTAGTCCTGCTGGGCCTGGTAGTGACTGCCGCGGAGAAGTTTCGGCGCTTCGATTCTTACAACTGGGTCATGATTGGTACCGTGACCGGCACCATCACAGGCTTGGCGGCAGCGGTCATGCCGGGTTATCTGTTCTATCAGGTGATGAGCGACAGCGGTGGAGATGTCTACGAGTATCTCGGTAAGTTCCTCGGTCTTCTCCTTACCTTGCCGTTCCCACTGATGGGACTGGCGTCCCTGCTGGTGCTCATGCTGGCCAGCCGCCAGGATATCAAGCGCGAGTTCTTCTGGCGGCCCGGCCAACCCATCACTGATATGGACGAAGAATCGGACGAAGACGAGGAAGTTGAAGACGAGGAGGAAGAAGAGGAAGACGAAGAGTAACCGCCCCGTGGGAATCGTGTTGCTCAAAACGTGGAGCGTTTCCGCATTCGTGTCCCTTTGCGCTAACAGCGACTTCGGGCCACGCAGAAAAACGTCGCTTGAAGAAAACAAATCGCCCAATAGTGGCTCAGAATTGAGAGCCAAGATGCGTTATCGTGTTGTAATTTGCCTGCACTGCGAATGGCCTGGATACGCAGTGTTCCGCGAGTGATAACTGTTCGGTTGGCGTGAGATCGAAGCCAGTTTTCGTTTGCATCGATTGGAACAGTCTGGGTTGGCACGTGATTTGTTGAATTTATCCCGTGCCGCATGGCCAGACCTCGGAGCGCGGCAGAAGATAAGAATGGCGCGGCTGCCGCGCTCCCTCCTCCCGTCGAGCGCAGCTTTCCCGTCGGAAAGCTCCCTTCAGGCAAACCATCTGCCGCCGCGCTCAATTCCTGGCGAGCCGAACCACGTGCCATTGGCTACGGTGTCACTGATGCGACTTGCCGCAGCTTCTTTACCAGTTGAGCAGGCAACTTGGGCGGTGATTGACGCCGAGGGACAGCGTCGCCCGGTGGCTATAGGCCGTGGTCCAGCAACGACACACAGCGACACCCCGCCGCTGGAATCTTTATACGATACCTCTCCCCCGTGCCCAGGTGAAGGAGCCAGTAACCGTGTTTCGAGAGGCAACGAGTATGGCAATTGGACTTGTGCCCAAGCGCCGGGTTGGCAATTGCTGGATCGTCTCTTAGCTGAAATCCGCTGGTTGCAGTATCCCCGTGGTCGTCAGAAACCACGAATCCGGTTCATTTCGCCCCGGCACTGAGCAATAACGGGTTAGCGATCAGCCCTAAGCATTCCTGTAGCTCTGAGGTGGTTGCTCCACAATCCAGACGCACCCGACGACGACAATGGATTCGCGAGCAACAGTTCGCCTGGGAGATGCGGCGTGAGCAGAGTATCGCCAGGAGTTCGTCTCCCCCCTCGCAATTCTTTGCGGCAGGACTGACGCCTCCCGCGAAGGATCCGTGTGATTACGCCCATAAATTGCATGAGCGAATTTCTGCCCTCGGTCAGAGGTGTTTTGCCGCGAGGCACTAAACCGACAGTAGCGTGGTCACGGCCATAAGCTGATTCGAGTGATTCTCGATCCGATAACCATCACCGACTGCGAGATGTCGTGGAGTGCAAGGGGTGGCCGTTTGACCGGCTCCGAGGTTTTCGGTGTTGGGCGAGGAAGTCCCTGTTTCAGCAGAGGCCGTCACTGGCGTTCAGTAGCTTTCCGCGGCCTGGTCGTGGTTTCCTCTTCCGATTTGCCATTAGTAGCAGGAGCGGCCTGCGGCAGGAGGCCACGCTTTTGCAGAATCTTGCGCGATAAGTCGTCGAGGACTTGCGGATGTTCACGGAGATAGGCTTTGGCGTTTTCGCGTCCCTGCCCCAGCCGATGATTACCATACGTCAGCCAGGCACCGCTCTTGTCCACAATCTTGTCTTCCAGGGCAAGATCGAGCACATCGCCTTCGCGACTGATGCCGTAATCATGCATGAGATCAAACTCGGCACTCTTGAACGGCGGAGCGATTTTGTTCTTGACTACTTTAGCGCGAATGCGCGAGCCGACGACCTCTTCGCCTTCCTTGATGCTGGTAACCTTACGAACTTCCAATCGAACTGAACTGTAAAACTTCAGGGCCAAGCCTCCGGAAGTCGTTTCGGGATTGCCAAACATGACGCCAATCCGTTGGCGGATCTGGTTAATAAACACCATGCACGTCCGCGTGCGGGAAATAATCGGCGTGAGCACGCGCAGCGCCTGACTCATCAACCGTGCCTGTAAACCGACGTGCGAATCGCCAATCTCGCCCTCCACCTCTGCCTTGGGGACCAGGGCAGCCACTGAGTCCACGACGATAATATCCACGGCGTTCGATTTGACCAGCATCTCAGCTATCTTGAGCGCTTCCTCGCCGCAAGAGGGTTGGCTGACGAGAAGGCCCTCGAGATCAACGCCCAGACGTTTGGCCCAGGAAGGATCCAGGGCGTGCTCAGCGTCTATAAAAGCCGCGACGCCCCCTTGTTTCTGGGCATTAGCAATGGCGTGGAGAGCGATGGTTGTCTTGCCGCTCGATTCAGGGCCGAAAATCTCGATAATCCGCCCGCGCGGCAAACCATGTCCGCCCAAGGCGATGTCCAGACTCAACGCACCAGTGCTGATGCCGGGTACGTCGGCCACGGGGCTTTCGCCGAGTTGCATGATGGCCCCTTTGCCGAATTGTTTTTCAATCTGCTGCAACGCCAGTTTCAGCTCTCGACTATCCATTCCGCTACCCGAGTTGGCGGTCGCCATACGGCTCCTCCGTTTGCAGGCTGAGTGGTTTGCGACACTTGTACATATGTATATCACCCCGTCCTGCCAAAATCAATGCCCTCCGCTCGGCGGTGGCGGTATTGACAACACTGGGCGACATCCGCTAAATGGGCGGCTGGTTGGGAGAACCCCCTCAACGGTCGGCGTCCTGAATAGGGAGCTAGGGGCATGATTCGCCGAGTCCAGCAGCCCGTCTTGTGGCTTTTGGTCATTTGGGATGCGATATGGACGGTTGTCGCTTGGCTGGGGGCGTATTATCTTCGCACTAGCGGCTGGCCAGTACCCCTGTTTCATACACCGCCCTCCTGGGAACTGTGTTGGCAATTAATGCCGCTGGTGATTCTGCTGGGGTGGTTGGCCTACCGCTTGGCCGGGTTGTATGAAGTGCACCGTTTGCGGCGGTTTCGAGAAGAACTGGCCGCCGCGCTCAAAGGGGCGGCTCTGACGGTGTTGTTAGTGCTGGCCTTGCTGTTTTTCACCAAACAGGAATACGATTCCCGTCTGACGCTGGGCTATTTTGGCATTCTGTTAGCCAGCTTGCTGGTGTTGGGTCGGCGTCTAGCATGGGCGTTGCTGCACTCTCTGCGTCAGCGCGGTTACAATCACATTCCCGTCCTGATCGTGGGTACGGGGCGTACTGCACGGCGTTTGGCGCGTTCCTTACTGCGCCACCGCTGGACAGGATTGCGGTTATACGGTTACATCGAAGACCGTCCGAGCCGGTGGACGAATGACCTGTATATCGTCGGAGGCATTAACGATTTGCCGCGGCTTGTTCAGGAGAAGGGGGTGCGTCAAGTTTTCATCGCTCTGCCCTGGAAGCGTTTTGACGAAGTTCGGCGTGTCTTTGCCGTTCTGGCCGATTCCTTGGCCGAAGTTCGCCTGGTCGCAGACACGCCCAGCCTGACGCCGTTTTCCTTGGCGACGACACAGTTCGATGGCATGACTCTGGTACACCTGCGTGAAAGTCCGTATGTCGGCGTCAATCGCCTGGTCAAACGGGTTATGGACATTGCCATTTCCCTTACCGCTATTGTCGTTCTCTTACCCTTGATGGTCCTCATCGGGATACTCATCAAACTCACCAGTCGCGGCCCGGTCTTTTATCGGCAGGAACGATGTGGCTTGGACGGGAAGACCTTCCAGATGCTCAAGTTTCGCACGATGCGGGTGGATGCGGAGAAGGAAACCGGCCCGGTGTTCACCAAGCCCAACGATCCCCGCTGCACCTGGTTTGGTGCCCTCTTGCGGCGCACGAGCCTGGACGAACTACCGCAATTGTTCAACGTTCTCAAGGGCGACATGAGTCTGGTAGGGCCTCGACCCGAACGCCCCTGTTTCGTCGAACGATTCCGAAAAACGATGCCCCACTACATGGCACGACATATGGTCAAAGCCGGCATGACCGGTTGGGCCCAAGTCAACGGTTGGCGCGGCGATACCTCGTTACGCAAACGCCTGCAATACGATTTGTATTACATCACCCATTGGAATCCCTGGTTCGATCTGCGGATATTGTGGCTGACGCTCTGGCGGGGCCTGGTGCATCGCAACGCCTACTAAAGCGACCCGCCCGGCCAGTTTTGGCAGGGTTATGAAGCTACGGGAAGAGCTAACAACGCTACGCTTATCAGCGTGCCTGGTGAAGAGTTTTGAGCACCATCGTTTTTCCAACTTGGATTCGTTGACGACAGGAAAGAGCGATTTAGCCGGGTGCTTTCCGTTTTGAGTAACTTTTACCTGTGCTCTGCTTGAGTATGGCAACCCAATAACCACGATAAGACTCGAAATTCCATCAAATGGCATGAACACCGTTCAGTCGAATTCAGCTCAATACGGATTTTCGCAACGTAATGGGCGCTGAGGGACTCGAACCCCCGACCTCTACGATGTCAACGTAGCGCTCTCACCAGCTGAGCTAAGCGCCCGTGAGGAGATTGTGTCTCCGTGCCGAAAGATTATACGTCGCGAAGGTGTCGGCGGCTACGGATTCGCCGTGGGGCTGGCGCGGCCCATGGGTTGTCAGAGTTAGCGGGCGCAACGACATCCGGCCGGAACCTGCATCGCTTACGGTCGCGAAGAGCTCGCTTTCGGGAAAGTGACGCCGCGACGCCATGCCGGGTGTTTGCTGAGAAAACGATATGTCGAACGTCTTTAGTGCTGAGCAATAACGGGGAACTTCTCAAGCGGTCTGACCAGTGCCAGGCGCTTCACACAGCGAAGTTCACGTTCTGAGTTACGGCATAAGCAAAAACTCATTCCTGCGGTTGGCGTATTCTATATCAAGACTGTCGAGTCTCCATAACGAGGTCCACGAGGTGCTCCCCAGGCTGAAAAGCGGAGGGAATTCTTTGAAAACCACTTGGCCGATAGTGCTGGTCATTATGTTACAGGGGTTAGTGAGCGGAACAACGTCATGGCTTCACTCTGAGCCGGCAGCGAACCGTGTTTTGACACATCATCGGGACAACATTTACTCGATTGCTGCGTCGCCTGACGGCCGATGGCTGGTTTCAGCGTCGGAAGATATGACGGTGTGTGTTTGGGATTGGCCCACGGGAAAAGTTATGGCCCGTCTGGAGCATGATGGGCCGGTGTACGAAGCTTCGTTCAGCCCGGATGGCCGATGGTTGGCCACCGCTGATGGGGACGGAAAAGTTCACTTATTCGATGGGCGTAGCCTTTTGCGGGTCCGTTGCCTGGAGGGACATACGGGACCTGTCTATGCCTTGGCGTTTTCTCCTGACAGCCGTTGGTTAGCGACAGGAGGCGGAGAAAAAGACCACGCTTGCCGTGTGTGGGAAGTATCTACGGGAAAAAGCGTCCAAACGTTGCTTGGCCACCAGGATGCCATTTACGGTGTCGCCTTCGGCGCCAACGGGCAACTGGCCACCGCCAGTGGCGATAAAACCGTGCGGCTGTGGGATTGGCGCCACGGAAAAGCTCAGGTATTGCAGGGCCATACCAGCTACGTCTATCGCTGCCGATTCTCTCCCGATGCTCGGCACTTAGCAACGGCCAGCCATGATCGCACAGTACGTATTTGGGAGTCGGGAACGGGAAAACTGCTTCGTACTCTCCAGATTTCCAAACAGCCTGTATACGCTGTAGCTTTCAGTGGCGACGGCAAGTGGTTAGCTTGTGCGGGTGAGGAACACGCGGTGCGCATTTGGGACTGGCAAAATGATGCATTGCTGAAACTTCTGACCGGACCGAAAGATGCCGTTTATGCAGTGGGCTGGTTGCATCTCGACGGGCGGGAGTACCTGGTTTACGGTGGGGGCGAGATGAGAATTCACGCCGCGCCAGCGGTGCGCGCTACGAAGTAAGTTACTGCGCTATAATCGGTTAGGCGTCTTGTGCGTGGAGAGACGTTTTTGTGGCCTTGGCGGGGAATTCCGCTCGTATAATCGAATAGGGAGTCGGCCGGATGGTCGCTCTTCAAGCAGCACGGCGGCTTGAGCCACCGTGAAGTTCGCCCCGCCCGGGTGGACGATTCTGCTTGGAGAGAGGAAAGTCCGGGCTCCACAGGACACGGTGATGGGTAACGCCCATCGGCCGCGAGGCCAGGGAAAGTGCAACAGAAAGCATACCGCCGATGGCCCTGGATGGGCTCAGGTAAGGGTGAAAAGGTGCGGTAAGAGCGCACCAGCAGTCGGGCGACCGACTGGCTCGGCAAACCCCACCGGGAGCAAGGCCAAATAGAGGAGGAGGGCTGGTCCGGCCCCGGCAGGCTCATCTTCAGGCCTGCGTGACTCCTGGGTAGGCCGCATTCAGGGCGCGGGTAACCGCGACTCGCAGAGGAATGACCATCGCCCCGGCGGGCTTCAGATTCGTCTGGGTGTGCAGATCGCACTCAGCAGAGCCCTGGGGTACAGAACCCGGCTTACAGGCTGACTCCCTCGCCTCCCGGCGTCCCGGACTGCCGAGAATCAGCACAACAGGCTGGTTTTCTGGGAACCTGGAGAGCTTCTCGCGAGAATGACAAAAAAACCATGCTCGCGACATCTCTTGGTGTACCTGGTGCGCCATTTGCTATTGGAGACGAGGCAGAAGGTCGTTATCCTGAATAGCAGGCTTCATGCTTCTCAGGATGAACGGCGGGGCGGGATGCCGAAACTCTTTCCAGAGTCATTGTGCAACAAGGAGTCTAGCCATGAGCGAGATCCCGCGTAAGCCACGGGGCGATTCTGGCGGAACACGGTCCCGTGCCCATCCTTCGCATGCCTCGCCCAAAGATCAGGCAAAAGGTCGTGTGGATCGTTTGCCCCCCTATAAACTTCTCCTGCATAACGACGACGTTAATGACATGGCTTATGTAGTGCAAACTATTCAGGAGTTGACCGCCCTGAGTCGCGAGGAAGCGACCCAGCGTATGCTCGAAGCGCACAAGAACGGCGTGGCCCTGCTCCTGGTCACTCACAAGGAACGCGCCGAACTGTATGCGGAACAATTTGCTTCCAAAGGTCTTACGGTTACCATCGAACCCGCCTGAACGGGATTGTCCATGGAGTGACCGTTTGGGCAATTCTGCAGCAACGTCTCGACCGCACGCTTAGCTTTCTGCCTCAAGATTACTCATCTTGGCGACCAAGAGTTTCCAGCACGCGCTTTTCGGCGCGTGCTTTTCTTTTTTGGCCGACGCAAAATAAGCTAATTCGGACAAAATGTCGCCATGTGTGAGATGTGCGGCAAGGATAATCGTCATCTCTTCCAGTAGCAAAAATAAGCTAATTCGGGCAAAATGTCGCCATTCCGAATCGCTAGGGAACACTAAGTGGGAGTCATAGCCCATACACCGTTTTGTCCGACACGAGTTTGCTTCGGCTAGGTCAAGAACTCGAGGAAATGATTTAGTCGCTTGGCCAAAAAGAAAGTCACCCTGATACCGGCCTGATACCTTCATTAGGCGTCCCATGAGCAACGAGCAATGCAAGAGATCGGTTCACCAATTAAGACTCAGATAACAGCTAACTCTGGGAACACCTGATAAGTACGCCCCTGAGCGTCATTGCACGGTGCCTTGCAGGCGAACCTCGGTGGTGTTGTCGGTGGGGAGATCGGTAAGGATGCGGATGGTATGTCGGATCTCGCCCGGCAGGGTGGGAGTGCGATAACGAATGGTGATGAGATGCGTCGTGCGACTTTCATCGGGCTGCCAAACGAACTCCAAGTTCGGGTCGTCGCCGCTGACCTTGAGGATGCGAAATGGCTTTGGGCCGCGTACAATAATCCGTCGTTCGATCTGAACGCCGCCAGCAACCCGCCCCAAGTGCACCTCTTTGGGCGTAGTTACCAGGGCTGCTTCCACCTCGACGGTGAGGGGCACCAGGATGCGGCTGCCATCGTTAGCACGCAGCCCTAATTCCGCATACCACGAACCCACTGGTACATCGGGACGCAGTCGCACGTTGAGGCGATATTGGACTTGGCCCGTGTCGCGGCGCAATTCTGTCAGTTGCGGTTCGATATAAGCGTTGTCATTCTCCACCGCAACAATTTGCCAGTTGGGCACCGAGTAGCGAGTGATGGTCACGCTGGTTTCCGCTGCTTGGCCACGAGTAATCCGACCGAAAGCCAACTGATTGGGGGAAAGCGTAATGTCCTCGCGGCTCTCAGCCTGGACGAGGAATTGAAGTTCTTGGACTACGGGTTGTTCCAGGAGCACGAAGATGGTAAAGACCCGTTGACCCAGATACTTGCCTGTATCCACGCTGACCGATAAGGTCGCAGTTGCTCCAGGGGCGATTTCCTGACGGTCCACCTGAGCGGTGGCACACGCGCAAGAAGTGCGAACGCTGGCTATTCTGATGGGCCTGTCGAACGGGTTGTGGAGCGTGAACTGATGCAGGCACACTATCCCTCGCGGCACCGAACCGAAGTCTTTATGCGTGGAACTGGCTACGGACTTGGCACTATTGCTGGTGCCAAACTTGGTCAGGTCTTCGGACCTGGCACTGCACGTCAGGATTATCACTCCTGCCAGGGCCATGTGCACGACCCGTAAGCCGCGACTCATATCGCCTCCATTTGTGGCTGCAAGCCCGTCGGCTTCCTCAGGGGTGGGAATAGTGTGTGGGGTTGAGGGGATGCCATCAGAGCGATAGGGACACCAGTCTGAAGCAGACGGCTTGCTCTGCAAGTTAGTATCGCCCAGCGCCAGCGGCGGACATAATCAACCCAGACATAGAGGTCAGACTGACGTGCAGGTCTTATGGGATGTATCGAAAAAAAGATGGCTGGCAGGTTTGCGAAATGTTCCGGGCGTATAGCCAGCCTGGCTTTGAGATTCGGTCAAACCAAGGGATTGAATCCATGGGAGTGGCCGTATATGCTAGTTGCCAATACGGCAACGAGCCGCAAGAGCCGACTTCACCAACCCAACGGAGGTATCGCTATGAAGCAGAGGCTGGTGCAACTGAGTCTAGGCTTGACCACGGTAGGGCTGACCTTAGGTTTAGCCTTGCTATTGAGCTGTGCTTCGGGACAGGAGCGCAGGCCTGACGTCATTTTCGTACCCACGCCCCAGCCAGTTGTGGAACGGATGCTGGAACTGGCTAAGGTTACCAAGGCGGACGTAGTTTACGATCTCGGTTGCGGGGACGGACGCATTGTCGTTACCGCAGCAAAGAAGTACGGTTGCAAAGCTGTCGGTTTTGACATCGATCCCGTGCGGGTTAAAGAGTCTTTAGAGAACGTTCGCAAGAATGGGGTCGAAGACCTCGTCAAGATTGAGCAAAAAGATATTTTTACGCTCGATCTGAGCGGAGCTTCCGTAATCACGCTTTATTTACTCACCTCGCTCAACGAAAAACTCGTTCCTCAGCTGCAAAAGATGAAGCCGGGATCCCGTATCGTGTCGCATTCCTTTGAGATTCCTGGCTACGAACCCGATAAGGTGGAACGTGTGAATGCTGACGGCTTCGAGCGAACTGTGTATCTTTACACCATTCCGCTCAGAAAGAAGTCGCAGCAGGAATAATAATGACGTTTAGACTTTGTGGCGTATCGCTCCGCAGACGTATTCCCACTCCACAAGAAAACAAACGCAGCCGCGGGCCGTGTCCACAATTCGGTTTCCGCGGCTGTTTTTCTGACTCATATCAATCAGTGTGAATGCTTCTGTGTCATCTGTGGTTGAGGTCTTAACCATCCAATGAACGGCAGACTAAGCAGATTAGGGCAGAGCTGGCAGTTGGCCGCGAGGAAGTTATCGTGAGGGAGTGATCGTCCGGAGCGTCTAGTTACCGTCAGCCCGGTCAATGGCCGCGAAGAGTTCGGACATGCGGATTCCGAATCCCAGGCAGATGCGATACAGTGTTTCAATCGAAGCAGAGTTTTTTCCCAATTCGATCTGCGAAAGGTATCCGAGGGATACGCCGGTGCGCTCTGACATTTGAGCCAAGGTTAGTCCGAGGGCTTTGCGCCGGTCGCGGATAAAGGCGCCGATCCTTTCCAACAGGGCCTCCTCGGTCATGCGCAACAAACCTTTCGCCTGCAGACACCGTTGCACGACTTTTTCCAACTGCTGTATTTCGAAGGGCTTTGTGAGGTAGTCGTAAACCCGTGCCCGCAGACATGAAACCACTCCTTCCAAACTGGGATAACCCGTGATGACAATGACTGAGGCATCAGGTTGATGTTGGCGGAGGTATTCAAGAGCTTCGTTGGCCTCCCAGCCGGGTAAGACGTAATCGAGGATAATCAGATGGTAGGATTGCCCGGTCAACTTCTCACGAGCCTCAGGGGCCGAATGGGCCACCTCGATGCGAAAACTGGGACGTGCCAGGCTTTGTTGAATGAGTTGGCAGATAGCCCGATCGTCGTCGGCGACCAGGATGCGTACCTCCTGGGGACAGAACCAGGCGTTTTCAGGGACAGAGGAGGCTTTGGCCGGTGTTGGGCTGGTGATGCGAGCGACGGCTGGCATGGTCTTGGCCCGTGCGAAAGTGTCGACTGGCAGGTTCACGGCTCACCTCACTTGGAATGGTCGGGGCGATCACAACCGCGTGATCCACCCATTTCGGCTCAGGACTGTGTTACCTTGCTGCTCAGGCAGCCTGCGCTGGCGTTCAAATTTAGAACGTAATTTCTCTCGATGCCAAATCGGGTACACGCCGCGACCACAAATTTGCTTATCGCCCTAAGACAGGGAGATGCCTTTTTCCCCACGGGGGACCGTGAGTTGTCGTGAGACGCTTCGTCCTAATACATGGGGATTACATACTCGGCCGAAAGTCGGAGGGTATCCCAACACGCTTCGCGAAAGCGAGAGTGGCGACAAGCCGATGGACAATTCGTACCGGATTAGATCCTTCGCGGCGAACTAATCTGGCCGGGAAAAATCTGCTATCGGGACATAAACTGAATCAAGGGGGAAGGGGAAGATTTCTTCGGCGAATATCAGAGTTTCGGGGAGTGTGGATCATGTGGACGAGGCGGCAATTCCTGGCCAAGTCGGCAGCAAGTGCGGCAGGTCTGGCGCTAAGTTCGCAAGGCGTTTTCCGCGACGCGGCAAGGGCGGCGGATGATCCCGATGCGCTGAGATTTCTGGCACGCTATCAGGAGTGCACGGACCGAGCGTTACAGTGGTTGGCGCGGATGCAAGCGCGGGATGGGCATTGGGAAGAGCGCGGCGGCATGTTCGCCGTGCCTATGACGGGCTTAGCGGGTTTGGCCCTCTTGTGCGAAGGAAGTACGCTGACCCAGGGACGCTTCAGCAGAAACATCGAGAATGCGGTCGAATGGTTACTCAGTCGTATTCAGCCGAATGGTCTGATCGCCGACCTGCGGATTGAAGAAGAGCGGCATCGCTACATGTACGGCCACGGTTTCGCCTTGACCTTCTTGTCTCAGGTATTCGGGGAAGAGAACGAACCGCGCAAACGGGAGTTGTTGCGACGAGCCTTAGAACGAGCGGTGGAATTCTCAGCACGGGCACAAACGCGGTTGGGCGGCTGGGGATATGTGTCGTCAGCAGATGGGGGTGGATTCGACGAAGGATCGGTTACCATCACTCAATTGCAGGCGCTTCGAGCGGCCCGTGATGCGGGCATCCCAGTCCCTAAGGAGACCATTGACAAGGCCAAGGATTATCTCCGCAAGAGCACCAGGGTCGTGCGCCACGATCCGGATCCGCGTAAGCGTGAAGCGGGAGTTACCTACAGTCTGCAGGGCGGTGGTGGCGGAGACGTGCGGCCTGCACTTACAGCAGCGGGGATTGCCTGTATGTTCAGTGCGGGCGAATACGAGAACGAACTGGCGATCCAATGGCTGAACTTTTGCATGCGGAGTATCCCCGTGGGCCGCGCTCCCCACGAACGTATCAGGCACGATGAGTACACCCATTTCTATTACGCCCAGGTGATCTACGTTCTGGGCGAGGATCGCCATGCCAAGATGCGTCCCGATTTAGCGGAAGTGGAACGGCGGGATCCGTCGCAGCGGGTCTTGCTCAAGTGGAGCCGATACCGTGAGGTGATGTTTGAAGCGATTAAAAGCCGCCAGTCGCCTGACGGGAGTCTATCCGGTTCGGGAAACTGGGGAGTCGGGCCAGTTTTTGCTACGGCCGTTTACTCGATTATTCTTCAGCTGGACAAAGCGGTGTTGCCAATTTTCCAGCGGTAATGAAGCGAATAGGAGGGGCCAAGCAGATTTGTCGGCGCGATTGACTACGTCGGTGTCGAACCTTGATCCAGGCGAAGTTGTTTTCGCAGCATTAGAAAGCGCGGGGCTGATCCCAGCGAAGCTAAGTGTTGTCGGCATTCCCTAAAGATGATAGCCCTGTTGGTAAGGGGCGGCGATTTCGTCATCAGTAGTAACAACCAAGGAATCCCAGAAAAACGCCAACAGGCTCCAGGGTTCCTGAACTGGCACTTGGCTGATGGCGCACGAGGCCAGTCTCAGAATCAGGTGGACTGGTCTTTCTAAGATTTTTTTGGCCCGATTGGATGCCCAAGAATTGCGGCTTGGCTTAGAATTACGTAAGCCGGGACAGATACTGGACACCCCCCCGTGATCTGGCACCAAACGGTGTTCGGGACCATGCAGTTCCGAGCCGAACCAAGAGATGCCCGCTACAGGGCTGGCGCGTAAGGCTACTGTCGAGGAGGTGAATATGTGGAATCGGCGGGAGTTTTTGCAGCAAGCAGCCGGTACCGTGGCTGGGCTGTCGGCGAGTGCCTTCGCCGGAAAACTTCAGCGGGTCGAGGCTGCTGATGACCCCGATGCCTTGCGTTTTCTGGCACGGTATCAGGACTGCATAGACCGCGGGCTGCAATGGTTGTCCAAGGCGCAAGCTCGCGATGGTCATTGGGAAGCCAACAACGGTAATTATCCCGTAGCGATGACCGGCTTGGCAGGGCTGGCCTTATTGTGCGAGGGAAGCACCCCGACGCAGGGGCGCTACAGCAAGAACATCGAAGATGCCGTGGAATGGCTGCTCAGCCGCACCCAGCCAAACGGTTTGATTGCCGGCGTGAATCAAAGTATGGAGGAACGTCATCGGTATATGTACGGCCACGGCTACGCGATTACGTTCCTTTCCCAGGTGCTCGGTGAAGAGAGCGATCCGCGTCGCCGCGAGCAGTTACGCCGTGCCTTGGAACGCGCCGTCGAGTTCTCCGCGCGGGCTCAGACACGCCTGGGCGGTTGGGGTTACGTTTCCGCTGCCGAGGGGCAGGACTTCGACGAGGGCTCGGTCACGATTACGCAGTTGCAGGCGCTCCGAGCCGCTCGCGATGCTGGTATCCCCGTCCCCAAGGAGACTATTGATAAGGCCAAAGATTACCTGCGCAAGAGCACTCAGATCGTTCGCCATGACCCGGATCCGCGAAAACGTGAGGCAGGGGTGATTTACAGTCTGCGGCATGGCGGCGGGAACGTGCGTCCACCGCTGACCGCGGCCGGCATCGCCTGCATGTTCAGTGCGGGAGAGTACGAAAACGACTTGGCGATTCAGTGGCTCAATTACTGCATGCGGAACATTCCCATTGACCGCACGGGTCGGGATAGTTTCGGCCACTGGGAATATACTCACTTTTACTACGCTCAAGTGTTATACGTGCTGGGCGAAGATCGCCATGCCAAACTGCGGCCCGACCTGGCCGAAGCCGAAAGACGTGATCCGTCGCAACGTTTGCTGTTGAAATGGAGTCGCTATCGTGAGGTCGTCTTCGAATACTTGAAGAGCCGACAGTCCGCTAACGGAAGCTGGACAGGAAGCGGCGTCGGTCCGGTTTTCACGACGGCCCTGCATCTGATTATCATGCAATTGGATAAGGCTACACTGCCGATTTTCCAGCGATGAGCTAAAGTGGACTCAGAGCCTTCCGCAAAGAGCCGGCCCAGGTAGGCAACGGCGGCAAGATTCACAAAGGCAGCCAAGTATTTTCAGGCAGAGGAAGAAAAATTATGAGCCAGCAACTGGTATCACACGCCGAAGTGGAATTGCAGCAGGCGGATCTCGAAGTCGTGCGTAAGGTGCGCGACGCGTACGACGAGCTGAAACGGCAAATGGCGCGCGTCATTGTCGGCCAAGACCAGGTGATTGAGCAGTTGCTTATTGCGCTGTTCAGTCGGGGGCATTGTATCCTGGAAGGGGTGCCTGGCCTGGCCAAGACGCTGATGATCAGCACGCTCGCCAAGTGCCTCAACCTGGAATTCAGCCGCATTCAGTTTACGCCCGACCTGATGCCTTCGGACATCACAGGGACGGAAGTTATCGAGGAGAATCGTACGACAGGGCAACGCGAATTCCGCTTCTTGCCTGGGCCGCTTTTCGCCAACGTCATCCTCGCAGACGAAATTAACCGCACGCCGCCCAAGACTCAAGCCGCCTTACTCGAAGCGATGCAGGAGCGGCAAGTCACGGTGGGACGTGTGCGGCATAAGCTGCCCGATCCCTTCTTCGTGCTGGCGACGCAGAACCCCATCGAGCAGGAGGGGACTTATCCCCTGCCCGAAGCGCAACAAGACCGTTTTATGTTCAAGGTCTTCGTGCGTTATCCGAACTACCGTGAGGAATTTGAGATTGCCCGACGCACGACCGCTTTGATGCAAGAAGAACTGACGCCGGTCCTGGATGGTCGGCAGATTCTGGAATTGCAGCAACTGGTAAGGCGGGTGCCCGTCTCCGACCATGTGATTAATTACACACTGGCACTGGTACGCCAAACGCGCGTCGGCGAGCCGGGGGTTCCTGATTTCGTGCAGGAATGGCTCTCCTGGGGCGCTGGGCCCCGTGCAGTCCAGTACCTCATTCTCGGCGCCAAAGCGCGCGCCTTGCTCTATGGGCGGGGCCACGTTCAGGTGGAGGATATCCAGGCCTTAGCCAAGCCCGTCCTGCGACACCGCATGGTCACGAACTTTACCGCCGCCTCGGAAGGCGTTACCCCCGATACGGTCGTGGACCGCCTGCTCAAGGTCACGCCGACTCGGGAAAATGAGCTGACTCAGGATCCCCGCTTCCAGAAAATCTTTGCCGCGTAATCTCTCGACAACGGCGTAAGATCTCGCGTAGCTGGCCGCGGTTGTGGCGAAATCAGAACTATGTGCTGCAACCCTCCGAGATTCTACCATCACCAGAATGCTATTCAGGAAGCTGTATCACCATGTCGGATGATCCACGGCGATTTCTGCACCCCAAAGCGATAGCGCGAATAAATCGGCTCGACCTGCGTGCCCGCCAGGTAGTGGAGGGCTTTATATCAGGTCGGCATCGCAGTCCGTTCTTCGGCCAGAGCGTCGAATTCGTGCAGCATCGGGAGTATGTTCCCGGTGATGACATTCGCCGACTCGACTGGAAAGTCTGGTCGCGCACCGATCGCTTCTACATCAAGCAGTACGAGGAAGAAACCAACCTGCGATGCAACCTGGTACTCGACGTCAGCGAATCCATGCGCTATGGCCGCGGCGCGATGAACAAGTACGAGTATGCCTGCACCATCGCGGCGTGCCTGGCCTATCTGGTGCTGCGGCAGCAGGATGCCGTGGGTTTGGTTACTTTTGACGAGGGAGTACGGCAGATCCTCCCACCCCGCAGTCAGCAGGGTCAGTTGGACCGACTCCTGACGGCGATGGACGTCAGCCGACCGCGACAGAAGACCGACATCGAAGCCATCCTGCGCCGCGTTGCTGAGACCATGACGACGCGCGGCCTGGTGGTGCTGATTTCGGACCTGTTGGTGGACAGGCCGCCCCTGTTCCGCGGGCTGGAAATGCTTATCCATCGCCAGCATGACATCCTGGTATTCCATGTGCTCGACGATGACGAACTGATTTTCCCCTTCGCAGGTACGACGCGCTTCGAAGGCATGGAACAACAGCCTCACCTGATTTGCGACCCGCGCGCGCTGCGGGATGGCTACCTCGAGGCGCTCAATGAGTATTTGCTGGAAGTCAGACGCGGCTGCACCCGGCGAGGTATTGATTACATGCTGGTCAAGACGAGCGACTATGTGGACGCCGTCCTGGCCAAATTCCTGCATACGCGCATGCGGATGAAGGCGAACGTCAAGCAACGCCGCGTCTAGGGCCTGGAACGACCAACTGCTGACAGACACCAGCGGGAGCCAGACAAAACAACCATGTGGGAACAGGCGATCAATCCGGCCTATTGGTGGGGAGCGACGGCAGTCGCTTCACCGATTATCATTCACCTCATCAACCGAATGCGATTTCGCCGATTGGCCTGGGCGGCAATGGAGTTCCTCCTCAAATCGCAGCAGCGCAATCGCCGCCGTATCCTGATCGAGCAGTTGATCCTGCTGATGTTGCGGTGCCTGATAGTGTTGGCATTAGTGGCGCTGGTCGTGCGACCGACGTGGTGGATGGGGGAGGCAGCCCAAGCGCGTCGGCAGGAGTTGCCTCATTACCACTTCATCGTTCTGGATGACAGCTTGAGCATGCAGGATCTCGAAGATGCGAAGCAGCCTAACGGACCTACTGCGTACCGTCGGGCCACCGCGCTGATTGCCAAGTTGGTGCAGGATTATCTCGATGTGCCAGGGGCGCATTATCTGACCTTTTTCCGTTTATCCCAGCCTGGGGCGCCTGAGTTCGGTCCGCCCTATGTCCAATTAGGCGACGCTCCACCCGGCCAATTGCTCACGCACGACGAAGTGTCGCGTTTTTTGGCCCGTCTGGAGGCGACTCCCGCTACATCGCTGCGCTTGGGTGCCGACGATTGGTTGTCCTTGTTCCGCGGCTCGGCGGAAATCCCCGGACTGTCGGCTTACCTGGGCAATATCAAACGCGGCCATCGTTATTTGCATCTGGTCAGCGATTTTCGCGAGCGGGATTGGAATCAGGAAGGTTTCCGACCGGTGTTGGCCCAATTGGGCGACTGGGCACGCAGCCAGGACGTGCAAATCCGCTTGTATGACATCGCAGCGCCGAGTCGCGCTCGGGATAACCCCCAGGAACGTCCGGTCAGCCATGGTAATTTGGCGATCACCCACGTGGCCGCTCGAGCGCAGCAACGCCGCGAGGAGGGAACTGCTGCCAGTGCCGTGCCGGTTCAGGTAGTGGCCCCGGGAGTCCCGTTCGATCTTGAAGTCACGTTACGGAATTTCAGCGCCAACGAGCGTCAGGCCTTGCGCGTCGGGGTGCGGGTAGATGGCGTCGAAAAGAATGAGTTTGCCCGGGTCGTCGAGCGCATCGGCAGCTACGAAGAGCGAACGATCCGCCTGGACATGCGCTTTTACGACACAGACAGTCCTGGGCCGAAGCAAATCACCGTGTACGTGGAAGACGGGCAGCAGCCCGACCACTTGCCTGCCGATAATGTACGGCATGTTTATGTGGAACTGAGGCGCGACCTGCCGGTCTTACTCGTTGACCCCGATCATCTCCTCGACAGCCCGAAGCCGCCAAGCGAATACATAGCCAGCGTTCTTGGCGCCTCCCGCCGACTTGGCTGGCGTCCTGAACGTTGCCGCCCCAACGAACTGAAGAATCGCAAGCTCGACGATTATCCCGTGATCTATCTACTCAATGTGCCGGGAGTAGGCACGGGTCCTTCCGATATGGACGAGGATAGTTTGAAGGCGCTGGAAAACTATGTGCGACGAGGTGGGAGTGTCGTCTTTTTCCTCGGTGAACGGGTCAATGTGGACCTGTATAATCGGTTCCTTTATCGCAACGGCCAGGGTATCTTTCCCGCGCCGTTGGCGCTGCGCCCGGTGCCGAACAGTAACCTGACCTTCGTGGATGAAGCGCCCGACCTGGACGATACCGCACCGAAAGCACGGGTTCTGCAAACGGGCCATCCCGCCTTCAACTTCCCGCGGGAAATGCTTGAGGAATTTGCCCGGTTCCTGCAGATCAACCGCTACTATAAAGTCGATCCCGCGTGGAGGCCCCCTACGGACGTTCAGGTCCTGATGCAGTTGACCAACCGAGAACCGCTCACCAACTTCCGATTGGAAACAGTCGAAATCGTCCAACTGCTCAACCAGGACACCTCGCCTCAGCGGGTCATTCTGGCCAGTTATGCGCAGCGGATGTTGAACTGGGTAGCTGATGCTGAACTGAAACGCAGTCGTAAAGGTCCGCTGCTCGATGCCGTGGCTGGGTTACTCACGGATCAGCAGCTCACGGAATACTGGAAGCGCCCTGACCGCAAAGAACTACGGCAACGCTTGGAACGTTTCCAACAGCGCTTGTTGGAGGGCGATCCGCTTGTGCTGGAAAGCAAGGTCGGCACAGGAACACGCCGCGGCACAGTGATCGTTTTCCTGACGCCGGCCAATCCCAGCCCCATTCCAGGACGTAATTACTCCTGGAATAACTGGGCGAACGAGATGTTCTTCAGTTATGTGCCCATGATTGTTTTCCTGCAAAGTTACCTGGCTGGCGAGAGCCGCAAGGCGCGAGAAATCGAAACCAGTCATCTCTTGACCCGCGCCGTCGAAGTGCGTTTCGATAAGGAACAGTATGCCCCGCGTGTGCAGCTTTATTACTGGCCCGAGGGCAAGTCGCGCGATGAGGCGCAGGCACTGGGAGCGGTTGCAGGAACCGAGTCGGAACAGGAAGTCGTCTTTCGGCTGCATCCGCAGCAAGCGGGTTTTTACGTGCTCCGGCTCAATGAGCCGGGCGAAGGGATCACGCCGAAAGGGGAGCCGGAGTCGCGGATACTCGTTTTCAACCCCGATTGCCGCGACGAAGGCGACCTGCGTCGCGTCGCCGAGGCCGACTTCCAGCAGCAATGGCTTCGGGCGCTCACCGAAGGCGAGCAACGATTGGCCTACCACGAAGCTCAGCAAATTGTCAGCCGCGCTCCCCTCCTGACCGAAGCTGCTCCCCCACCCCAGGAATACTTGCGTACCAAATCCTGGTCGGATTACTCGTGGGTGCTGCTGGCCCTGCTCGCCCTATTAGCGCTGGAACAGTTCCTGGCCATGCTCTTCAGCCACCATGTGCCCCTGGGAGAAAAAGGACTACAACCGCCGCCTGCGGCCCGCCTGGTATCCATGTCCAGCCCGGCTGCCGAGGCCGCGACCTCTTCCGCAACTGCTGGCTAAACTGCTATGAATCAGGAAACGAAGATTACCACTGAGCACATTTTCCGACGTTGGACCGATCCCCCCGAACTTTTCGGTCGGTCTGTAAGCGAAATTCGCCTGGCAGACGTGCCGCTGTTCGAGTGGGTTACGCCTGGAATCCTGGTAACGTTCGGCGTGGCCTTAGCGCTGGCGGCCATTTTCCTGGTACTCCGCTGGTATCGCCGCGAGGGTCAGACCGTCGGCCAGAAATGGGCCTTGTTCCTGGCTTTACTGCGTATCCTGACGATCCTCGTCCTGCTATTCGTCTGGCTGTTACCTGCAATTCGGGAGGTGGAAGTCCGTGAGCGTCACTCGCGAGTCGTGTTGTTATTCGATGTTTCCGAAAGCATGCATATGAGCGATGTGCCTCCTGGTGAGGAACCTGAACGGGAACGGCCGACACGGCAGGATTTGGTGCTGCGCTGGTTAGAGCCCAGCAGCAGCAACGCAACGGCGACCGGCCAGGCAGCCGCCGATTTTCTAGCCCGCATCTTGGCGAAAAATCCAGTGACTGTGTACAGGTTCGGCACGCGGCTTGACACGCACGATCAGCTAACCTTACCCTCACTACGCGATCGCCTGAGCCAGGCCCGAGTCGAACGCTGGGAAGACTTGCCTGCCGAAGTCCAACAGGAGATTCGCCAACAACTGTCGAATTTCGTGCGCCGTGATTTGACACCGTTCCTGTCAGTCGGGCGTACACCCGGCCTGGTTTCGCCTATTCCTTCAGCAGTCATCCAAACGCTCAGCAAGAAATCAAATGAACTGGTAGCCCTGGACAATGCCGAACCGGAAATCCGCGAACGCCGACGACCCGAACTGCTCCGCGAATTGGAGCAAACGCTGGCCGAGTTTCGCCAGACAGAAACTACTGTACCGCAACGCACTAACGGTGGTTCGGCGCTGATGGATCTTGTTCGTCGTGAGGGGAACAATCTCGTCAAGGGGGTGATTGTCTTCAGCGACGGGCGTTTCAATGCAGGCTCGGCCCAGGAAATGGCCCAGGCGGTCGCGGAAGCGAAAAAGTTCGGGATTCCTGTCTTCACCGTCGGTGTCGGTCAGTATCAGGAAACCAGTAATCTTCGCTTAGTGGACTTGATCGGTCCGACCCGCGTTCAGCCTGAAGATGAGTTTCCCTTACGGTTCGTGGTTGAAGGAGAAAATGTCCCGCCGGGCACGACCGTATTAGTGACCCTACTCGCCCAGAAGCCCGACCAGGAACGTCCAGATATTATCGAAAAAAAGGAAGTGCGTCTTCAGTCTGCAGCGGGCCGTGTGGCCCTGGCCAGCGACCAGTTCGTGTATCGTAACCCCGAAAAGCTTAAGGGGGTCTTTCGCTTCTGGGCCCGCGTGCAGCCCATGCCGGGAGAGCGTGCTCATAGCGACAACCTCACAGAGAAGCCTGTCCAGGTACAGGTCGAAGACCGCAAACTCAACGTACTGTTGTGTGCCAGTTCGCCCATGCGGGAATACCAGTTTTTGCGCACCGCCCTGGTACGTGAACAGGAAAAGTTTGAAGTATCCATTTATCTGCAAAGTGCAGCGCGGGAAAGTGTGCAGGATGTGGACCCGCGCCGACTGCTCACCGCTTTCCCAGATAGCCTGCGCGACCGCGATGACGATCCATACAACTTGGCCAATTACGACGTGGTCATCGCTCTGGACCTCGATTGGCGTCGCGTTCCTGTTTCGTCTCAGGAAAACCTTCGCCGTTGGGTTACTGAGTTTGCCGGCGGTTTTATCTATGTCGCTGGACCCATGCACACGTTCCACTTGGCCCGCGACAAAGAAGCGGAGGCCATCCGCTTCCTGCTCCCTGTGGTATTGGACAACACGCGATTATCGGTGCAGGTGTTCGATCGCACGGCACGCGAACCGTGGGCCGTCAACTGGGAACCCGCTGCTGCCACCATGCCCTTCTTCAACCTGATTGACGACCAGGAATCCAGTCAGCTGCCGGATACGTGGCGCGAAGCCTGGGAACAATTTTTCTGGCAGGAAACGGAAGACCTCAAACCCGGCGAACGCCGACGTTCGGCTCAAGGACGTGCTCTAGAGCCTTCGCGGCGCGGGTTCTACGCATTCAGCCCGGTCCTGGAGGTCAAAGGGGCAGCCAGCGTGCTGGCCCGCTACGGCGACCCTGACCCCCGTTATCTCACCAGTCCCGATGGTCCGCAGCCAGGGCAACTCCAGCCCTTCTTTGTCACGCACCGGGTCGGCAAAGGCCCCGTTTTCTTCATCGGTTCGCCGGAAATCTGGCGGCTCCGCAGTTACAAGGAACGCTACTATGAACGCTTTTGGACTAAACTCATCCGTTACATGGGTAAAGGCGATCCGAGTCGCGGCAGCCGACGGGGCTTGCTCGTCGTAGGCACCCGCTTCACTGAAGGTGATGTCGTTGAGGTTGAGGCGCAATTGTACGACCAGGAAATGCGGCCCCTGACGGGCAATGTGACCATCCCCATGCGGATTAAGCCCCTCACCAGCGAATCCGGCGAAGTGCCGGCCGAGTGGACGCGTGGCCTGCCGATGCGCGCCGACTCAGGCCGACCTGGTTGGTTCGTTGGTCGTGTTCAGG
Source organism: Gemmatales bacterium (assembly GCA_025056555.1). Lineage (GTDB taxonomy): Bacteria > Planctomycetota > Planctomycetia > Gemmatales > HRBIN36 > HRBIN36. The sequence continues at coordinate 20,468 of JANWVZ010000001.1, read as the reverse complement.
TGCTCCGTGCCGGGCGTTATCGTGTTCAGGTACCGGTTCCAGGCTCCATAGACGTCCTGGAGGCGGATTTCGAGGTGACACGCAGCGATCCCGAGCGCGACTTCACCCGTCCGGACTATTTGGCCCTGCACCGCTTAGCCAGTGAGGCGACCGAATTAAGCGAATCAGCGCGGCAGAACACAGCTCTGTTCAGCGCCCTCGAACGAGCCGAACATGCCCTTCGCGACCAAGTTCGCGAACTGGGCGAAGGTTCCGCCGATTGGACACCGGAAAACGAAGTCCGCCGACTTTTCCTGACCCTGCCCGATGCCCACACTGTCCCCGACGTGCTCGAATCGGTCACTGTCGAATCACGTGCCGAGGGACGCGTCCAGGACATTTGGGACAAGGGCTTCGATTACCTGTGGTTTTATCTCCAGTCGCTTTGGAGGCCAACCGAACAACCGCGTGAAACCCAAGGACCTCCCTGGGCCTTAGTGGTAGTGGTCACGCTTTTATCAGCGGAATGGCTCACGCGTAAATTACTCCGCCTTGCTTGACCTGACGCCCTTTCTCTGGGGCGTCGCTTTTCGGCCTTCTTAGAGCGCGCTTGACTAACCCGAACCTTACCGATCTCGATCAACCAACCGTATCCAACGCTCCCCCGATAGGTAACGGGCATCAGGTGAACACCATGGCCACGATGCAGACCTCTGCTTCCGAAGTTGCATTAGCGGAACGTCCTGCCATTCGTCGTTCCTTGCAGCGTCTTCGTCGCGGCATTCGCACTTTCGTCGTGAGTGAGGTTCTCCTGCAGGCACTTATCGCCATAGCGGTATGGTTCTGGGCACTGTTCTTAGTAGACTATGGCTTGTTTGTGGTGTTGGGTCTCGATTACATCCGCGATGGTTCTCCCGCTGGGATATTGATGTTCCGTGCGTTATGGTGGCTCATATTCGTGGCAGGTGCAGTGTACCTTGTCAGCTATCGGCTGGTCTATCGGCTGCTCGTAACGTTTCGGCCCGAAGCCTTGGCCCTGGTGTTGGAACGACGATTCCCCCAAGTGCTCGAGGAACGCCTGGTAACGGCTGTGGAACTGGCCGACCCTCAAACCGCAGCACGCTATGGCTATTCGTACTTGCTGGTTGAATACACAGCCCGCACTGCCGAGGAGCGCCTGCAACACATTCCCGTCGGCGCCGTTTTCAATTGGGCACGCCTGCGACAGCTGTTATTCTTTATGCTAGGACTGTGGGCAACTGTTGCCGCTCTGGGCTACTTTGCCACGGAATGGTCGGCAACATGCTGGGAGCGTAACATCGCCTGGTTGAACCGGCACTGGCCTGTCCGCACTATGCTGGTGTTGCCCGACTTCGCTCAACATCCAGTACGCGGAGTTCCAAGCGGCGGCGAAATGCCCATTCGCATTCAAGCCTGGGTCAACGTCGTGCGCACCGACCATCCCGATTACCCCAGCGGCTGGCGCCCGGCCATCTGGAGAGACGTTTTCCCCAACCCTGATGACCCTGCAGACCCCTTCAGCTCCGAGCGTGCTCATTTTTGGGAGCTGCAGGCTCCGGTCGGGCCACGTTCCTGGATGGAAGTATTACCGGAATCCTGGCGTCAGTTGACGCTGGATGAAGTCGAAGCTCGCCACCAGGCCATGTCCGCGCAGCAACTGCGGGCCGAAGCCGTCGAACATCTCGGTGAACTGGGCCGTGCGGTCATTGCCTACTTACTCCCGCGCCTTGAAGCGCGTTTAGCCCAAGTCAGCGCTACAGAGCGTGCCCTTGCACAACCCGATGAGGAAATCTTACGTTGGCTCCCCGCAGAATGGCGGGATTATTCCCTGGCCCAGATTTACGAACATCTGCAATTAGCTCGTCGGCTCAGTCAGGAAGAAATCCGTCATCGGCTGGAAACTTTGCGCAGGCCGCCCATCACCACCGAAGATGCCTTATGGGCCTACGTCGCGGCTCATGCGATGGTGCCGGCGCCGCTCATTTCCACGGGCGTCCTTCAGCAGATATTCTGGAGCAGCGGTCTAGCTGAGCAATTACCTCCCTTGAGCTGGTCTGCGGCGGAATACCGCGACCTGCCGGCCAGCTGGCAGGGACTGCCGGCTGCGGAACTGGAGCGCCGGCTGACACAATTGGCCGAACGATTTTCCATCCTCGGCCTGGGCCGAGCCGTCAATACCCAACTGGGCCAACTCTTCGAAGCGCTGCGCCATCGTGCCGAGCAGCGCCACTGGGGACGGCGCATCTATTTCCGCCGGCTGCGAATTTACGACCAAGTGACCCTGGAATACGAGGAAATCCTTACCGAGGAGGAGCGGCGTCGCATGCGCGCTCAAACGGAACGCTTGCCAGTCAATCGTTCGCCTGGCAGTTTCCAGTACCGCTACGAGTTTCGCCGCATCGAACGCCCCCGTCGTTTTCGTGTCTATGCTGGCGATGCCGTTACTCCCTGGTACCGCATCGAAGTGCGTCCCTTGCCCACTTTGCGCGAGCTGGTTCGCTGGCAACGCGAACCAGGCCACCTCCACGCCTCCAATGACTGGGTCGAACGCGGCCCCATCAGCGCTGCCCTGGAAGGGAACCAGGAAATTCGCTTCGATGCACCGCTGGGCGCCCAAATCCGACTCATCGGGCGAACCACCAAGCCTCTACAAGCGCTCGAAATCGCATTGCAGGAACAACGCGAAACTGATCTGTACGCCACTGTCGCTGTCCATGCCTTGTTTCATTCCCTGCTGGGCGACCCCGCGTCCCCCTTTGCTTTATCGGCCTTGGCTCACACGATCCATCAACTGGAAACGACCAATCCGTACCTACAGCGATTGGAATTCACTCCCGAAACAGACGGGTTCGCTGTCTGGTTGCGTCCGCTGTCCAGCGAAGAACTGCGGCTGGTTTTCCGCTTCACTGATATAGAAGGCATCCGTAACTCCCGCCGCGTGACCATTGTTCCGCAGCCTGATAAGGAACCCGAATTTCAATATGCCAACTTCGAAGTCGTCCGCCGAGAAGCCATCACTCCGCGCGCGATTATTCCGTTCAGCGGGTTGGTGCGCGACGACAACGGCCTGACCGAACTATACTACGAAGTCACTGTGATTCAAAACGACGGCAAGCCCCTCGGTCCGCCCACTCGAATACCATTACGCACCTTCAGTCCGGTTATCACGTTCGATAACCTGGACAGCCTGGAGCTTGGTTCCGGCGAAGGATGGACGCGCTGGGTTCAGTCGCGAACCCTTCGAGGCGGCGTAGCGCAGCGCAGCCTCGCGCGGGTTGTACCTTTCCGCACGATCGGCAGCCAGGCGGCATCACCCGCGGGCATGCTTCTGCAAGCACCGCATGCGGGCGTCTTCGCACTCGCTCTGCCTCCGGTTTTCGAGCAGGTGGTCGAACATGAATTTCGCTATGAGATGCGGCCCCTGGGAGCACCGTTCCTGACCGGTACCGACGAGTTCCTCCTCACCGAACTGGTGCCTCGGGATGTGACCGTGCCCGACCCCAACAATCCGAAGAAAATGATTACCAAACCCCTGGCCCCGCCTTATCGCCTGGTGGTGCGCCTGGTCGCTCAGGATAATCGTTTGACCGTAGGTTCGGAAGCCCGGTTACGCTCGGAACCGCAGCGGACCGTGTATCACGCTGCCTTCGAGTTCAACGTGGTCACGGAAGACGACCTGCTCATCGAGGAGTCACGGCGCGAAGAAGAAATCCGCGAACGCTGCGACAACATCCTGGTGAAGCTCACCAGTATTCGCGACCAACTGGTCAAGATGCGCAGCGAAGCCGAGCAGCTCACCGAAGACCTGGCCCTGCGGTTTGCTCGCGACACGGAAGATGCCCAGCGGGCCGTCGTGGATGCCCGCGACGTGGTACAACGGGAAATCATTCGCGACTTACGGCTCATCTACCGCGAACTATGGTTCAACCGGGTGCAACAAAAGGAACTCGACCGCCTCGACGAGAAAATCTGCCGACCCCTGGAACAACTCGTTCGCGACGGTGACCAGTTTGACCTTGCTCAGGAAACGCTTGCTTTGTTAGCACAACGGCTGCGCGAGGAACGCCAACGTATCCGGCCCCCGACTTTCGATCCTGCCGTGCTCCAGATGAATCTGCTTATTGATCGCTTCAGTAAAGTCATCAACGAGATCAAAGGCCTGATCGAATACGCTAAAGCCCTGGAAATCCTCCGCGACCTGATCAAAGCCCAGGAAAAAATCAATCAACTCCTCCGGGAACTCTTCAAGAAACGCCAGAAAGAAGAGCTCGGCCCGTAACCGCTTCCCATCTCGCCAATACCGCTGCCCCTTCGTTCAGTTGCAAGGAATTTCTGCATACTGCTGCGAGTGAACCGCGTGCAGCATAAAGAAGCCGCGTGGGTCGGTCGTCCTGAACAACGCCAATAAGGGGCACGTATCAGTCTTCGATGCGAAATGGCGATTGCGGATCGTTCTCGTAGCGGATTTCATCCACACCTTGAGACCGTTTCCAGCCGGCGTACAGCTGGTTCGGAGCGTTAAACACCCAGCCCGGCACCGAGCCGATATTGCGGTAAGCATGCACGACTCCCGGCGGAATGATCACGGCTCGCGGTTGACTTTCGCCCGCTTCTACGATTTGGCGCACACCATACGTCGGGGAACTACGCCGATTGTCCCAGAGATATACGCGGAAATCGGAAGGGCCGACGAAGCAAAACAGATCATATTGAAAGCGATGCTCATGTGGTCCGCGAATCACTCCCGGCCTGGTCATTGAGACGTAGGCCATCTGCGGATAACACACCGGCGGTATCTCATCATGACGAAAGAGTTCACACAACCAGCCTCTCATATCTTCGTGGCGCCGTAACGAATACCAAATCACCCCTTCAATCGCGCCATCGCGAAAGGTCAAGGCCACTACCTCCATCCCTCCTTTGAGGGTGAAAATTTGTCACAATTCGCCGGCCCTGCACGTTGTTTTTTATGAGTAAGCAAGATCTTTTTCCATGCTGGGCGAACGGGACCGATGCTCACCACGGGTGTTTATGAGACATCCGTAGCTCATTCTAAGACCCGCATAGGAGGGGCACAACTATGGGCTATGTGGTGTATGAAATGCCGTCCGTCGCCGAAGCGCCGCCGCAATATCGCAGGAGGCTTATGGAACTCATCCAACAGCTCGATGAAGTAGGCCCAGCCAATTCGTTAGGCTTCCTCCCCTATTTTGAGGCGTTAGGAAACTGTTGGTTTAAGAGGCGGTACGATCCCTATCGCTTGGTGGCCAAGTTAGAGACGGTGCCTCATGATCGCGGGCATGTTCATTGTGTCGTGTTAGTGGCTTTCGTGCCGCGTGACTCCGGTCAATATTGCAACGGCGATCCGGCTAGGTTGGAGAAATATTATGGCTCACTTCTCGAAGCGCACGCGCCGCAGATCCAGAAGCATGTAGAGCAGGAGCTTCGAAGAAAACCACCACCGCCAGCCCCGCCCGACCCAGATTACCACTTACTTTCCCTATTGCGCGGGTTACGCCCGCAGGAACGGGCTGATGCCTTTTTCATACCACCACATGTCCGGCGGTCGTATGAGTTGCTGAGATTAGAGACCCAGCGTGCAACTTTTTACAAGCTCTTATGCGGTATTTGGGAAACCACTGGTGAAGAGCGCGAACAGCTTTTGCAACGCGCAGAAAACTCTATAAAGGTTATCTACGTCCGACTCCGAGAGCCAGAATTAAACCTCCAGCATGTTTTCTTGTTGGGTATCGTATGCTTCGATTGGCCCTCGGAACAATGCCAAAGCGCCGAGACGGAAGCTCGAAGGCTTTATAACCGATTACGTGCCCATGTTCTGGAGTCGAAATGTACACGTTCCCACGACTTCTTCGACGCGCTCAGCCAATTAGCCGAGCGAGCCTTTCCAGCTTACTTGCTCGTTGATGAGGGGTTGTTCCAAGAAGTCTGGCGACAACGCGAAGTCTTTTTACCGTTGTCCACCAACGAGATGTCCAACCTGGAAAACATCCTCGCAGGAAAAACTCTGCCGTGTGTCCTCGAGGGACGCGCGGGCAGCGGTAAATCCACTCTGCTGATTTACTACACGGCCGAGCGCTTGGCGGGGACGGAAGCAGACCACGCCGCATCAAGTAACGAACGTCCTTATCGTTTGCTCTACATCAGCCAGAGCCAGAGCCTCATTAATAAAGCCAGTGACCTTATCGAGCGCATTCGTTATCGTCTCGTGCAGCAACTTGGCACATCGCAGAATCTCCAGAACATCCTGTCTGATTATAAGACTTACCAGGAGTGGGCCCTTGAACAATTGCCGCCGGCACGCCGCGAGCGTTTCCTGACCGTCGCTGCAGGACAGCGAGGCGGTTACATTAGCTTTTCCAGGTTTACGGATTTGATGCGGGGTTATGGTCCTGACGGCTTACGGAACGCTGCGGGACGTCGTTACAGCCCCGAGGCGATCTGGTTCGTTCTCCGCAGTTACATCAAGGGGTATAAGGTCCACGAGCGGGGCGAGGATCGCTGGCTGAGTTTCGAAGAATATCAAGATAGAGAGGTTATACCCGATAAGGACAGGCAGGTCTCCTCTGATCTCTACCGAGTAGTTTGGGAGCAAGTTTGGCCTTGGTACAAGCGCCTCACCGTGCCGAGTAAGGAGGATGAGATTCCGAGCTACTGGGATGACCTCGACTTAGCTTGGGAAGTGTTGCAGCACCGACGTCCTGATGCGCCCAAATATGACATTCTGGTTTGCGACGAAGCGCAGGATTTCTCGCGGGTCGAGATAGCCAGCCTCTTGAGCAGTCTCAGCTGGATGCAGTATAACCTCGCTGCCATTCCCGGCCTTCTGGGCTTATCCAACGAGGAGTTGCCTTTGCCCATTATCTTCGCGGGGGATGCTCATCAAACAGTGAATCCCAGCTGCTTTCGCTGGGAGCGCGTGAGTTCCGATATTGCGCACGCTTTGACCCAACATGTCGCCAGTCTGCCGCCCGCCCGAGTCCCCCGATTAAAACTACACTATAACTACCGCAACGCTCCGAGTATCGCGCTATTATGTAACGCGATTCAATTATTGCGGCAACACACGCTCGGACATAAATCAGAATTGCAAAACATTTGGCAACCCGACGATATACAGGCCAACCTGCGCGTACGCCGAGTCTTGTTAGACGGTGAGCCGAGAGCGGTGAGAGAGTCGGTCGAATACCTCCTACGCGAAGGCGTCCTCGTCATCGGTCCGGTTCCCGACGACCCGCAGTTTCAGGAGACCACTGCCTTTTGGAGAAAGTTAGGTTTTGACCAGAGCCCATCTGATCGAGTCAATTACGTAACCGTGGCACAGATCAAGGGCCTTGAACAAGAGCATGTAGTAGTGCTCGGCTTTGGAGCGTTTTTCCAATTGCTGGGTCTGAAGGACTTTTGGAATTGGCGCAACGCGGTGGACAATCCCGAGATTGATGAGTCGAAACGCTTCCAGGCGGAGTTTTTCCTAAATAACCTCTACGTGGCTGTCAGCCGTGCGCGCGAAACGCTCTGGCTGGTAGAAACGCAGGAAGGTTGGCAGAAGTTTTGGGAAGAGTTGCAACGCTGGCTCCGACAAAATCCACAAACCGAGGCGCGCGTGGGTTTTGACTGGAGTCCCGCTGATTTGCGCGAAATGACCCAGGCATTTATTGGCCGATGGCTCGAACTCGCTAAGGAGTTTGAGCGCCTGGCTCATGATCAGAAAAACGCTGAGCATGCGGAACGTGCCGCTTATTATTACGATCGCGCGGAAAAACCCCTGGATAAGGAACGCATGTTGGCATGGCGCCAGTATTATCAAGGCGAGGTACTCGCCGCAGCTCACAAGATGTGGTCTCTTGATAAAGCCCTGGCTTCCGATTGGTTCTGGGAGGCCACGCTGGATTCGGAATCTGCTTGGGACGAGTTAGCAGGACGGGAAGTGGAACCCACCTGGCGCCGCGAGTTAGCGCGGGCTTACTCGCACTGGCGGAAGCAAGCTACGGACGACGCAGCCAGGTCGCTGCTTCGGAAACTGGAAGACTTAGTGCTTCAACGCAAGGTTCATGAGTCGGAACGCCATAAACGCACCTGGAAAGTTTGGAATGATCTCGTGTTATCCTTGTGCAAAAAATCGGGGCAGATGACCCCCATCTCTAGCGTATCGCTGGAACTTGCCTATCATCTGGCCGTGGAAATAGCTCCGAAAGAGCCTTACGCTCGTAACTATAAGTCCTGGCAAAACGAATTAGCGCGTTTGAGTTACCGGTTGGAGCGCTACGGCTTAGCCGCAGACCATTGGGAGAAAGCGGAGGAAACTCAGCACCGCGATTACTTCATCGCCAAGGCCGAATCCTCACCTTATCCCCTATGCCTGCGCTGGTGGGAGCAGGCAGGCGACTTTCAACGCATCCTCCAGGAGTATGATCACAAAACCCAAACAGGCGAACAAATTTTGCCTGAGGAAGATCAGCGACGTATCGAGAGTGCTGAAGATCGTCTTTGGCTTCAGGACTTTTGGCAGAGATTGGAAAGTGGCAAGTTATATCTCAATGCAAAGGATACTAAGAGTTTCATCGAAGAGTTTCACACAAGGTACCAAAAGAGCCGCATAGTTGACCGTTGGATTGAACGTTGGAGTGCAGAGTTTCTACTCGAGATCTTACGCCGATCTTTCCTGCCCCAGTCCATGACAACCCCATTGCCAACTGGGCAATCTGCTAGCAAACACATCATGGAAGCTGTCATCCATGGTTTCGCTTTAGCATCCAGGAGCGATAGGATAATTCGCTATTTGGAGGCACAAGCTGCTGCAGGCTCTGATCCTCACTGGCTGAAGATACTCGAGTTGCTCACGCAGTCCGCTCTCGATTTCAGCAAGCAATTCTTCGCCGACAGGCATTACAAGGGGCTGGAAGCGGCCGCCAACTTGGCATTGTTATGTTTGGAACTTGTGTGGTATTCTTCGAGAAGGCCGTTAGGAGCACCTGGCAATATCCCCGAATTAGAAGCAAGCTTACGGCGCTACTTGATGAACTGGGTTAGTGATGCGGGTGACTTGTCTGGAGAAGATGCCCAGTCGCTTGTCCTGTACTGCCTGCGCCCGAGTAAAGAGGATGACCCTATCCAGATGATTTTGTCGAATACGCTAAGGTTGGTGGCTGACGGTATTGAGGATTGGATTTGTGCCTACGAAAATGTTGCCGAATCACCTACATGGCCTCGCTTGGCCAGATTAGTTGACGCCATCGGTTATGCTTTATTAGAGCACTTAGATAGACTTGGCGCTTCAGGAAAAATCGGACAATCGATTGATAGCAGTGCGTTCTTGTCACGCGCTATACTATGCGGCAGGTTTGTCGAGCAAGCGCCGTTTCGCAAGCGCGCTGTCGAGTATTATGAGCGTTTAGAGCAAATAATGAATCATGTTGATCGTGATCGTGATAAGTGGCTGTCTGAACTATCCAAGAGGAAGGCAAGTGCAGAGCAGCGGTTGCAACGGTTCCGTGCACGGGTACGAACTATTTATCTCAACCCGGGGGACCGCCGAGAGATAGGAGACTTGCTGGAAATACGCACGGTTAGTACTGGTCGGGAGCTAATCCTCACTTTTGCTCCCAGGGACGAGGCTCATCAGTTAAGATATCTACCGCCGTCTAATGCCCAGGAGCCCCCTGAGCTCCTAATTCACCCTGAAATTAAGCATCACAATCGCTGGCAGGAAAGTGATACCTACGTTGATCTAGTGAGTTGGCACGACCGTCGGGTGTGGCTACGGTGGGACATGTCCAAAGGCGTGCTCTACGTGGAGGTTGAACGCGATGCACGTTATGTCGTATCCTTCATAAGGGATACACAGCAATCATAATGAACTAAATGATCAGCTTGCCAGCGATTGTGGTAACTGTGCTCGCCTACTTCGTTCATGAGTGCGATTCTATTTCCGATGACCTGGCATCCTGGCTTCCAAGTCGTTCTAGACTCAATCTGCGACGGGGTAGTAGATGCTGGGGGCGGCGACGCAGGAGAGACGGTCGATCTGGGCCACCGCGAGACGAAATGCCGACAAGTTCGTCGTGTGCGTCATAATCACGACAGGTACAGCTTCGCCCTCACACTCGTCCAACGCCTCGTGCTGGATTACCGAGGAGATGCTGACCTGATGTTTGCCGAGGATTGTCGCTACCTCACCAATGACGCCGGGCCGATCTTCGACGGTGATCCGCAAATAAAATCGGCTGCGAATGCGTTCGGGGGGGCGTAATGGTAGTCGGTTGTGGTTCTCCCAGAGCCGCAGCGTGCGGAAGGTAAGCTGTGCGCGGCCAATAGCCAAGTCAATGAGATCGGCGAGGATAGCGCTAGTGGTCGGCATCTGTCCGGCGCCGCGGCCAGCGTAGAGCGTTTGACCGACGACATCGCCGCGTACCAGGATGGCATTGTACACACCTCGCACCTGAGCTAACGGTGCCAAACGATGTATCAGTGTCGGTTCCACGTGCAAAGCCACCTGACCATCCTGCAACCAGGCTTCGGCGAGCAATTTGATAGTGTAGCCTAATTCCTGAGCAAAACGCAGGTCGGCCAGTTGCAACTGGTCAATACCACGGCAAAAGATCTCCTGGACGCTCGGTCCTGGGCCAAACGCCAACCGCGACAATATGGCCAACTTATGAGCGGCATCGGCCCCGCTGACGTCGAGAGTAGGGTCGGCTTCAGCATAACCTCGTCGCTGGGCCTCCGCTAAGGCTGCCTCGTAACTGACACCTTCCTCCTGCATCTGCGTCAGGATAAAGTTGCTGGTACCGTTGAGGATGGCCTGAATGCTTAGAATTTGGTTCGCGGCCAATTCCTCGGCGAGTGCCGCGATAATGGGAATACCGCCGCCCACGCTGGCTTCAAAAGCGACTGTCCGCCCGTAGCGCCGTGCAGTCTCGAAGATGTCGTCGCCGTAGTGCGCCAGTACCGCCTTATTGGCGGTGATCACGTCTTTGCCCGCCTCGAGGCTCTGCAAAATAAAGTGCCGCGCGGGTTCCAGCCCGCCAATCAGTTCGATGACCACCATTACCTGCGGATCCCGCAGCACCGTGCGAAAGTCGGTGGTGATGATGTCGCTGGGCAAGGCCACGCCGCGCGGTTTCGACGGGTCGCGCACCAGAACCCAGCGCAATCGTAATGGCCGACCTGCCCGCTTGGATAGTCGCTCATTTTCTGTCAGCAGCAGTCGCGCCACACCACTACCGACCGTACCACAGCCCAAAAGCGCAATGCCGAGCGGTTCCATAAGAATAAGCTACCCTCCGAGGGGAAAATTTCCTTAATCAGGCAACTGTCCGTTCAAGCCCCCGAAAATTGTAGCACCTGCCGACTAACTGCGGCACATCAGCATCTTTACATCGCAGCGGCTACCGCAACAGCCCAGCCGAGGGCAACAATTGCGCTCGTAATGAACATGCCGATGCCAATTCAACTCGTACTAAGGAACATGAGATTGCGATGCGTTCGGCTAAAGCTTAGTGATTGCGTTATATTAGTGGAACTGTCTCACACCCTTAGAGGGTATCCCACTAGCGACAACTCGAGATGCTAAGTAAGCGATTAAGTAGCTGTTATCAGGCCTTTAGAAGAAGAAGTACCAAACGAGCGCAGCGATGATTGCCAGTAAAAAGATAAGGACTAAGCAACCAAAAAGAGCACTTTCTTGTTTGGTCTTATCACTGAAATTATCCTCTAACACAGGCTTGACATCGTAATCCAAAAAAATCCCATAAGTGCCATTGTTGCGACAGACATTCTTGCGGGCAGTACCTCCAGCTTTACCACGAAATGCAATGCCACATTCCTTATTGACCTCGCAGGTGTTGCCTTCGAGCAGGGGCTGCGCCTGGTCGCTCACGCTGATGCCGTCTTTGTTATTATTCCGACAGACGTTGTTTCGGGCTGTGCCTCCAGCATTACCCCCATAGTAAATGCCGTTACTTCCATTACCCTCACAGTTGTTGCCTTCGAGCACGGGCTGCGCCTTATCGCACACTTCAATCCCATGGCAGCCATTATTTCGGCAGGTGTTGTTTTGGGCTGTGCCCCCAGCATTGTCGAAATAACTGATACCGTTGCCCTTATTTCGCTCGCAGATGTTGCTGTCGAGTAGCGTCTGGGCATGTTCCGAAACGTGTATACCGTGCACCGCATTGTCAATGCACCGGCAGTTCCGCACCGTGGCCCGAACCACGCCGTGTAACCACACACCATTCCCACCCAACTTTTTCTCTTCGCTCCAAACCGCACCTCGGAAGACGCAATCTTCCAGCTCGATGATTCCAGAATTGGCCTCAATTATATTCGCAGGCAGGATACCTGAGTGAATGACACTGAGCTTGACCAATCGGAAACGCCCTCCCCCCTCATAAGCAAAGACCACTCGTTCCGCGTCGCATGCGATCGTGGTGGTTCCTTGTTTCTTCAAAACGTCAATAACCTGAGCCATGCCTAAACTTGCTTGATCGGATTGTGCACCGCTGATTGGCTGCCCCATGGTTGCGACCTCCTGAGCCGAACAAGCCTGAGTGCTTATGCTATCCCACTGGCAGAGGTGGGTCAACAGTTCGCATGCACCGGTGGCCCCAAACGCGGCTTGTTACCTTTCGGTGGAGCACTGACCTCGATGGCCGAGAAGGCCTCCGTATCGGCGAGTTGGAGAAACTTCGTCCGTATGGGGCTCGGTGCCATCTACGCAAGCCTGTCGCCCTGAGAGCGATAAGCTGTGGGAAAAAACAAGAATCGTGGTGGGCTACGTGGCTTCTGTTTCGGCCGTCTGCGCGCGTAAGCCTAGGGTCAGACACGACAACTCTGCCAGCGTCCTCCCGCGAAACGCACCAGGAAGGCGACCCCCCGCACCACCAGGTCGGTCACCATCGCGTACCAGGCACCGAGTAATCCCAACTGCCAACTCGGACCGGTCAACCAGTAGGCCAAGGGAATCCGCACACCCAGAAAACCGACCCAGGTGAAAATCACTGGCACGCGCGTATCCCCCGCCCCCCGCAATGCCCCAGTGAAAATAATGCAGGAGGCCAGCACTGGCATGGCGTAGGCGATTAGCCGTAATACCGGCACACCAGTGCGGACGATAGGCTCCTGTTCGGGATAGGGACAGAAAAGACGGAACATCGGTTCCGCGAGGGTATAGAAGATTGCCCCCATCACACACATGACTGCGCCGCCCCAGGCGAATGCCGTCCAACCTGCCCGCCGGGCCTGACGCGCACTGCCTGCACCGAGCGACTGGCCGACCATTGTCATAGCCGCCGCCGCAAATGCTCCGCCCGAAAGATATCCCAAGGCCTCCCACTGAATGGCAATGCCATGAGCCGCACTGGCCGCCAGCCCCAGGCGGTTAACGATACTCAGAAACCAGAGCTGCCACACCACGACCGAGAGACTGTCTATCCCGGCGGGTATGCTGACCCGCAAGATGCGCGCCATGAGGTCGCGGTCAACTTTCCAGTAGCGACGTTGTAAACGCAACCCGGCGCGACCGCGATACAATACGGCGAGCACTGCCAGGCTGCCCAGCACCTGACTGCACGCTGTGCCCACGGCAATGCCAACAAAACCGAGTTCCGGAAATGGTCCCCATCCCAAGCAAAAAGCCCAGCTCAAAGGCAAATTGAGCAAGGCTACCCCCGATAAGACCCACATGCCCGTCAGGGTGTCGCCTGCGCCGGCCAGACAGGCTAAACCCACCGAACCAATCATTTGCCCGGTCAAGGCCAGGAAAATCGGCCGAAGATACGCTGCGGTATATTCCGCAGGCAGGCCCCGCAGTTGCAATGCCCACACTAAAGTGTCCACGCCCACCAGCCCAGCAACACTCCCCGTCAGCCCGAAGAAGCCGGCGAGCCACAGCGCCTGATGAGTAGCGCGGTTGGCCTGTTCCCCTTCCCCGGCACCAGTGTGCCGAGCTACCACTGCCGTCGCCCCTACCGCCACTAACACTGTAAAACTGCTCAGGAACCAGCTGAGATAGCCTGCCGTCGTCTGGGCCGACTGATACGCCACTATGCGGTGCCGTTCCCATTCCGCCTCGCGTACCAGATGAGCGGCGACCAGAGTGCCGCCTAAACCGTTGGGCACCGTTTGCCAAGCTAACGCAGATGCCCAGCACTGGACATAACGCTGCTGCTGCATTTCCGACATGCCTAAAAACCTGCCGGCAATCAGTCGGTCTGAGAGAGATACTGCCAAAGTCAGGAATTGCTGCACCATGACCGGCAGTGCCAACGCCAAGGCCCAGCGCCATAGGCATCGCTGTAGCACAGGATTGGTCGTCGAGGACTGGGAGGTGGCTAACGGGCCATCCCGACTGACGTTGGCCGGGGCCGCCGATGTTGGGCTTACTGGTGCAGCAGCGGATTCTTCAGCAGTGCGTCTTGTGTCAGGGCCTTGCAGAGTCATGACGCGACATTAGTCGAGCATTTCATGCGGGTTGCTCGGTGATACCTAATCGTATTCAGGAGGGAAAGGTCACCCATGCTTTCCGCGACAGCGAGCCACCCTACGACATTATGATGTGTTACAGTATGCTACGGTAGCCGGCCCGATTGTTGCCAAGACAAATGGCGAACGACTTTCGTAGCTCCAGTGTCGTAATAAATGTTAGGCCCATTTACGAGGAACCCTGCATATGCCAATTCGGACTAAACGCTGGAATGATCCTGTCGAGGCGGACGATGGTTTTCGTTTGCTGATCACGCGCTATCGGCCTCGAGGGGTGGCCAGGAAGAAGGAAACTTGGGATGAGTGGTGGCCTGAACTCGGCCCCAGCCGTGAATTGCATGCGGCTTACTGGGGTAAAATCGGCCCACCCATTCCTTGGGCCGAATACCGCCGCCGTTACCTGGCGGAGGTCAGGCAGCAGAAAGAATTGCTCGCCTGTTTGTTGCAGCGTCTTCGGCAGGGCGAAACCATCACGTTGTTATGTTCCTCGGCTTGTGTGGAGGAAAAACGCTGTCATCGCTCGTTGTTGAAAAAGCTCCTGGAGGAGAAGCTGAGGCATTCCGCAGGATAACCGAAGCGCACAGGATCGGCTACAATACAATCGGCTATGCTGCCGGGAGCATCCTCAGTTTCCCATCGGGACGAGAAACCTGCACAAGGAGCAACTCATGAGCAGCGTAAGAAGGTTGATGGCGATGTCAGTCAGCGCGGGCTGTGTGGTTCTAATGCTGGCTTGGCCGATACACCCGCAATTGGGCCGCGCGGAAGCCCCAGCGCCAGGGGCAGCCACTCCGCTTGAATTCTTGCCCGATTACGTCGAAGGCGTTTTTCAAGTGCGCGGTTTGGACGGTTTTCGGAAGAAGCTACATGCGTTCCTGCGCGAAACCATGCCGGCAGCTGCGGACGTAGTACAGCAGGCCCTCGATGAACAGGTGCAGGCTTTTCTGGAAAAACGGGAGCGCAAAGAACTCGATGGCGAACGCCCCCTATTTCTGGCGGTCGTCCGTTGGCAGGACTTGGAGCATCAGCCTCCACCCGTCATCATCGGCCTGCCCGTGCGCGATGCCGATGCCTTCCTGCGGAGCTTTCTTATGCCCGAGGAGCGCAAGCAGTTGCGCCAGCATTTTGAGGGTTGTCAACGTACTGTTATCGCCGAGCAGGAGGTCTTTCTCCTTCCCCGGGGCGGTTACGTCCTGCTCACGCCACTGCAGGAAACTGCTCAACAGTTGGCCAGGTTGCCGAATCAGCCACCACGGGTTTCGTTAGCGCAGCGACTCACACCACAGGAAACCCAACGCTGGGCCGACGCCGATTTAGCCGCATACGTGAAACTGGCTCCGCTTGTCCAACTGGCTGCGGAAGGCATCAGGGAAACGCGCCAGTTCCTGGAGGCAACCCGAGGACTCCCCTTCGGGCCAACAGCGTTAGCTCTGGGGACAGTGGGGCTAGACCTCTTGGAATTAGGACGCGAGGTAGAACATAGCCTCATAACGGCCCGTCTCGAAAAAGAAGGGGTGCGGGTGCAGGTATCGGCGCGCATTCGTCCTGAAAGCCCCCTGGCGCAAACCTTGAGTGCCATGCCACGGGAAAACATCAGAGACGTGGATCGGTTGCCGCCAGGCCTGGTTCACTACGGTTCGCTGCCCACGGCGTGTACGCTGGAGCCTTTACTTCACCGCTATCAGCAGGTCGTTCGCCAGCCAGGAACTGAACTGCCAAAGGACTCGGCGAGAATCGAGCGTTTATTGGCCGAAACTGCCAGTCAGCTTCTCGAAAGCCAATGTCGGCGGGTTACCTGGGCCTTCGACATGCGTTACCGCGGCATGATCGTTCTGGAGACGGCCAAGGCCCAGTTGGCCCGTCAGACGTTGCTGCGTTTTCTGGAGGAACTGGCTAAGATGGAGATGCCGGAAGGCGTTCGCTTCCACATGCATGCTGATGGGGGAAAACTCCTGGGTCGAACCGCAAGTCGTGCCGAACTCGAAGTAGATTGGGGACCGCTTATCGGCGCGCATGGCCTGGCGGGTAATGCGGAAGTCATGATGTTGCAGCATATGTTTGGCCATCAATGGACCTTGTGGCTTGTTGCTGATGAGCAGCGCATCTTCCTGATCAGCACCCGCGATGCGCAGGAAGCAGAACGCTGGTTGCAAAACTACCGCGAAGGTAATGTCCCGGCTGAAAACGCGACCTTACAGCGTCATCGCCAACCCCTGGGCGAAGTGCTCAGCGGGCTCGTCATGCTCCAGTTCAATGGATTGTGGCGACATCTGTTGGAAACTCTTGACAAAACCGCCAGTGCTCAGGGGCTGGGCAACCTGATTCCGAAAGAGGCCTATCCGGAAGCAAAATCGGCTTTCTTCAGTCTCGGTCTGCGCTTCCAGCGCGAGGGCCTGGAATTGGAATTATGGGCACCCCGTGAAACACTCAGTGAATTGAATCGGCTCTTCCTGCTGGCCGTGCACGGCTTGTTTTGACCGGCACGGGAATGGCTCTGCTTCGAGTGATGGGTCTGGGCTACCGGAGTAGCGAACGGGGGCCTTTTGATGAGCACGTCACACTGTGGGCAGGGAGTTTGGCCTCCTGGAGCGGCAGGGGAATTTCCTTGGAGGAACACGTCGTGCTGTGGACAGGGAGTTCAGCCATCCTTGACGAGGCCTGACGCTTCTAACTACAATCGCATAGATGCGAGAATAGGAACGCCACAATCTCCTGAGGTTGTCTCCGGGAGGAACCTATGCCAGCACTGGTAGTGGTTCGCGGACCCAATGTGGGGTCGCGCTACGAGCTGAAAGACACCCCTTTCGTCATCGGACGCAATCCAAGTTGCAATCTGGTAGTGCCCAGCCCGGCGGTTAGCCGCGAGCACGCTGAAGTCTTTCGCCAGGGAACTGGGGAGTATTACATTAAGGATTTAGGTAGTCGCAATAAGACTCTGGTGAATGGCCGAGCCCTCGAACCTCAGGTGCCCGTGCGTTTACGAGATAAGGATGAGGTACGTATCTGTGACCTGCGCCTGCAGTTTTTTGAAGACGCTGTCCGCAAACCGTTGCCGGAAGAGTTTCGCCCGGAACGGGAAGAACCTTCCGTCAGCAGCACTTCCACAGTGACCGAGCGGTTGCCGGTGAAAGACGATTCCAGTTACATCGCGCTAAAAGCTCAGCCCGCGGAGTACCTGAAACTGCTCCTGGACATCAGCAATCGGCTCATCCGAACTTTGGATGTAGAAAGCCTCCTGCCGCAGATCCTGGAAAGCCTCTTTGAGGTATTCCGTCAGGCCGACCGAGGCTTTCTGGTGATACCGGACGAAAGCCCGAGACGTTGGAGCGTGCGGGCTAAGAAATGTCGCCGGGCCAAGGACGAGGATTCCGCCAGGCCTTCGCGCAGTATTATCGAGGAATGTCTGCGTACCGGTGAGGCTTTCTTGTGTGAGGACGCCAGCGCTTGCGATCAGTTTCGTGGCAGTGAGAGTATCGCCGATTTCACTATCCGCTCTGTGATCTGTGCACCCGCCCGCAATCCCGACGGAAAGATTCTGGCTGTGATTCAGCTGGACACACAGGATCGCAGCCGATTGTTCACTAAGGAAGATTTGCAGTTATTGGTGGCCGTCTGCAACCAGATAGCGCTGGCCCTGGACAATGCCAGTTTGCATGAACACCGTATCGCCCGGGAACGTATGGAACGCGAAATGGAGTTTGCCCGGCAAGTACAGGCTATTCTGTTGCCTACCGACCTTCCTCAATTGGCGGATTACGAATTCTTCGCCTTTTACAAAGCGGCTCGTTTTGTCGGAGGCGATTTCTATGTCGTTATAGCTTTACGAGATGGGAAATGGGCGCTGGCTGTCGGCGACGTTGCAGGCAAAGGGGTGGCCGCCGCTCTACTCATGTCGCGTATGACCTCCGATGTTCGGTACTGTGTCCTCAGCGAGCCGGAACCAACCCGCAGTGTGCAGAAAGTGAATCATTATCTGATTCAAGCCGGGCTATCCGACCGCTTTGTTACTATGTCGCTCTCCTGGCTCGACCCCGCTCAGCATCGCCTGGTCATGGTCAACGCCGGGCACCTGCCCGCCCTGGTGCGTCGTAACAAGACTGACCGAGTCGAAGAGATAGCAGGGGGTGACCATATCGGTTTGCCTTTGGGAATTGACCCCGACGCTACTTACACCGCCTGCGAGGTGAGCCTGGAACCGGGCGACGTCGTTTATGTATTCAGTGACGGTATTCTTGATGCGACAAGCGCACAGGGCGAACGTTTCGGCCAGGAACGTATTCTCCAAGCCGTGCAGACCGCTCCTCCAGCCTCCGCGCAATTGGGAGCTAAGCACCTGATAAAAGCGGTCGAACAATTCTGTCTTGGGCAGACTCACCAACACGATGATATGACGCTACTGGCCGTAGGACGACGCGTAGTTGGTCAGACTTAACTCCCGTCTTGCGAAATACCTGCATCCTGAAATTGAGAAACGGAACCGGTAACCGTGCCCTTATTCGAGTTTCAACGCTACCACCCAGACCACGCTTTCCAATCCTTGGGGGCTGAGAAGATTTTCGATCAACTCAGCCAGCATTTGCTCGAACATGGTGAACATTTGTTGCGCTATCTCCAACGATTGCCGCAGGAAGATCAGTACTTGATTGAGCAACTGATGCGGGCAGGCTATCTGGACAAAGACGAGCATGGGCGGTTGATAGTGACCGTTCAAGGGTTGCGGCGAATCGCCCAGAAGGCATTGCAGGAGTTGTTCCTCACGGAACGGCGCGATGCCCCGGGTCGGCACGAAACCTCGTGGCGCGGCACTGGCGAAGTGCAACCGGAAGAAACCCGGCCCTATCAATTTGGCGACTCTTTGTCTCTGATAGTTCCTCACGAAACTCTCAAGAATGCCTTGCGTCGCCAGGCTCAGGAATTTCATCGGCTCGGACCTCACCGCCAGCTCCATTTGGCCGAGCAAGACTTCGTCGTCACTGAAACGTACCACGCCAGCCAATGTGCTACCATTGTTTTGTTAGACATGAGCGGCTCCATGGGACGCGCAGGCAAGTTCTTTCAGGCCAAACGTGTAGCCCTGGCCTTGCGTGAACTGGTGCGGCAACGCTATCCCGAAGACCACCTGGAAGTTATCGGATTTTATACGTTCACAACTCCGCTGCCCGATCGCGCTTTACTGCTGGCCGCACCGAAGGAGGTGAGCATTTTCGACAGCCGCGTCTTCTTGCGCTTTCCTATGGACAATCCCCCACAACGGGCGCCCGAGCACTTTACTAACATTCAGGCAGCTTTGCGCGTAGCACGGGAACGATTGCGTCGCACCGGCTACGCCAATCGGCAAATCGTCTGCATCACCGACGGCGAACCAACCGCGCATCTCGAAGGGCGGGACATCGTCTTGCTTTATCCACCCTCGGAAAAGACCGCACGCTGCACGATCGAAGAAGCCGTGCGTTGCCAACTCGAAGGTATCCATGTCAGCACCGTCGCCTTGATTGACGATCCGTTTTATTTCGGACTGACTCGATTTGTACAACGCTTAGCAGCCGCCTGCCGTGGGATCGCCGTTTATTGTTCCGCAGACAACCTGGCAAGCGGTGTGCTGGAAAGTTTCCACGCCGGTCGCCGCGTTCGTCGGACCTGGGGACGATAAATCCGCTCATTGACTCTCATGACTTTAGCGGCTTGCTGCATAGCTCAGCCACAGCACATCTACAGGATTTATTGAGACGTTTCAGGTTACCCGCTCATCTGCAAAACCTCTTTCGATGCAAACTCGGTCGGTCGGCAAAACCACCACGTTATTCCCCGAAGTCTGAAACCTTTCTAGAATGAAGCTGGCTCAGGCGAGCGCATTACCGGGGACATGCCATGAGCAAAGATCAAGAGACGAGTACCAGTTGGCGTCAGGTTGAGGGGATGTTAGCTCAGGCGCAAGCAGGAGATACCGAGGCGGAAAACGCACTGTTCGC
>JANWVZ010000019.1 GCA_025056555.1 Gemmatales bacterium | reverse complement strand
GGCTTTGGAGCCGACGGGTTGGACGTTTGAGGTAATCTTCGTGGACGACGGTTCTACGGACGGTTCCGATCAGGTGCTCGAAAAACTCGCGCGGTGTGATGTGCGGGTAAAAGTAGTACAACTGACCCGGAATTTTGGCCAGACCCCAGCGCTGCGGGCGGGCATTGATCACGCGCAGGGCGACATCATTGTGACTATGGACGGTGATTTACAGAACGACCCTGCGGATATTCCGCGGCTCATTCACCATGTGCATGAGGGCTACGACGTCGTCTTGGGCTGGCGTAAAGATCGGCAGGATTCGCTTTTCGTGCGAAAAATCCCCAGTTGGATTGCGAATTGGCTGATCCGCCGGGTTACTCATTCCAATGTGCGTGATTTGGGGTGCACGTTGCGCGCCATGCGGCGGGAGGTGGCGTTCGAGTTGCCTCAATACGGGGAGATGCACCGTTTCATCTCGGTATTGTTGCAGAATAGCGGTTACCGTTTGCTCCAGGTGCCAGTGCGGCACCATCCGCGAAGGTTTGGTCAAACGAAATACTCGCTGTCGCGCACCGTGCGGGTGCTGCTCGACCTGATTACCGTACGGTTTCTCCAAGCGTATCTAACCCGACCCATGCACATTTTCGGACTGAGTGGCATGATGTGCATACTGGGTGGCATCTTGAGCTTGAGCGTAGCGGTGATGCAGAAGTTGGTCTGGGCGGAACGATTAAATCGCAATCCGCTGTTGTTGCTCAGCGTGTTACTGGTCGTGGTCGGCGTGCAGTTTATTTCGTTAGGCCTGATTGGCGAACTGTTGACGCGGACATATTTCGAGAGCCAGGGGAAGGCAGCTTACCGTGTCCGTCGCACGATCAATATTGAAGCGCCGCTCTCGGCACGGGCGCGCGCGGCATAGCTTACGTGTTTAGCGGAGTTAGTGTTGATTCCTGTACAATAATGGTCGTCTTGGTTTATTGTCGTCCGAACAACGCGTAGGAGTGATTGACCCTTGAGACCGAAGCGCTGGTGCCTGCTCACCGCAGATCGCCTGATTACTGAGCGCCTGAGTCGAGATTTGCGGGTTCATCCTGCGATAGCGGCACTGTTGGCCACACGGGGGATACGCACGGCGGAGATGGCGCGACGGTTCCTGAGGTCGGCCTTGAGTGATTTGCACGAACCGGAGGACCTGCCGGGCGTCGAAGAAGCGGCAGAGCGGTTACATGCGGCGGTGCGGGCAGGTCGGCGCATTTGCGTTTATGGCGATTACGATGTGGACGGCATGACCGCGACGACGTTGCTATGGCGCTGTTTGCGTCTGGCAGGAGCCGACGTGGATTTTTATGTCCCGCATCGCCTGGAAGAGGGTTATGGGCTCAACGTAGATGCGTTGCGACAAATCCGCCGACAGGGAACGCATGTCGTGGTGACGGTGGATTGCGGGATTACCGCGGTGGCCGAGGCGGAAGAAGCGCGTGCCTTGGGCCTGGAACTGATCATTACCGACCATCACGAGTTTCACAGTGAATTACCCGATGCCGACGTGCTGGTTCACCCGCGCTTACCTGGTAGTGCTTATCCGTTCCCTCATCTGTCAGGCGCCGGAGTGGCGTTCAAACTCGCTTGGGCTGTGGCCCGACGCTTTAGTCAGGCCCGCAAAGTCACGGAAGCGTTTCGACAATTTTTACTCGAGAGTCTGTCTCTGGTCGCGTTAGGCACTGTAGCGGACAGTGCGCCTGTCCTGGACGAGAATCGCATCTTCATTCGCCACGGTCTGCAAACGTTGCTGCAGGCACCCTCGGTGGGATTGCGGGCCTTGATCGAGGCGAGCCGCCTTAGTCAGCGTCCATTGCTCAGCGCGGAGGACCTAGCGTACGAACTGGTACCCCGTCTGAACGCGGTAGGCCGATTGGAGCAGGCACGACTAGCAGTGGAGTTGCTCGCCGCGACTCATCCTCAGCGAGCCCAGGACTTGGCGCGTTATTGTGCGACGCAAAATGATATTCGCCGCAAGCTGGAACTGCGGATGTTGCACCAGGCCCGCGAATTGGTGGAAACGCATCCGCAATGGCTCGAAGATAATGCTCTGGTGCTTGCCCATCCGGATTGGCATCCGGGATTAGTCGGGGTCATGGCGAATCGGCTATTGGAGCGATATGGCAAAGCCGTGGCTGTGATCTCGCTTCGACAACAGCCCGCCACGGGAAGCATCCGATGTCCTGCGGGATTTCACGCCAAAGAGGTATTGCAAAGCTGCAGCGACTTGCTGGAAACTTTCGGGGGACACGCCGCAGCAGCAGGCTTCCGTATTCGTGCCGAGCTGATTGAAGACTTTCGCCAACGCTTACAGGAACTGGCAGCGCTGAGCCCGCTATCCGAAGCGCAGGAATCGGCCCTGATCATTGACACAGAACTGCCTTTGGCTGCGGTCACGCCAGGCCTGCTCAAAATCCTCGATGCTTTACAACCCTTCGGGCCAGGTAATCGCAAACCGTTGTTTCTGGCGACACATTTGAACGTCGTTGGGGAACCGCGCACTGTCGGCGAAGACCAACGGCATCTGATGTTCCGCGTGCGTCAGGATGAAGGTCGGGTTTTCCGCGTCATTGGGTTCAATCTGGGAGAGCGACTGCCAGAATTGCTCACGGCTCAAGGACAGTGCTCGATCGTGTTCCATCCGCGGCGCGATACCTGGCAGGGTCAGGAACGGCTCGATTTGCAGATCCTGGATTTGCAACCGACCTCGGAACCTATGATAGAATGGGTTGACGCGGACGAATATCTGGCACCAGAGTGCCGCTAACGCAGGTCTCGATCACGTATGGGCAAAAACGGTGGGCTAACGCAGCTCGCCTCGTGGCAACATCGGGTTTGGCGCACGCTCCAGGTGGAGAAACCCGAAGATCCCTGGACGCGCGGACTGGTAAGCTTCCTCACCGTGTTGATCATCGCCAGTGTGGCCACGGTGGTCCTGGAAACGGTGTCCTGGCTGGCCGAGCGCTTTGCGATCTGGTTCCTGACCATCGAAGTAATCGCTGTAGCTATCTTCACGGTGGAGTATTTTGCTCGGCTATGGACTTGTACGCAAGCGCCGCGGTACAGTCATCCTCTCTTTGGTCGGTTACTATTCGTCGTCACGCCGATGGCCATCTTGGACTTATTGGCCATTCTTCCGTTTTACCTGATGTTTTTCGTTGAGAATGTTGGCGATTTACGCATGTTGATGTTATTGCGCATGGCCCGTTTGGCCAAACTGGGGCGGTATTCGACTTCGGCTCAAGTGATGGTACGTGCCTTACGACGCTGCCGCGAAGAACTGGTCGTTACTTTGGGTCTCATGTTCTTGTTGATTCTGATATCCGCAACGCTGGTGTATCTCGCAGAGCATCACGTCCAGCCCGATAAATTTCCTGACATACCATCGGCCATGTGGTGGTCGGTGATCACGCTGACCACGGTAGGCTATGGGGACGTGTATCCAGTTACGCCCTTAGGACGGTTTTTCGCAGCGCTATCGGCGATCTTCGGTGTCGGCATGGTGGCGCTACCCACGGGCATCTTGGGAGCCAGTTTCTTGGAAGAGCTACGCGCCAGCCGACAAGCCCAGGGTAAGAAGTGCCCGCACTGCGGCCAACCGCTGGACTGAAACACATCTCATCGCCACTTCAATGGCATTCCATAACTTTGTACTTTTCAGCAGACTGCGCTGTGCTGGCCGTGAGCGAGGCGCTGATCCAGTCAGGCGACGATTTCTGGCCCTGACATACCGTTTGCGACTTCAAAATAGCCGTCCCCTCAACGGAGGGTATTCCTCTTCGCGCTCATCTGCGTTAACTGCGGTTTCGTTAGCAAATAGCCCCCTCAACAGATAAATGTCCTGTCGCTGGCCGCATTGACGCCCAAGCAGCATGAAACCAACCGCAGATACACAGAGAGTCCACCAGCGGGCAAAACCGAAACGGCAAAAGGGTTCTTTCTTCGGCTTAGTCCCACACGTGGTAAATCAAACCGAATATTGGACGTCTAAACGCAATCACCGGTACTGCTCAAGAGGTAGCCCGCCGCGGCCAAGCGCCGAACCGCTTTGGTTATGGGCTTGACAGATTGGCGTTCAGGAAACCGCTGGGGTGCGAAAGCAACCCTCACAAGGGATAAATGAAGACAATCGCAAGGTTGAGCGAGCAGGTGTGGCAAAATCTACCAATGGGGTTTGTAAACTTTGCCCCTCTCAGACAGCGTTAATGGCTTTCCGTGCAGCAATAATTTCGCAAGTCTCGTTAGAATATACGGTTACATCATTGCCAGGAGATTGGTTTATTTGGCACGCGCATTGCTGAGGATTCTCTCCATGCAAGCCATAGGGGCTTGCAGAAAACTGCCCCGGTACCAGGAGACAGGTGTGGGGCTGGAGCAGGGAGAGGCCCGCGCAGCCGGTCGCGTCAGCGCCGGCTCGCGGTGTTTAAAGGACTTGCCAGCGGAACAAAACCATTCGGCAAAAAGGTCGGGACAATTGGTCTTCTGCCTGGACAATCGCCCGCGCGATTCGCAAAATGGCGACACCAGAAAGCAGGATTATCAATCTTCACGGGGGCACTGCAGTAACGGAACAGGCCATGTCCGAGAACGACGCCCTGCTCATACCTCAGCTGCGTGAGAAGGCACTGGTAGTTCGCCGACACATTATCCGCATGACCACTAAGGCAGGCTCAGGCCACCCTACCAGTTCATTATCCGCAGTGGAACTAGTGGTCGCTTTATATTTTGGCGGAATATTACGTTATCGCGCCCAGGAACCGTCCTGGCCCCAACGGGACCGATTCATCTTGAGCAAAGGCCACGCGGCGCCGCTTTTATATGCGGTCTTGGCCGAGGCCGGTTATTTTCCCGTGGAGCAACTCGACACCTTGCGGCAAATCGGGAGTCCCCTGGAGGGTCATCCGAACATGCGTCGGCTGCCTGGAGTCGAGGCGTCCACAGGCTCGCTGGGTCAGGGTTTATCCATCGGTCTGGGGCACGCCTTGGCTTGTCGGCTCAACGAATACGACTCCCGCGTCTATGTTCTCTTAGGCGACGGCGAGGTGAACGAGGGCCAGGTTTGGGAAGCGGTGATGGCTGCGGTCAAGTATCGTGTAGATAACTTGGTGGCCATCGTCGATCATAACGGCTATCAGCAAACCGGCCCCACGCGAGAAGTGCTCGATCTTGACCCGCTACCGCCCAAGTTCGCCTCCTTTGGATGGCATGCCGAGGAGATAGACGGCCACAATTGGTCGGCCGTGCTGCGCGCTCTGCGTAGCGCTAGTCAACGCAGAGGCCAACCGTCCGTGATCGTGGCTCGTACTATCAAGGGTTATCCTATTCACAATCTGCTGGCAGAGCAAAACTATCACGGGAGGGCGCTCACCCCCGCCGATGCCGAGAAGGCCTTAGCCCTGCTTGCGGGCTGAGGGTCGGTCTCCGGCTCAGAAGGTGATCGGACCAACTGGCTGCATAAACCAACTTTAGTGGCCAGCTGGTGTGGACATAACGGTGCCGCGATTGCAAGCACACCGCGCAGGCTCAGCTTTCTTAGCTGGCAATTACCTGTCCCATCCCGACATGTGCGGGCTGCTCCGTCCAGAATGGCATCGGGTCGAGGATAACTCGGCGACCGTGCGAACGCCGTGTGGCAATAAAGTCACTCCCCTGAGGCCTCAGGATGGCGTTGTTGCCAGTGGGTTTCGCAAAAGCGATAGCGTCGGGGAAAGATTGGAATCAGCCCCCAGAAGCGATACCAACCTATTTCTTCCTCAATAGCAGCGCGTCCACAACGGCTGCAACAGAAAACCATGCCGTTTTCGTCGCGCAACACACGATGCTTCCATTTCCGCTCATGGGCGGCGATTTCTTCCGGAGTAATTCCCCGCCTCGCCAACTCCGCTTCAGCGATTTCTACGGCTTCCGCTTCCAGGTACTCGCGCAATACGGTAACCCGGTCGAGCAGTTCGAGCGTCTCGGCTTTGGCAGCATTGGCTAACAATCGTCGGGTGTTCAGCTCCAGCACCATGGTCCGGTGATCCGACGAGCAACCTTGCGCAGCTCCGAATGCACCATTTTCCCGTTCCCTGTTGGCTGCTAGTGTAAGCCAGCGCGGAGAGCGCGTAAAGGAGTTCTCCGCTTACTTATCCTCTAGTATTAAGGAGCGGCTCATGAAAGTGGAGCGTGTGGCGTTAGTAACCGGATCGGCAACCGGCATAGGTCGGGCGGTCGCGCTGCGCTTAGCTCGCCAAGGCTTTGCAGTGGCGGTGAACTATTCCCGGTCGGCTCAGGAAGCTGAAGCGACGTTGCACGAGGTGGAAAAGTGCGGCGTACCGGGGCTACTCATTCGCGCCCATGTCGGGCACGACGAGGAAGTCCGTCGCATGGTGGACCAGATTATTCACGCCTGGGACCGCGTGGATGTGCTGGTCAACAATGCAGGTACCACACGGTTTATTGACCATCGCCAGCTCGAGGCCCTCACCGAAGAAGTCTGGGACGAAATCCTCGGCGTCAACCTCAAGGGCGCCTTTTATTGCTGCCGGGCCGTAATTCCTCACATGCAGCGGCATGGAGGTGGCTCGATTGTTAACATCTCGTCGGTGGCGGGAATCCTTGGCATCGGCAGCTCGATCCCCTACGCCGCCAGCAAGGGGGCACTGAACACGCTGACCAAATCCTTAGCCCGCGCCTTTGCTCCCCAAATTCGGGTCAACGCCGTGGCGCCAGGACCGGTCCTGACACGTTGGCTCGCCGACCATATGGATCACATCGAACGCCAGATGGCGCTCACCCCCATGCAACGCGCAGCTACTCCCGAAGACGTGGCCGATGTTGTATGCTTCCTGGCCAGCGGCACGCATTATGTCACGGGGCAGGTGGTCGTCGTAGACGGTGGCCGAACTATGTAAGTGCGGCTGCGGAGGCTCCCAAGGACATGCGTGTCAACGTCCTCAGGCAGGCTTCTACTCAATGTGGAGTCGTCATCAGGAGCAAGCGTTTATTGTGAATGGTCGGCCTATGGTGTCTGGCTTTTTCGGAGCTAATAGGCAATTCTGTCGCCTGGTTGAGAGGGTTATAAAGACGGCCAGGCAATGCGCACTCTTTGCGTGCAGATGATAAGGGGTGTACCGCAAAGCATATGTTTTCTTCCCAGGTCCAGCCTTGGGGGTTGCATGCTTATGATCATGGGAAAACCGAGGCCTGGTCGGCGCCACGGTTAGCTGTACGCGGCAGCACGTTCCAGTAAAATTTGGAGAGGAATATCAGTCCCGATTCCAGGAGCCTGCCGATGCCCGGTGCTGCCAGTGCCGATTGGATTGTTCATAATGCCCACATTGTTACCTTGGCCGCTGCGCAAAGTCGCGCTGAAGCTCTGGCCATTCGCGAGGACAGAATCATTGCTCTCGGTTCGGACGAGGAAGTGCTCAAACTTGCTGGGCCAAGAACGCGCCTCCTCGACGCCGACGGACGCACTGTGCTGCCGGGACTCATTGACAGTCACGTCCATCCCATTGATGCGTCTTCCAGTGAAATCCGTGAGGAACTGCCCGTCCTTACTTCTCTTGAGGATGTCTTTCGCTATATTCGAATGCAGGCGCAAAAGAAGCCACCCGGCGAATGGATCGTTCTTCGCTTTGCGTTTCCGACGCGGCTGCGGGAAGGGCGCTTTCCTACGCGCGCCGAACTCGATGCCGCCGCCCCTCAGCATCCTGTGTTGTATCATGCCGGCCCGGCGAGCGTGGTGAACACCCAGGCGCTGAAAGTGTCCGGCATAACCCGCGATACACCGAATCCGCCCAATGGCGTCGTTGTCAAGGATCCCGATACAGGCGAACCGACGGGCATGTTGCGAAACGCTCTCGGTGTCCTCAAGGGGATTCGTTCCGGCGAACAACCGGTGGGCCTGCAGCAACGCCGCGACGCACTGCGGAAACTGATAAAGCTCTACAATCAGTACGGCCTCACGAGTATTTGCGACCGCTCTGCAAGTCGAGAGGAGCTGGACCTTTACTATGACCTCTATCAACGCGGTGAATTAACCATCCGAGTGAATGTGGCCCGAGAGTTTTCGCCACCATCCCTGCGAGAAGAATTAGTACGCCGACTCGACGCCTTGCCGGGTCCCGATAAGCGGGGAGGCCCGACAGGTGTCGGCGATGCCTGGGTGCGAGTGGGGCCCATCAAGGTTTACCTCGACGGTGGAATGCTCAACGGTACGGCCTACATGCGCCAGCCCTGGCCTAAGGGACCAGCGTATCAGATCACCGAGGACAATTATCGCGGTCTGCTGTTTATTCGCCCCGAGGTGCTCTCCGTGTTGGCAGAGGAGGCCGCTCGCCGAGGCTGGCAACTGACTGCCCACACCGCAGGAGAGGGCGCCATGGACGTCTTATTAGATGCTTATGACTTCGCGCAGCGCTCAGTAAACATCAGGTCCTTGCGATTCTGCATCACCCATGCTAACTTTCCTTCCCAATATAACCTGGAGCGCTGTCAGCGCCTGGGAGTGGTTGCGGATGTTCAACCCGTTTGGCTCTGGAAGGACGGTTCCACACTGCTGCGCATCCTCGGAAAGGAACGCCTGCGCTGGTTCCAGCCCTACAAGAGCTGGTTGCGTTATACAGTCATTGGCGGAGGTTCAGATCACATGCTGAAGTTCGATCCCTTCCTGTCTACTAATCCCTGGAATCCCTGGTTAGGTATTTACACAGCCGTCGCACGTATCACTGAATGGGGAGACATTCTTTATCCTGAAGAACGCCTCACTCGAGAAGAGGCATTGAAGCTTTATACGGTGAATAACGCCTACCTGACTCACGAGGAAAAAATCAAAGGGACCCTTGAAGTCGGTAAACTTGCAGACCTGATCGTCCTCGACCGGGATGTCCTGACCTGCGACGCCAGGCTGATTCCGTTTACGAAAGTTCTTTATACTTTCGTCGGTGGGCGTTTGGTCTATCAAGCCTCGAACACTTAGACTGAATGGCCAGCAGCTTGGTTGCACTATACCCGATGCTATCTTGCATATTCTAACGATCTCGGTCTGGACTTAGATTGCGGAGGCGGACAAGCATGTCCAGGTATAGCCTTTATCTCGCCCTGGTGTTCGTGTCAACGATATACATTTCAGCTCAAGATTGGCCGCTTGATACTATCCACCTCCGAAATGGTCACAGTTTTCAAGGAGTGATTCTTCAGGAGACTAATGATGCGGTGCATTTTCGCCAGGTCTTGCGGCGGCCGGGCAAACCGACCTATGTTCTGGACGCAGTGTTTTTCCGAGACGAAATTGGCCGCATCGAGCGTATTGACGATACGCTTCGCCAGGATTGGATCAGAAAACTGGAAAAACTGGACCCTCGCGGTCTTCAGGAGAAACGTCGCAGGGAGGCCCTCCAGTTGGAGCGTCGTCCTGAGGGAGCCTGGTTCTATAGTGGCGAATGGTTTGCTTTATGGTGTTACCTGTCCAGCGAAGAACTCACTCGCCGCGTCGTGGTGCGATTAGAAGACATGTTTGCAGCTTTGCGGGAGTACCTTGGAGAACGTTTCAAGCCCCAACAGCGCCTGGTGATATACCTCTATAAAGATGCTGGCTCCTATCAACGGGCGCTCAAAGAACGCGGCTTGCAATTAAGCAATCCGGCAGTATATATTCCCGAGCGTGCCGAGATTCTTGTGGTCACCACCTGGGAGCAACTTGCCGAGCAGTTAACCAGAGTCCGTGCTCAGCAGGAAGCACAGCTCCGCGAACTGGAGCGCTATGAAGGGAAACTCCGCCAGCATTATCATGGCCAACCTCCGCCGGAAGTTCTGGAAAAGCTCAAAGCGGTGCGGGCGCAATTGCTGCGGATCGGTCAGGAAAATGAGGCTATTCTGGACCGACAGCTTCAACCGCTCTTTCGTTTATGCTATCACGAAACTTTCCATGCTTATCTAGACCTTTATCTTTTTCCTCAAGCGCAGCATAAAGTGCCTCGTTGGTTAAATGAAGGTCTGGCCCAGATTATTGAAACTGCCATAGTGGAAACGGGAGAGATCCGCATCGGTCACCTGGACGTCGAACGGCTGCAGCGCGTGCAGCGACTCCTTCGGGAGAACTCCATGCCGACGATACATGAGTTGTTGCGGAGCGAAACGCGGCATTTTCAGGTCAACCATAACTCTGAAGGGTACGCTTCGGATCGGTATTTCCTGGCTTCCTGGGCGACCGCCTATTATTTCCTTTTCGGTCCCCATTCCCCTTCAACAAACAAAACCATAGCCAGCCCTCCTGGACAATCCTTAATTCGCTTTATCGAACAACTGACTTCTTCGGAAGATGTTTCGAGAGCATTGCAGGACCATACTGGCAAATCACTTGCGGACTTAGAACGGGACTGGCAGCTTTATTTCCTGCGTTTGCGCCCCGATGGAACTTTGCGACCGCTGGAAGAAGTGAGACCTGCCGAACCAACAAAAGCTCCGGGCAAGTCTTAATCATCCGCGAACATAAAGTGCATGAACACGGGCAGAAGCGCCTGCTCTGATGCAGCTCACTTTCCAGCGAAACACCAAGCATCCAAGCAGGACTGACTATCACCGGAGTCGCGTAGCAGGCTCCTGCAACAGAGTTAGACACCCAAGTTAACGGTTGCTGCGCGATGGTAAACTGAGGTGAAGGTATTGCATCGAGGGGATTGATCCTGAATAATGATGTTATAGACTTATGCGGCAAGGAGCTTAGTCAGCAGGTTTCGCGTGATCGTAAGGAAAACGACCTTTTGGCAGTTAGAAGGCGTTCACGATCCGAGTCACGTTCGAGGCAAGGGCAGGGTAACCGCTTCTCCGGAGGCCGCTGACTTATAAGCCGCCAATAAGACTTCGGCAATATGGGCGGCTTCGCGCACCGACATTTCACTCTCCCGGCCTGCATCTAAACAATCGAGGAAATAAGCCGCATCGCGTTCCACAACAGGCGCCAGGGGCCACCAGCTGTTTTTCGGACGCGTGTGAGTGATTTGCAGGGTGCTGTGCCAGAAAGCCATCGGATCTTCGGGATGAGCCGCCGGAGGGGTCCAGGGAGTCTCCGCAGTATAAACTTCCAGCCGAGGACGCCAGGCATCGGCAAGATAAGTACCTCGACTGCCCACAACGATGTAACGATGCAGCCCTGCTCCAGGATGCGTCATCCAGCCATAGCGGCCTGCAGCCACAGTTACCTTGATGCCGCCTTCCAGCTCAGCTCGGACCAGACCAAAATCCTCAATGTTATGATGCTGATGTTCCCGAAAGAAATAGTTCGCGGTACATGCCCAGATCCGACTATACTTCCTGCCCGTCAGCCAGTGAATGTGGGCCAGCGGATAAACGCCGACATTATCGAGTTCGCGTTTGGCCTCGATCAGTTGGTGTCGCTGCGGGGGATATTCCTCCCGCCGGCGCACGGGTTGTGCAGATCCTGGATGGCCTTTCGCAAAAAAGCAATCCGCATGAATGGCCCTGATCTCGCCTAACATCCCCGTGCGTATCAGGTCCTTCAATCGCTGCAGCCAGGGTTGTGTTATAAAGGTGTACATGTGCGATTTTACCTGGTTTCGTGTCACTGCAGCTACCAGGGCATCGGCCTCAGATAAACTTGGGCAAAGCGATTTATCCAGGTACAAGTGTTTTCCTGCATCGGCACACTGTTTGGCAATCCGTCCACGGCGCTCAGGTTCAGCGCAGATGCTGACGACGTGAACCTCCGGCAATTTCAAGGCCTCCGTGAGATTCGGTACATAGGGGATATTAAGTTGCTTAGCCAGTTGTTCATTCAAAGAGCGGCGCCGCGGACTAACCTCTGCTTCGTCAGTGATGGCCCTCAGCTGTGCCCGCTGGTCTGCGGCAAATGCTAAAGCATAACTTTCTTGGTGGGTCTGGCCTCCGGTGACAAGCAGGATACCATATGTTTTTCGAGTCATAGCCTGGCTCCTGGAGATCGCTTAGAGTCCCGGTATAAGGCATCTGGTTGTGACATTAGCTATGGCCCTTGATACGGTTGAGCAGCTATATACAGGCAGCTAAGAGGAACCCAGCCGGCGGCTCGACCACCTAAAGAGATATAGGCCCAAGCATTTGGTCGCTGGTCGAGCACTTGAATTTCCCAACCCGGATATAGTATCACGGGCTGGCCCTCCTGAATGAGCACTGGATAGCTTGCTCCATTACCGATACGTACCTCGCAGCGTTCACGTACCACTGCCCACGGAGCCCGTTTCTCGTGAGCGCGGTGCAACGCAACGAAACTAATAAGAACCAGTGAGAGCGTGGATAATACCAATCCTGCAACGCCCCAACGCCGTGCGGCGCGAAAATGCAGTCCCATCAGGCTGCACCAACCTGTTGCCCAAGTGAGCCAACCCAACCAGAGTAGAGCGGAAGTTAATCTTGGATGGTCATCGGAAGGACGGGGCGCGCCAGGAACATGAGAACGGGCATGTGCTAACGCTCTTCGGAACTCACTGTCCCAGGGGGACTGATGAACGGCACGCCGAAGATGATAGATCGCAGCAGCTAACTCTCCGCAGGCTAAGGCACATACTCCGAGGTTATAATCGAGCGCAGCGGCTCGAAAACCAGACTGGAACAACACCTGATAGATTTCTCCAGCCAGCCAGTAATCCCCCTGACTGGCGAGGTGCTGAGCTTTTTGCAGCCAGGTATCCATATCGCTGATTACACCTATGTGTAGAGAAATACTAAGACCTAAGACCAAAGTATTCACTCGCGCATCCTCGGGATGGGTCTGATATCGTCGGCTAACTGACGATCCAATGCGACAATTATGTTGGTGACTTGGCGTAACTTCTCTGTTGAGAGGGTGCCGGAGGGTGAAAACGCAGCACTTTCCAGTTCCTTCAGAAGGTCTATCAGTTGGCGGATGAATGCTGAATCAAGCTCTCTTTGGCGCAAATGCTGACTTAGATCGCTGGTGGGAGGATAAAGAGGCAGGGCGAGTCTGCGTTCAAGATATTCCTGTAAGACACGCCAGGTACGGTAAGGGTCAGGCTGTTCCGTTTTCATTTGGTGTCTCAGCGCGGCTAGCGCCTGTTTGGCAGGTTGACTGTAACGGCGCCAGACGAAGGGCCTGCCTCGATACCAACGTGCGACAGCTACGAGGAACCAGAGAATAGGCGGGATGAACCAGGCCAGCCAGGTTGGGGTCAGGGTTTGCTGAGCATCCCAGGGGGGAATCAAGTAGTCCACGTTCCGGCAGGGCAATTGGGACATGCTCCGCCGCGATTCTAAGTGAGCTAATGATATGGCGGGCAAGCTGCGAATCATAAGGCCGCTGGCTCCAACCTCCCGATAACGAGGGGGATGATGTTGAGGGTCAAGTGCGAGGCAAGTGAGCGACGGCAACTCCCAAGTTCCTGCCGATTTAAGTTGCATCTCCCAACGCCAGCATCTCGTGTGAGCATCTGGCCAGGTTTCTCCGCGATAATGCAAAGCCAGACCGAACTGCTGGCTAATAAAAGTCTGTAGTGCCTGCGCCTCGATGTCTTCGCATGCGCCGGAACCGCTCAGGCATAAATGATACTCGGAACTTGTACCTAGGTAAGTAACCTCGGGCCGACAGGAGGCGGTCAGGCGATAAAGACCGGGCGGCAACAGGAAAGCGCTTGTCGGCGCGAGCGGAGGTGGTATGTCCTGGACCGTAACCGCGACAGGAGCTGTTACTAAGCTTTTTTGCCAACTCGGCAAGTGAACCTCTATGGGCGCGAATGAGAGGTGTTCACCGAAAAGCGGTTTATCCACAACAAGCTGCCAACTAAGTTTCCAGACGGGGCGCAGGGCATCGCTTCGAGGCACATGAATAGTGTGCCTGCCCGGCATCAGGCCCAGGAAAGGTGCCAGCTCAGAGGAAACGTCTATCTCGCAAGCTAACGAGTTCGGAGCAGGCAGGCTATACTGACAGAACCACTGATCGGGGGGCATGCGCCAGCGGAAGCCAAATTCCCGCCCCAGCCAAGGTATGTCGCATCGAACAACCTTTACAGGGGAAGCGGGAGGGTCAGGTAGGTGGATTTCTAAGTATAGGGACATGAGCTGCCCGCGATATACTGTCGAACCCGAATCGGTGTACAATCGCACCTCCGTCTCAGAAGGGCCGCTTTGCAGGGAATGGTAATGTGCTGCATGGCTTGGCGTTGAAATTGTTATGCAAATGACAAGAAATGCCAGGGACGGGGCTAACCTTTGGGGTTTGGAACAGGAACGGGCACGGGCAGCCATGGCGTTACCAGTCCCTGACGGAGGTCGCTCCCAGGACGGGGCCTGTTCGCTGGGCACGAGCATGAGTAATGCGTTGCCACTCGACGTCGAGCCAGTGGCGCGCTTGCTCGGGAGCAATGGGGGGCAAATCGGCGCGCGCAGGAATCGCCGGCAGTTGGCCTCGACCCGGACGAATGTGGTACGGAGTCTCCAAGGGCCTTTGAGCATCCACCTCAGGCAACAGCTTCACGGGCTTCAATCCAGTACGAGTCTGTTCAGGCTTGGTACCAGCTGAACCTTCACTACTCGGTGAGGGAGCATTGTCAGGGGGTTGGGACGGCTTGGATGGCGCTTTGTCGGGCGACGGCGTGCGGGATGCTTCCTGCAGTAAACGTTGGGCCAGGTTCAGATGATGGCGGGCATCCTCGAAATCAGGAGCTTCCTCTAGACACTGGCTCAGGTCCCTGACAGCAGAAGCTAAGAAGCCCGCCTTCTCGGCACTAGTTGTGTGGAGAGCCAGGGCCAGGTAGGCAGTGCCACGCCCATAGAGACTGAGGATCCGGCGCCGACCTCGCGCGTCTTCGAGAGCCTGGGTATAGCAGCTGATAGCGTCGTGCCATCGCTGCATCCGTCCCAATACTGCCGCCTGGTTGAAAGCTACAAATCCCGGATCACGCCTGTAAGGCGTGGCCGCCTGATAATGCTCCAAGGCAGACGCATAGTCGCCTCGCCGGTAGGCTGCTTGCGCCAATCGCAGATGGCGTTGTGCCGTGTCGGGCCAGCCAGCCACCAGTAGCCAGATGGCGAGCAGGAGTAGTGGAGGGAACACGGTCATGGCGAAGCCTGTTGAGTGCTCAGTTGCTCTAAGGCAAGAGCCTTCAGTCGGCGAAGGTCGAGTTTGCCCGTGGCCAGTACTGGTAGCTCCGGCACTTCGAGGAAGGTATCCGGAAGCCAGAGATTCGGCAGGCCCTTGGCTTTGAGCCGTGAGAGAATTTCCTGAGAGGTGAGCCCGTCGGCCCAGGGACGATGCACCACGACGAGCTTCTCCCCTTTGCGTTCGTCTGGGACACCGACTACTGCACAGACCAGCTCCGTAGTGCCGAGGATACGTTGGATTTCGTCCTCGACGCGCTGATGGGGCACCATTTCGCCGCCAATCTTACTGAAACGCGCCAGGCGATCTCGGATCGTCAGGAAACCTTCCTCGTCCAATTCGGCCAAGTCTCCCGTAACATACCAGCCCTCTTGAATAGCTTCCTGCGTTTGTTTTTCACGGCCGAGGTAGCCGAGCATGACGTTCGGGCCATAAACCCGCAGCATGCCCATTTGGCCCACCGACACGGGTTGCCCCGTATCCAGGTCAACGAGTTGTACGGCAACCGCGGGAATAGGACGGCCGATGGTCCCCAGTTTATGGCGCATGCGTTCCCAGACGCCGAGGCGTTCGTCTGGCAAATTCGTGGAGACGACCGGCGACAGCTCGGTGCAACCATAACCTTCCAGTGGCCAGATGCCGAATTTTTCTGCAAATGCTTCAGCCAGGCTTCGTGGTAATTTTTCCGCACCCGTGATAAGCAACCGAATGCTGCGGAAATGATTGCGCTCGCAACGACGATGAACCAGTCGGAGGAACGTCGGCGTGGTTACAAAGAGCGTGCAGCGATGTTCACGGCACAAGTCCCCGATTTCTTTCGCCTGTCGCGGATCCGGGTAGTACACCGCCGAGGCCCCGATCACCAGAGGCAGCCAGAAGGTTACCGTGTAACCGAAACTGTGGAATAGTGGCAACACGCCGAGAATACGATCCTGGGGCAGAGGCTCAATGGCCTGACAAATGGATTGAATGTTGGCCAAGACGTTGAAGTGAGACAGCATAACTCCTTTGGGATCTCCTGTAGTGCCGCTGGAAAATATAACGGTGATCAGTGGGTCGGTGCCACTTTGCTGCTGCAGGCCCAGGCGGCGTTCCAGGATCCATGCCGGTAATAACACGCACTGCAACCAGGCTACGAGTTTGCGCCACCGGGAGATTTGCCCGCGGAGTTCTTCCAGATAAAGCAGTGAAACGCTGCTGGCCCAGTCCTGAGGAATGCGCTCCATCAACCGCCGCGTGGTCAGGACATGGCGAATCTGGCATTGGCGAACGGCGGAGGCCAGCGCCTCCTGCGACGCCGTGTAATTCAGATTCACAGCAATGCGTCCGGACAAGGTGATCGCCAGGTTCGCGAGAACGGCACCAACTGAGGTAGGAAGCAGCAAGCCTACTTTGTGTTCGTCGGCTCCGAATACGGGCTCAAGCAGATCACGCAGTGCTACAGCACCGGCCAGTGTTTGTGCGTAAGTCAGCCGCAGCCCTTTTTGCAGGCCGTCTATGACACATACCCGGAACGGATGCCGACACGCCTGCCGCACAAAATGACGCGGCAGCGACCATTCCTGAGCTTTTCGCTTTTCGAATGCCTGGCAGTGGAGTAGTTGAATGCGCTGCTCCAATTCGCTGACAGGCGTATCTGCTGACAAGGGGCTGTCAAAAACTACAGTCAGAGGCAAGGGCATGCGCAAAGGGCGCTTCCAGCGAAAACCGCCACGGTGTTCGCGAAACAGATTGCCCCACACACGATCCAGAGCCGCCGGAATAATGGGCACGCTGCAGACAGGTCGCTGGCTGGCAGCGGAAACGGTATCTCCCCCCAACAGTTGACGTATCCACCAGGCGAGCGTAACCCGCACTGGCCCCACCTGATATGGCGCATCGGCCGGCACGGCCACTAATTCGCCCCGCTCCAGAGCGCGCCGCGCCTCGTCAACCCCTCGCAGCAAAGCCTCCGGGCCTTGCTCCTGTTCGATAAGTATCACGCCGAAGATGCGGCCCAACATGCGGTGCCAATGACCGCGGCGGCGTGTCGTCGGCACCAGACACCGAACCGGTCGGGGAGTGCTGAGAGGTAACACAACCACGTCCGGCCAAGCCACTGCGTTGTGCACGATTACCGCGGGGCCATGAGGCGGCAACCACTCGGCGCCATGCACGGCGAAGCGATAAACTGGCCGCAGGCAGGCACGCAGCCCGCCGGTCAGGATGCGGTGCCCCCAATTGGACATAGACCAGCTGCGGTATTTCGGGAAACTGCTCATAATCTTCTCCATCGGCTCAATCCGTGCCCTTCGCCCCGCCTTTGCAGGAAATCGTATTTGTGTGCTGCATCCCGCGTGGGATTCGGTTGCGAAGATACGGCAAGCAAAATGAGACTGCCTGACTCCCAGATCTTCCTGCAGGGACGATGCCCTGCTTTTCTGATCTTTTATATGCCGTTGCTTTGCAGTGACACTGCAATTGGCCTTGCTCAGAAAAGCCCGATGTGCTAAAAGACGCGAACCCATTGGCAAGATAACCTCCTCGCCGTCGGAGTCCCGACCAGGATTTTCCGCAGAGGGAAGGAACCAGGCCATGGAAGGCGGCTATAAGCTACGAGTCGCGATCGTCGATTATAGCCTCGGCAATTTATTTAGTGTCCAGCAGGCATGTCATAAAGTGGGCCTGGAGGCCTTCATCACTGCGGAGAAACGCGATATTCTCACCGCAGATGCAGTCATCCTGCCAGGTGTCGGAGCATTCGGCGATGCAATGGATTGTTTACGCCAGCGCGACCTCGTCAGGCCACTTCAGGACATTGCCCAATCCGGTAAGTTCTTGATAGGCATCTGCCTGGGTCAGCAGCTTCTCATGACGGAGAGTTTCGAGTTCGGTCGCCATCGTGGACTCAATATCATTGAAGGCCCGGTAGTGCGCTTTGAAAATCCGATGGGGCCGAGCGGTCCCCTCAAGGTTCCTCAGGTGGGCTGGAACCGTATCTATCGTCCCGATTACTTCAAGCAACACCTGGCCGGCGATTGCTGGCATCATTCTCCCCTGGAGAACCTCCGCGATGGCGAATACATGTATTTCGTTCACTCCTATTATGCGCAACCCACGGATCCGTCGGTCGTGCTTTCAGTAACGCGCTATGGTCACATCGAGTTCTGTTCCAGCCTGCGTCGAGGCAATGTGATGGCTTTTCAATTTCATCCCGAACGCAGTGGACCGGCAGGCATACACATCTATCGCAACCTCGCCCGACTTATTGCCGGTCAGCTTCAGCAGGAGGCATCCCGCCATGCCGCATGAACCAGAGGAAAAGCTGATCGCCTATTACGGTCTGCCGCATAAAGTAGTCTACTGTCAACGCTGCGTAATGTCGAATCAACGGCCTTGCTCTTATCCGGAGCACCTCCACCGTCCGGATCGCAAGACGCCTACGTTACATATAGATGAGGAGGGGGTCTGCGATGCCTGTCGCGTGGCCGAAATGAAGGAAACCATTGATTGGGAAGCGCGCGAGAAGGAACTGCTCCGACTGCTCGATAAGTATCGCCGAAACGATGGTTCTTACGATTGCCTGGTGCCAGGCAGCGGCGGCAAGGATAGCTGCTTCGCAGCTCACATACTGAAATATAAGTATGGCATGCACCCGCTGACCTGCACCTGGCCTCCTATCCTTTATACCGACATCGGTTGGCAGAATTATCGTAACTGGTGCGAGGTGGGCGGTTTTGACAATGTCACTTTTAAGCAGAATGGCCGCATCATGAAGCTGCTGACACGCCTGGCCATCGAGAATCTTCTCCATCCGTTCCAGACGTTTATCCTGGGTCAGAAAAACTTGGCCCCTAAGATTGCTATGAAGTTTGGTATCAAGCTGATTTTTTATGGCGAAAATGAAGCGGAATATGGCAATCCTATCGCCGATACGGCCACCTCGCTGCGCGATAAGTCCTATTATACCTATCGCAACTTAGACAATCTTTACCTGGCCGGCGTTCGTATTCCCGAACTCATGGAACGTTATAACGTAACTCTCAATGACCTGATGGCTTATCTCCCTGCCGACGCCCAGGAATTGGAAGCCTCGGGAATCGAAGTTCATTATCTCGGTTACTATCTCAAGTGGGTGCCGCAGGAATGTTACTATTACGCCGCCGAACACTGCGGGTTCCAGGCCAATCCGTTCCGAACTGAAGGCACTTACAGCAAGTATAATAGCCTGGACGATAAGATAGATGGCTTCCATTACTATACCACCTATATTAAGTTCGGTCTGGGTCGCGCCAGTTATGATGCCTCTCAGGAAATTCGCAATAAACATCTCACACGGGAAGAGGGCATCGCTCTGGTGAAACGGTTCGACGGGGAATTTCCCAGTAAATATTTCCAAGAAATCATGGACTATATCGGTATGAAACCTGAGTACTTCCTGGAGTTGTGCGATAAGTTCCGTTCACCTCACCTGTGGAAGAAAGAAGGGGGAGAATGGAAGCTGCGTTACCCCATCTGGGAAGTAGAGGCAGCCCGGCGACAGGCTGCTTAGTTTCAGGCCACGACAAAAGGAGATGCCGTGGAGTGCGATGCGGTACGCAACTTGACTAACGTCTGTATTCAACTGGATGCCCCCCTGCGCCTGGCGATGGAATACATTGACCGCAATAGCAAGGGAATTATCCTGGTTACCGATTCGCAACGCCGACTCCTGGCTACCGTCACTGACGGAGACATTCGCCGCGCCATTCTGGCGGGTTGCAGCCTCGAGGATCACCTGGCGAAGGTCTTGGAACTTAAGAAAAATACGCCCCATCCACCGATAGTAGCACGGTGGGGTACGCCGCGCGAATTGTTGCTTCAGCTCATGCAGCAGAACGCAGTTCACCAGATACCTCTGCTGGATGAATCGGATCGCGTGGTCGGGCTGGTCACCATGCAGGACCTCCTCCCGCAGGAAAGCTTACCCATTCAGGCTGTTGTCATGGCGGGAGGCTTTGGCACCCGCTTACACCCTCTGACCACCGACACCCCCAAACCTATGCTTCCCATTGGGGGCGAGCCTCTCTTGCAACGTATTATCCGGCAACTCCGCCAGCACGGCATTCGCAAAATCACTATTACGACTCACTATCATGCTGAGAAAATTCGGGCACACTTCCGGGATGGCCGACACTTAGGTGTGGAAATTTCCTATATTCATGAAGAAACGCCTTTAGGAACTGCCGGTGCCTTGAGTTTGTTAGATTCGACTAGTCAGACATTATTAGTCATGAATGGCGACATCCTGACCCAGACAGATTTTCGCGACATGTTTGCTTATCACCTCGAACAGGAAGCCTCTCTTACTGTGGGGGTTCGTAAATATGAGTTTCAAGTGCCCTATGGCGTCGTAGAGAGTGAACACACTTACGTTCGCCGTATTGTGGAAAAACCGGACTTCTGCTTTTTCGTGAATGCTGGCATTTATCTGCTGCAGCCCCAGGCACTCTCTTTTATACCCCGGGGCCGACGTTTCCACATGACAGATCTGATCGCAGCCCTGATCCAGGCGCGAAAAACGGTTGTCAGTTTTCCCATCCTGGAATACTGGCTCGACATCGGGCAGCCGGTGGACTATGAGCGCGCGGAAAACGATGTCCGTCTCGGGAGATTTGCCGCATGAATTGGCACGGTAAGCGTGTCCTAGTCACGGGAGCAGGCGGTTTCATCGGCAGCCACTTGGTCGAGCGCCTAGTCGAATCAGGTGCTCGAGTCCGCGCTTTAGTACATTACAACGCCATCGGTTCCTGGGGCTGGCTCGATCAGACTCCGAATCGCGAATACATCCAGGTGGTCCTGGGCGACCTGACCGACCGCGATTCGGTATATCAAGCCGCCAGGAACGTCGAAATTATTTTTCACCTAGGAGCCCTTATCGCTATCCCTTATTCCTATCAGGCTCCTGCTTCTTACGTTCGCACTAACATTGAAGGAACCCTCAATGTGTTATTAGCGGTGCGCGATTTGCGCATTGCCCGCTTAGTCCACACCTCTACCAGTGAGGTCTATGGCACAGCCCGGTACGTTCCCATAGATGAAAATCATCCCCTTCAGGGACAGTCTCCTTATGCCGCCACTAAGATTGCTGCGGATAAACTCGCGGAAGCATTCTATTGTTCTTATGGGGTTCCCGTGGTTACGGTACGGCCCTTCAATACCTATGGGCCACGTCAATCGGCTCGGGCAGTCATTCCGACGATAATTACCCAGTGCCTTACTAAGGATACCATATTCCTGGGCCATCTCCATCCTACGCGGGATCTCAACTACGTCAGCGATACTGTTGAAGGGTTTCTTCGAGCGGCCAGTGCGGACAATGTTTTGGGAGAAACCATTAATCTAGGTTCGGGACGCGAGATCAGCATTGGTGACTTAGCACAGTTAGTGGCACGCCTCCTGGGCAAGACGGTGCGGATCGAATCCGAGGACCAGCGATGCAGACCGCAGAAGAGCGAAGTGGAACGCCTTGTGGCGGATAATACGAAAGCCAAACGCCTGCTGCAGTGGGAACCTCGAATTGCTCTGGAAGACGGACTGCAGCGTACTATTGACTGGATACGCGAGCATCTGCGGAGGTATCGCCTTGGCAGCTATACCGTATGAAGCCAGTACCACTCTGGCTGACCTCATACCCTTAGCGGCTCCTTGTTTAGAGGGACGCGCCTGGGATTACATCCGCGAATGCTTAGATAGTAACTGGGTATCCTCTGCCGGACCTTATGTCAGCCGATTCGAGCGAATGGTTGCAGATTACTTAGGTGTGCCGTATGCCGTCGCCACCGTCAACGGAACTGCGGCACTGCATATCGCCCTGTTGGTGGCCGGCGTGCAGCCTGACGAGGAAGTGCTGGTTTCGACGCTGACTTTTATTGCGTCGGCCAATGCGGTTCGTTATGTCGGGGCTTGGCCGATCTTCATAGACGCCGATCCCCAGTACTGGCAGATGGATCCGGAGGCCGTTGTTTGTTTCCTGCAGCGTGAATGCCAGTGGCGCAATGGTGCCCTTTACAATCGCCATACCCGGCGCCGCGTGAAGGCTATTCTTCCTGTGCATATCCTGGGACATCCGGTCCATTTAGAGCCAATTCTACAACTGGCCCGGAAATACGACCTGCTGGTGATTGAGGATGCTGCTGAGGCATTAGGAGCTTTCTATAAAGAATGTCCGGTGGGATGCTTAGGAGACATAGCCTGCTTCAGTTTCAACGGGAATAAGATTATTACCTGCGGTGGTGGCGGCATGCTGGTTACCAGGCGCGCGGATTGGGCGGAGCGCGCCCGTTATCTGACCACCCAAGCCAAGGATGATCCCGTCGAATATATCCACTGTCACCTGGGTTACAATTACCGTCTTACCAATTTGCAAGCGGCGTTGGGTTGTGCCCAGATGGAGAAGCTCGACGAATTTGTCCAGCGTAAACGGCAGCTTGCCAGGTACTATTCCGAACATCTGGCAGATCTGCCCGGCCTGGTCCTGCCCGCAGAAGCTCCCTGGGCTAAGTCAACTTATTGGCTCTATACCATCTTATTTCAGGACAAGAATTGCATCAGCCAAAGTCGGGAGGTAATGCGCTGGTTGCGCCAACAAGGGATCGAATGCCGGCCCCTCTGGCAACCGCTGCATCGCAGTCCTGTTTATTCGCAGCTGCC
Organism: Gemmatales bacterium; assembly: GCA_025056555.1. Classification (GTDB taxonomy): domain Bacteria; phylum Planctomycetota; class Planctomycetia; order Gemmatales; family HRBIN36; genus HRBIN36. The sequence goes on along the minus strand of JANWVZ010000019.1, from coordinate 13,888 downwards.
GCGCCGCATTTGTCCCGTCGCAGATCGCCTTTATCAGCAGGCTCTAAGTCTGCCTAGTTCAGTGGGCCTAACCTGCGAACAACAGGAGCGCGTGATCCACGCCCTCAAAACTTGGCGGTCTTCAAGTAATGCTGCGGCGTAATGACATGGACTTGCCTGGACGAAATGACTGCCTGAACAGACGCAGAATCAACCGCTATGGCTGAGCACAAACGCGTCTTATTGATTGTATATAATGCCGCTCATTTTCGGGAACTCTTTCGCCTCGCCAAGCTGCTTCTTAACTCTGGCAGGTTCAGGCCCCTGGTGTTATTCTGCAGTCCGTATCCTAACCAGTATGAACACTATCAGGAATGCTCCGCCTGGGGAATCCAAGCCTGGATTCGCGGGCAGCCCTTGTCGCCACACAGCAGAAGCTGGTTCATTCCTTTGTTGTTGTTGCCTAACTTATTTTGGCGCGGCATGCGCCTCCTGGCGCGCGGGCTCCTGCCGAGGCCGCTTCGTTCGCTGTTAACAGCGGGAAAGGGCCGAGTCAGGAGATTCTTGACATATGTACACGCAGAACTGGAGACTTACCTGGCGATGCTCCGAGTTAAGATCTCTTCGAAGTTGCGCTCCTCGGAGTTAGTAGGAGTACATCTACTTCGCGCCTATAAGCAGCTGCGTTATGCTCGCCTGATGTGTCGAACGCTGCGACCTCATCTATTGGTCCTCGCGGAGGACAACGTAGAGTACGTTAGCGGAGCCTGGGTGCGAGCAGCTCACAGTTCGGGAATTCCCGTATTAATAGTCCCCTATTGTCTAGCGGGATTGGAAGAACCTGCAGCGGTGTATGTTAATGATCCTAGACATCAGGCTGATAACCCCAAGAATCGTGGTCTGGCACGGGCATATCCTCACTGGGTGTATGAATATCAAGGTCGCACTTTAGTGCGAATGCCTGCCAATCAAGCCTTGCCGTTGGAGTGGTTGGGGATCAGCTCTCCCCTCCCCTGGCTGATGAATGGCACCTATGCCGATAGGATTGCCGTGGAAAGTCCTTTCATGCGCGACTTTTACCAGCGACAAGGCGTTCCTCCGTCGCAGATCGCAGTAACTGGAACCGCTAACGACGACGCGATGTATGAGGCTCTCCAGCATCGTGAAAGTTATCTCCGGCAACTCTATGCCCAGTATGGGATGCCTTCTGATCGTCCAATGATCTTGTGCGCCTTGCCACCAGTTACCTCGGCTATGGCGGGGCTAAAGGAGGAATTTCGCTCCTATCAGGACATGTTACGTTTCTGGCTGGCCTGCCTCAGTGAAATCGAGGGCTATAACATTTTTATATCATTACATCCTACTATGAATCGTCTGGAGTTCGAGTTTCTCCAGGAAGGAGGCTGGTGGGGTATGGCTCTCGCCCCTCCAGACACCGCCAGAATGATCTCCCTGTGCGATATCTATATAGCTTCAGTCTCTTCTACGATTCGTTGGGCAATTGCGTGTGGCAAGCCAGTGATTAATTACGATGTGTATCGGTTCCGCTTTCCGGATTTCCGACCTGCGCGCGGTGTGGTGACTGTTGAAAGCAAGGAAGATTTCCGCCGGGTATTGAGGCGCCTGACTTCTGATCCCGAATATTATGAGGCGCTTCGGCGTGCCCAGGCCGAAAGCCAGGCTTACTGGGGAATGATTGACGGAAAATCTACCCCTAGACTGCTGACCACTATAGAAGAACTTATCACCGGTTCACCTCAGCAGAATGGCCTGAATATCTATAGGAAATCTCTCCGCCTGCTTCGCCAATGTCTACCCATGAAACGCGCCGCTTAGACAAGAGGTCACCCGCAACGGAGGGTATAAACTAAACTATGAAGGAGAAGATATTAACCTTGATACCAGCACGTGGGGGTTCCCAGGCAATTCCCCGAAAGAATCTTGCCTCGCTGGGGGGCAAACCGTTAATTGCCTGGACTATTGAGGTGGCCCGTTCGGTTCGGGACTTAGATAAAATCATTGTCAGCACTGATGATAACGAGATTGCTACGATAGCGCGGCACTATGGCGCAGAAGTTCCCTTCCTGAGACCTGCGGAAATCTCCCGCTCCGACTCGCCCACTATAGAAGCCGTGATTCATGCCTTGCACTGGCTCGCTCAACATGCGGACTACCATCCGGAATTAGTGTTACTCCTTCAACCGACCAGTCCTTTTCGTACCGCGGATGATATCTATGCCGCGCTGCACTTGATGCGCGCCAGCCATGCTCCGGCCGTAGTCAGCGTCACCATGTGTCATCCTCATCCGTTTCTGACCTTTCGGCTGGATGCACAAGGTATTTTAGAAAATCTATTAGGTAAAGACGTCAGTCACATCCGTCGGCAAGACCTGCCGCCAGTTTATCAGCTCAACGGCGCGATTTACCTGGTGAAAACTTCAACATTGCTGAGGGAAAAGACATTCCTTCCTGCGGGCACCCGCGCTTTGATTATGCCTCGAAATAGGTCACTCGATATAGATGAACCTCTTGACCTCATGCTCGCACGTTGTTTGGTGGAGGAAGGCCTATGGAAAGAGTCCTCAACCTTGCAGGCCGCCTAGTCGGGCCGCAGCATCCCTGTCTCATTATTGCTGAAGCTGGCGTAAATCACAACGGCGATCTGGCCCTGGCGAAGCAGATGATAGAGGTGGCTGCTGACGCTGGCGCCGACGTCATCAAGTTTCAGACCTTTCGTACGGAAAAATTGGTCACGCCCACCGCGCCCTTGGCTCCTTACCAGCAAGCTAACCTCGGTGAGTCCGGTACTCAGGCTCATATGTTACAAAGGTTAGAACTTAGTGAGCGAGATTTCCGCATACTTGCGGACTATGCCCAGGCGCGGGGATTGATTTTCTTATCTACGCCCTTTGATTCTGAAAGTGCTGACTTGTTGGAGAATATAGGAGTGCCTGCCTATAAGGTTCCCTCTGGCGAGCTGGTTAATCTGGAGTTTCTCCAATACCTGGCCCGAAAAGGCAAGCCGCTGATAATTTCCACTGGGATGGCCACACTGGCGGAAGTGGAAGCTGCAGTGGAAAGCGTGGAAGCTTGCGGAAACTTCAGCTATGCCTTGCTGCATTGCGTTAGTAATTATCCGGCGGAGCCTGGAGAAGTTAATCTTCGCGCCATGGCGACGCTTCGAGCAGCTTTCGGCGTACCGGTAGGCTACTCCGATCACACTCGAGGAATTCACTTAGCGTTAGCTGCAGTTGCTTTAGGAGCCTCCATTCTAGAGAAACATTTCACGCTGGATAAGAATTTGCCGGGTCCTGATCATAAGGCCTCGTTAGACCCCAGGGAATTCAAGGAATTAATAAGCTGCTTACGTCAGATTGAGCAAGCCATGGGCGACGGTCGCAAGCGTCCGACCCTCCGGGAACAAGACACGCGAGCGGCGGCACGCCGAAGTCTGGTGACCGCTTGTGACCTGCCCGCAGGTGTGAATCTCCAGCCAGAGCACTTGATTTTGCGCCGACCTGGGACCGGCTTACCGGGTAGTGTCAAGCCGTTGCTACTAGGCAGAAAAACCCGCTGCTTCATTCCGGCAGGCACGGTGTTGACCTTGGATATGGTGGCATGAGAACTATACTCTTGGTTACTGTCGGCCGGTCAGATTGGGGGATTTATTTACCGCTTATTCGCGAACTGAACCAGACCGCTGGTATCCGAGTGTGTGTGCTGGCTGGCGGCATGCATCACGTCCGTGAATATGGATTAACTATATCCGAAGTACGGCAAGAGTTTTGCGGACCAATAATGGAACTGGAGTTTCTGCTAGCTTCAGATTCGCCCGAAAGCATTGCGAAATCTTTGGGATTGGGAATTATTAGTTTTAGCCAAGCCTATAAGTCGTGCCCGGCTGATATTCTGCTGTTGTTAGGTGATCGCTATGAGATGTTCGCCGCTGCAGTGGCTGCATTGCCCTATCAGATACCTGTGGCTCATATTCACGGCGGCGAGCTTACCCTGGGAGCTATGGATGACGCACTGCGGCATAGCATAACCAAGCTCAGTCACCTTCATTTTGTAGCCACTCAGGAATATGGCCGACGAGTAATTCAATTAGGAGAGGAGCCCTGGCGGGTTATCGTCAGCGGCGCTCCGGCCTTAGATGGCATAGCTAAGTTTCAACCGATGCCCCGCGAAGACTTTTTCCGCGTTGTGAACTTGCCGAGTTCTTCGGAGTTTCTTTTGGTGACGTACCACCCAGTCACAACAGAGTATAATCAAACCGAGTATCACATTAAGGAGCTCCTAAGGGCATTAGAGATGGTAAACATGCCCGTAGTTTTCACGGCACCTAATGCGGATACTGAAAGTCAAGTCATTCGCCGGCATCTCCTGGACTATTGTCAGAAGCATACCGAAGCGCGCTATCTGGCGCATTGTGGTGTTCCCCTGTATTACAATGCGATGCACTACGCTGCGGCAATGGTGGGCAATTCGTCCAGTGGCCTTATTGAGGCCCCGTCATTTCGATTACCCGTGATAAACATAGGTACGCGACAGGCGGGTCGAGTTCGCGCCGCGAATGTCGTGGATGTTGGCTATAGCCATCAGGAAATAGTTGCGGCTATTCATCGGGTCTTAGACCCTCGCTTTCGCGCATCCTTGCGGAATCTGACAAATCCTTATGGTGATGGCCATGCCAGCCAACGAATTGCCAGCGTACTGAGCACCATACCCCTTGACGGACACCTCCTGCGGAAAGGTTTCTTCGATCTCCCAATTTCGGCGATCACGAGTAATAAGGAGCTTATCAGTCTGCTGAGCCATGCAGCATGAATAAGGTCAGGGGGGTCAAGCATGGATAGATTGAGGAAGTCCAGGAGGCTAATCTATGATTCGTATCATCCCGCGCTTAGATATTAAAGGTCCGAATCTTGTGAAAGGCATACATCTTGAAGGCTTGCGTGTCCTGGGAAAGCCAGAGCATTTTGCCCGCTATTATTATGAAAACGGAGCGGACGAACTGCTCTATATGGACGCGGTAGCAAGTCTCTACAATCGTAATAATCTGCTGCACATCGTGGAGCGCACTGCGAAAGAAGTGTTTATTCCTCTTACTGTAGGAGGGGGATTGCGAAGCGTCGAGGATATCCGGGCAGTGTTGCGCGCCGGGGCCGATAAAGTGTCGCTGAATACCGCCGCCCTCCGCCGACCGGAGTTGATTCGTGAGGCAGCTAAGGCATTTGGTTCCTCCACGATAGTTATCTCGATCGAGGCCATCCGACAGAAAGATGGAACCTATAGATGTTACACCGACTGTGGGCGGCAGGAAACGGGGGTAGATGCCCTGGAATGGGCAGTGCAGGCTACCGAATTAGGAGCAGGGGAAATCCTGGTGACCTCGGTGGACCGTGAGGGAACCGGAAAAGGATTCGACCTGGAATTAACAAGGAAGATCGCCGAGGCAGTTTCCGTGCCGGTCATTGCCTGCGGCGGAGCGGGATGTCTGGAACACGTTTATGAGGTCATCACTCAAGGCAAGGCTCAGGCCGTTTGTATAGCATCACTGTTCCATTACCATTTCGTAAAGCAATGTCCGCCTGATCCCAAGGATTTTCCGGAGGAAGGGAATCTGGAATTTATCCGCAAGCGCTTGGAGTGGAATCGCATCCAGGCTGCGGCATTACCAGAGTTGAAGGAATACTTAGTGGGGCGGGGTATAGACTGCCGCTGGAATTAATACTCATCAAAGTCGCGAGGCGAAATTCATGGAGTCGCAGCCACCTGTCGGCGTATTGTTCGTCGCCTATGAAGCTTCGCAGATAGAATTATTTCTCACCATAGGGCGGGCATTGCGATTGAGCGGCAATGTAGTGCCCGTCATTTACTGCCCTTATGCGTTGCCGCGGGAAAAGGATTATCGCCAGTTCTGCACCGAGGCAGGGATTGAATATCTGCAGGAACATACTGCCCAGGGAGCACGGGTTATCCTTGATGGTGACATCCACACCCTCGCTGTTCGTTATAGTGAACCACTGACGCTGATACAGCCAGTTGTTCGCCCCGAAAATTACGAATGGGTGAGGAATCTGAGCGGCTATGCTGATTATCGAGAAGCACTTAAATTACGTCCGCGTCTGGTCAAAAACCGCGCCAGGACCATCCAAATTCTCGAAGAATGGCGTACTCGATTACCAACCGACTTATTTTTCCAGGCAATCAGCGACTTTCGATTCTGGCTCGAAGCTTATGATGTGAAGCTTAGAACGGCTCGCGCTCTAGTGAAAAAAATGCGCATCTCCACGATAATCCTCGCGGAACACGTTGCGGAGCGTGATAGTGGGGTGTGGTTGCGAGTTGCATTAGAGACGGGATTGGTAGCTATTGTATTGGCCCAGCACATGATCAGCCGTCAAGCTACTTTTGGCACATATGCGTCGAGGAGTGACTACTGGGCACACAACATCGTCAATTCAGTATTTCTGGAGCATTTTCCACAGTGGCGCTTCGATGGACACAAACAGAGCTTAACGCGCATACCGGCCCCGCAGGCGTTAGCCCAGGAATGGTGGGGCATAGCCATGTCTTCACCCTGGGTGGCCAACAGCGAACCGCTGACTGGAGTTTGGGTGGAGAGTAGTTGGCTGGCGGATCAATACCTGCGCGAAGGGATCAATGCAAAATCTCTAAGTATTACAGGAAGCCCCCAGTTGGACAGATTGGCCCGAGCCCTTGCTCCTCCAATCTACGGGGAAAAGTCGGACGTCTGGGAAAGGTTACGCCTGGACAGATCGAAACCGCTCGTAGTCGTAGCTTTACCTGCGAATCTTTATCCGCAACGTAAAGCGCCTAAGTGGGACACTTATGAGGAACTACTCTATAGTTATATTCAGGAATTGAAAAGGTTGAATCATGTAAGTTACATATGCTCGTTGCATCCGAGCATAAGCGATTCAACGATAGCCGCCCTTGAAGCGTGGCGGGTTCCCTTCATTCGGGAGGGACTGACCGAGGTTTTGCCTTCAGCCCAGATATACCTGGCCAGCACGTCAAGTACGATTGCTTGGGCCCTGGCTTGTGGAATCCCTGTGATTAATTTTGACGTTTATCAGCTGAACTATCAGATAGCAGAATCAGAGCATGGAGTTCATACGATACAGACGCTTGAAGAGCTAAGAGAAGTCTTAGAGGAAATACACAATCCCCGGAGTCGCCAAAACCATACGCCAAGAAGCGATTACCTTAGCAAATTGAGAGAAAAAGCTCGACGGCATGCTAGTTACTACGGTCAACTAGATGGTCGTTGTCTGGAGCGGACAATCGCGGGTATATATGAACTAATCCGCCGCAGGCTCCCAGCTCCGAGCGTGGGGGTAAGTAGCAACGAAGAAGCAAGAGAGCTTGACCATGTGTTGCAAACCATAAAAGGGATGTCCCCTGGAAAGAAAGTAACTCACGTGTTTAGCCTTCGAGGGATTGAAAAAGGATATCGGGATGCGATGACGTTATCGCGCCAGCACATTCCCGCCTTGCTTTGTGCAGATGCCTGATGTATTCTCCAGGGAAATTGAGCATTCTCAAGTCTCGCAATCTTTCGCTATCGAGCGAGATTACTCGTTAGATACGATCGCCTATAGCCGGTTTGTTGAAGCACGAATGTCTTGGATATGCGCTCTAAGAGTTTCAGAGGGTATTTCTTAGGTACTCTTCAACAATGATCATGTTGTCAACTGAATAAGTCGAGTATCCACGTAAGAAAATCTGAGAAGATAGTGGGTTGCTTCATGTGTACCGAAGAACATACCAAACTAGAAACGCTAAGAGGGCAGTCAACACTACCAGAGGAAAAACGCATCCCAGAAGTATGGCTAGGTGCGTATCGTGAGTCGAAGCAGACCTAGGAACCGCAGGCGGGGAGGAGCGATTGGTCGGTGGGCGTTCTGTTGCGGGGACGGCTTGAGTCGCTAATGTTTGGTCAGCAGCCGGGGTTTGTACGGAAATACTGTCAGAAGGCGCATTATTCAACTCTGGAGCTTCAGACGTGTCCAGTTGCTTGAGAAACTCGTCCCACAGATGCGGGTGTTCGTTCGTGGGCGTTGGGAAAGGTAAAGGAGCCACAGGAACAACCTGGAAACATCGCGGACAAACCGTTGCCTCGCCGGGGCGAGGCTCCGCTGAAAGGAACTCGTATCCACAATGGGGGCAAGACAGAGCCTGGGGCATCGCAGGACAGACAAATGGCTCTAATTCAGGAGATTTTGCCGGCATTCTAGGCTGTCTGAGTCAGGCAAATCAAGGAAAATGAGAGACATTTCTGGCCCTGCTGAAAAAGACGATTATTCTGGCCAGATTTTCCAATTTGGCCAAAAAATTTTGCCCGTACAGTTTGCCTTTTTTCTGCTGTTGTTCAGAATATCGGTGACCAGCCAAGAAGGATGGGTCGGGTAGGAGTGTACCGACCAGAAGGGCTGGGGAAGCATCAGGGTACACCACTATAAGGAGTCCTGCGATGAGGCGAATCCTGCTGAGTGGCTTGCTGGGAGGCTTGGCGGCGCTGTGGAGCGCTCTGCCTGCCAATGCGAGCGGTCTGTGCGGTGCTGCGGGAGGCTGTACGAGCGCATGTCCCGATCAGTGCGCGCAGCCTCGCATCCGCTACAAAACCTGCTACCAGACTGTTGTTGAAGAAAAGAAAGTCACCTGCTACGAGACAGTAACCAAGACGGTGATGAAGGAAGTCAAGGAAGTCGTGTGCCGTCCAGTGTATGAAACGAAAGAAGTGGAGTGCAAACAAATCGTGTGTAAGCCGGTTTGGGAAGAAAAGCAAGTTAAGGTGTGCACGCACGAATGGAAAACCGTGCAGGAATGTGTACCCGGCCGCGAGCGCTGCAAACTGGTGTGGGTGCCTGGCGGTTGCTACGTAGATCCGTGCACGGGCTGCACCCGCTATCGGTTTGGGCACTTTGAACGCCAATTAGTGAAAGAGCCCGACCGTATCGTGTGCAAGAAGGTGTGCGTGCCCAAGGAAGAAATCCGCACCGTCAAGGTCTGCCGTATGGTCCAGGAAGAGGTTATCAAGAAGGTGCCGGTAACCACTTGCCGCATGGTGCGTGAGGAAATTGTGAAGAAGGTGCCGGTAACCGTGTGCGAGAAGGTGCCTGTGGAAAAAACCGTGAAAGTGTGCAAGCGCGTGAAAGTGTGCGTCCCGGTGTGCGAAGAGCCGGGGCTTTTGGAACGCCTGCACTGCCGCCTGAAGAATGGTCTGCACGGCTTATTCTGCCGTCAGGAATGCTGCCACACGGCAGCGCACACCCCTGCCGCGCCAACGCCTGAGCAGATTAAGCCCATGCCCAAAGAAAAGCCGGAGTAAGTGTAGCGACGTATAGCTAGCCTCCTTGCCGCGACCCCCTTGTCGCAGCACGACCGCCCGGAGCCGCCTACCCCAGCGGCTCTGTGGCTTTTTAATCCCGAGAGGATTGCCTCTTAACGGAGCTATCTGGGGACGTTGCCTGGAGATTTACCATAACGATTGCGGCCCACATTAGTTGGAAATCGCGAGCGCACGGCGTGGACGATACGTCGGGATGGCGTCCAAATCGAGCGGCGCGAACTGCCCCAGTTGGTAAAGCTCGACGGCCATAGCGGCCATAGCGGCATTATCGGTACACAGACTCATCGGCGGCACAAACAATTCAGCACCCCGTTGGTCACACATCGCTTGCAATGCGCGGCGTAAGGTCTTGTTGGCAGCTACTCCACCTCCGACGCACAGCCGCGTCAGGCCTGTCTGATCAAGCGCCTGAGCACATTTATTTACGAGAACGTCAATAATGGCTTGCTGAAAACTCGCTGCCAAGTCGCTACGCAATGTTGCCGGCAAATCAGTACCAGGGGAATAGCCCAGCTGCCGAATGGTGTAGAGCAGAGCGGTCTTCAGCCCACTGAAACTGAAATCCAGACGCGGCTCGTGCAGGAAGGCACGAGGAAAGCGAAAAGCCTGTGAATTTCCTTGGGCGGCCTCTTTTTCGATTCTCGGACCACCGGGAAAGCCGAGATTCAGCATGCTGGCCGCTTTATCAAAGGCTTCACCCGCAGCGTCGTCCAAAGTGGCCCCCAACAACTCGAACTCCAGGGCGCTGCGACAATGGAAAAGCACAGTGTGGCCGCCGCTGACTACCAGGCCAACGGCAGGGAAAATGTCCCGTCCCGCGGCCAAGCGACAGGCATAGACGTGTGCTTCGATGTGATTGACGGCGATTAAGGGCAACTCCAAAGCCACGGCCAGCATCTTAGCAGCTGAAACACCAATGAGCAACGAGCCAACCAATCCCGGCGTGTTCATCACCGCAACAGCGGAGAGGTCCTGTAAGGTTGCTCCAGCCTGTCGCAGAGCTTCGTCCAGGACTGGCAACAACCGTTGCAGATGTGCGCGTGCCGCCAGTTCCGGCACCACACCGCCAAAGCGTGCATGCAAGTCCGTTTGCGAAGCAACGACGTTGGCGCGGATATGCAGCGCGTCGTCGAAAATAGCCGCCGCTGTTTCGTCGCACGATGTCTCCAAAGCCAGAAAGAGAGTCATGGCACTGCCATTCCTGCGGTTTTCCAAGCATGCTTTCAAAGGCATTAGTTTTTATAGAACATGAGGCTAGCGAAGCTGACGCTCTCAAAGCCATTCGAGGCAACATACTGATCGTAATGTACCAGCCGGCCTGAGGTCGGCTCCAAGACAGACATCAAGGTATAGGTGGGCGGAAAGCCACAAATACGACGTTGATCACCTTCCTCGACTAAGGTCTCGAAAAAGGCATGCCGATCAGCGCTCGCCAGACAATCCAGCAAGCGCTGGTCGCGTTGCCGGCTATGGAGGAGCCACTCCTCATCAACTGCTTGAGCATCGCCGAATTTAGGGCCTATGTGCGCCAGGTCGCCACTGGATATGTAGAAAATCCGCGCTCCGCTCTCTCGCTCTGCTATTTTCAGCGCTGCCAACATTTGAGCTATGTCGGGGACTTCTTCGGGAAGGCGCGCCTGCTCGATACAATCCTGGAAAGAACCAACTGCTATCGGCACGATGCGAAAGGGCGTATCCGGAAAACAGTATTGCAGGAACAGCACCTGAAGCTCGATGGAATGTTCAGGCCAATGCGCCGGTTCGTCGTCGAACAAGCCATCTCCATAAGCATCTGCCAGATGTTGGATGTACCGTTTATCGGTTTGTACGATGCCCAAGGGAGTTTCAAAATCGCAGCGAGTCAAGGTAAACCGTCGCGTACTGTAGTGGGAGGTGCCCAGAATTACAAATATGTCAGCCTGAAGATGCTCGAGGAGTTCTTTATAAGCCCAGGCGTAGCTATGGCCACCACGATGGTAGTCTATGTGGGGAATCAGGGCGCCGCGCAGGGAACTGCTGTGAGTTCCATTGCGAGAAAGTTGTTCGGGGTCCACCCCGGGCCCGCCGGTTCTCATAAACTGCCGACGGAGGTGTTCTCTCACCTGCCGAGGTTGTGCCGGATAGACGCCAATACAAGCAGGCGGACGGACAGATAGCTGGGCAAAATGTCGTCGAAATGCCTCGCCTTCTAACAGCAGAGCGTTCTCCAAATGTTGAAGCAGCCCTTCCAGCCATTCCACAGGAACAAGGCTACCACCGCTCCATCGCATCAGTTGCAGTTGGATGTCGCGTAACGTATGTTGGCCGTCGAGCATTTCGATTACGGGGATCAGTTCCACGGGGACACGCACCGCTCGATCGCTCAGCTGGGCTCGGTCAAACAGCCAGATGAAGCGGGAGTCCCGCTCATCGGGCACGGCCGAGACCGATGGGCGTAATCGGGGCTTGTCGAATCTGGAGGCATTCATGACCATTCCTCAAAGCCAACTACTCATCCCTTCGTAACAGAATTTTTGCAACCGAGTATGGGGAAATCAAGCGGGGCCAGTTGTTAGTTTCAGATAGCCAAGTTCCCAGAAACGACTAAGGTTGTAACTAACCATGATCCAATTGAGCGCGGTACCAGACAATTGGCTCGGGGTCTTTCCCTGAACAAAAAACGACTGGCGCGAATGCCTCAGGCATCCTCGCCAGCCGAGAAAGGAGGCACCGCCGAGCTCAGGGTTGAGCCGGCAAGCGCGCCTGGGTGTTATCAGGAGGTTGGTCGGTAGCAAGGGTCTCCAGTTGTTGAACGAGTTCACGAACCCCTTTGCGCAATTGTTGTAATTGGGTGAGAGCAGCATCCCGTTCCTGGGTGCGCTGTGTCAATTGCTGTTGAACGTCTTCTAATTGTCGCAGCAGGGGACGCAATTGCTGCACTTCCGCCGTCAATCGCTCGCGCTCCCCTTTAGCTTCCTTCAATTCCTTGCGCAACGCGTTGGCCTGTTGCTGCAGGCTGGCCAACTCCTCTTCCAGGAGCCTTATCTTGTTCTGTGCTGAAGGAGAAGAGCCATGCTGGGCACATCCCCAAATGGTGACGGCCGCCAATAATCCGACCACTAAGGCCGCTCGATGCCGTTCCATGCTGCTCTCCTTATTTAGGGATTTTGGAGGGTGCACAATTTCACGGTGCCGCGAGTCTCATCCTTGCTAAACTTCATGTCGGCATCCACGTCCCTATACTTTACCTGTCTGCCTTCCGTTTCCTGACTTTCGGCCGTAACTCCACGGCCAGTTATCCTTAGATGTAATATAGTCCTGAAGCTCGATGCAAGCATCACGCTTGTTTCAATCAACATATTTAGGAAAATTGCCGCTCCTCGCGACGCAAAACGAATAAGGCATCTATAAGATCATCATCCAGCTTACGAGGAGAGCGCCAATCATACCTGAAGTCATAAATACCGCTAATTTGCCAGCCCGATACATGATATATTAAGTTCAGAAACTGGCGCGCTGTATAGAGGCGTAGAGGGAACCGGGATCTGAAACATTTAGTCCGCTGAGGCCCGCGAACGGTCATCACCAGCTGGAGCCATTCGATGCGTTTTCTTCGGTTCATGCCTTCGCAGCGGAGCCGTGCGTGCAACTTCAGACGTCCCCACCGGGCCGACCATCTCTCCTCGGCTTCCTCAACAATATCCAGAGGCAAGAGATGTAGACCAAGAATATACAGGCCGCCGGGTCGCACCGCCGCTGCTAACCGGGCGAGGTGTTGCCGCGCTGCCTGTTCGGTGAGCAGGTGTCGGAAAGTGTTAAATGTACACAGAGCCAGTTCGACCTGTGTCGGCAGGGTGAAATCAGCCAGGTCCGCTTCAATCGCCTGCACGGGAAGCCGCGCTTTTCGTGCTCGCTTTCTCAGCCAGTGTAATGCTTGGGGATTATTGTCTATCCCATAACAGCGGTATCCCTTACGTGCCAGAGGCAGCAACAATCGTCCGCCGCCACAACCAAGCTCGACTATTCGGCGCACCGAAATCGTCGCCAGATGCCGCACTGCCCATTCTATAAATCGCACCTCCCGCGGTGTCTCCTCGCGAAAGAAACATTCGTAGTACTGCGGGTAGCTATACCAGTCCTCAAAAATGTTTTCTAATGTTCCAGACACGGAGCGAGGCATCAGTGCTGGAGATATCTAGATCGGCGTTTTAAGTTATTGCGTTATTGCCTGTCAGAAAGAAAGACTTAGAGCGGGCAATGACTGTTGGATATATAGTACGTAAACGCAGCGATGAAACCCATGTCGGTATTCTCAGTACAACCAGTAGGAAGGACTGTACTAAGCCTAAGGAAGGTAGAACGATGAATTTAGGGCACTATTATCGTATGTACGATTATAGTCGTGAAACGGGAATCTATAATTCCGAGCTATGGGTCGAGCCGACAACTAATTAATGCTGAATTGAGGCGGGAAAGGTCGTGCTTCGCGCGGCGCCGGCAGTAACTCCAATAAGGGCAGTTGGCGTAAGTTTCTGAGTAAAGCCTGAGCGC
>JANWVZ010000199.1 GCA_025056555.1 Gemmatales bacterium | reverse complement strand
GAGCGAAGTGGTGATCAGCGGTGGCACCCATGTGCCTAAAAGTCCGTGTTTTCACTTCCTGGATACGACTTGGCGGGCGTGGCTCGAGAAGCTCGGATTGCGGCTGCGGTTGAAAATGCGTCGGCCGGGCTTTTATCCGCGAGGTGGGGGCGTCCTCGAAGCGCAGATCAGTCCTGGCGCAGCAGTGCAACCGCTTCGGCTGGACGAGGCTGAGGCAGGCCGAGCCCCCATTGCTCGTTGGGGCCGACAATTAGCCGTCACGGGCTTCAGTGCGGTAGCTGGACTGCCCGAAACCATCGCGCAGCGCCAGGCGCATCGCGCTGAGAAGCGCTTGCGCCAGGCCGGCTACGATTGCGACCTCGAACTGCAAACCTGGGAAGACGGTCCCGGCACCGTCTTGGCGCTGGTCTGGCAGCTCGGTCCCGTGCCGACGTTATTCGCCGCCTTGGGCGAACGCGGTAAGCCGGCTGAGCGCGTTGCAGATGAGGCCGTCGAAGAACTGCTCGAACACGCGGAACGCGGACCCGATGCCGTCGATCCCCATAGCGCCGATCAACTCCTGATCCCCCTGGCGCTCGCCCCCGGCCCGTCCGAATTTCCCGTCAGCCAAGTTACCAGCCACCTCCTGACTAACGCCGAAGTTGTGCGGCTCTTCACATCCCGGCAGATCACCGTGGCAGGTGACGAAGGCCAGCCCGGACGCGTGCGCATTGAATAACTCCCCGTGTCGCTAACTTGGATTCGCCATAGCGGACACGAAAACTAAGTAAACTTATGTTCACATGATTTCCTCCTGATTTTCATCTTGACCTAGTCTATCGCTCTATGGTACTGTATGGCCGATAAGTGTACATCAGTACACTTGTTTTCAGCGGGTTACCCAGGATGCGGGCCGAGGAACCTGATATGGGTGGTATAAGTGTACGAAAGAACACTTGATTATTGTCCCCTGGAACCGAGGAGAGACGCTGATGGCGAAACGAAACTCGCGCAGCCGAAGTCGTCGCAACGAGCACCAAAGCCGCCGGCGCAAAGGTGCTAACCGACATGCTCCAGCGCGGCGCAGCATTGGGGTACGCGGAATGAGCGAAAGTGGCCTCGAGCCGAGTGGGGAGCCTTCTGCCCAGGTGCCGGCAGAACGTCCCGAATCAGCCAATCCGTCGGAAAAGAGCAGAGTAACACCGTTGCGGCTGGAATGGTGGGAGGCCGACCGATTGCCCGCACATCCGCTCAATTGGCGGCGCCATCCCGTGCGGCAGAAAGAGGCAGTAGCCCGCTTACTGCAGGAAGTCGGATGGGCCGGGGCCCTGCTTTATAACGAGCGGACGGGGCGCTTACTGGACGGCCACCTTCGGAAACAACTTTGTCAGGGCCAACGCGTGCCCGTCTTAGTCGGCAGTTGGTCGGAAGAACAAGAGCGGCGCATCTTAGCATTATTAGATCCCTTAGCGAGCTTAGTGGAGCCGGATATAGAGCGTTGGCAGGAATTGCTGCGCAGTTTAGCCGACTTAGACGCAACGTTAGCCCAGGCACTCGACGAATTTGCTCAGCGCCTCGACGTGCCGTTAGCGGCGGAAACCCTGGAATCGGCTGATGCGGGGCGCACTGCGGCACCTTTGCCCGAAACCCATTTCGAAGTGATCGTCGAATGCCCTGATGAACCGAGTCAGCGTCAGCTCTACGAGCGACTCACTGCTGAAGGCTATCGCTGCCGAGTGTTAAGCTTTTGAGCCGGAAGGAGGTCGCCCATGCGGATTCGCGTGCACCATGTCAGTCGCTTGCCCGAGAGCTTTCGCGTCGCTCAGATACGAGGCATGTTCGATTTGCCACGCCATGAACAATTCACGGAAACCATCGAGGCCGACTTGCCCCTGGAAAATCTCTCCTGGCAAATTGGGGCCATCGTGGGACCGAGTGGTTCGGGCAAAACCTCGTTGGGTCGGCAGTTGTTCGGCGAGGAAGCCTACGTCGCTGGTTACTGTTGGCCCGACGATGCTGCCGTTGTGGATGCGTTTCCCCCGCACTCGACGACGCGGGAAGTGGTGCAGGCGTTATCGGCGGTGGGTTTTTCGTCGCCGCCGCACTGGTTGAAGCGTTATCGGGAGTTATCGGCCGGTCAGCAGTTTCGCTGTGATTTGGCCCGCGCGCTGTTGGACGAGCGGTCGGTGGTAGTGTTGGACGAATTCAGCAGTCTGGTGGACCGACGAGCGGCCCGCGTCAGCTGCAATAGTCTGGCCCGAGCTTTGCGTAAGCGGGGCCGACCTAAACTCGTGGCACTGAGTTGTCATCGCGATATTCTCGATTGGCTGTGTCCCGATTGGGTCTATGATACGTCGCGGCGAACATTTTTTCGGGGCCGACGGCGAACGCGTCCGCGCGTCATCCTCGACATTTACCGGGCCTCCAGGGACATTTGGGAGCTGTTTAGTCCGCATCATTATCTGAACACGCAGTTACATCGGGCGGCCCAAAGTTTCGTCGCCTGCTGGGAAGGGGAACCCGTGGCGTTTACCAGTTACGTGCCGCTTTACGGTCGCCGTCGCGCCCGTCGCGAACATCGCACGGTGGTGTTACCCGATTATCAAGGCTTAGGCATCGGCAACGCGGTGAGTGATTGGCTCGGCTCCTGGCTCAAAGCCCAGGGCCTGCGCTTTTATTCGATCACGAGCCATCCCGCGATGATTCGTCATCGGGTGCGCAGTGGACGCTGGAAGCTCTTGCGTTTCGGTCATGCGGCTGCCACGCATTGGTCGTCGAGTTCCGCGGGCCGATTGACCGCCACTTTCCTTTACATCGGGCCGGCGCCCTTACCGGAGGTGTGCCATGGCTGCACGTAAGAAATCCCGGTCGCGGAGCGCGCCCCGCAAACACGTTCGCGGTCTAGCCCCACCAGCGACGGCGGTTTCTTCGGAGGCCGCGATGCCACCGGGGCCAGACCAGCCGACGTCTAATCCCCGCGCCACTGCCAAGGCCCGTCGGGACGAGCAAGCGCGCCAAGTGCTGGAATTACGTCTTGCAGGGTTCACCTATCAGGAGATTTGCCAATTACTAGGCTTGAAATCGGACTGGTACGTGTGGAAGCTGTTACAGCGGGCGCTGAAACAGTTCCAGCGAGAACAACCATCGCTGTTCCGTCAGCTCGACGTAGCGCGGATGGACCGTCTGATCCGCGGCTTGTGGCGGAAAGCCGCCCAGGGCGATTTACCGGCGCTCGACCGACTGATGAAAGTGTTGCACCAGCGGGAGCGTTACGCACGGGCCTGGGCCAAAGAAACGCCGCGCGGAGCGGTGCCCACCATGACGCTCCTGCACGCCCTGGCCGCCGACCGCCAACTCGAAGCCTGGTTGCAGCAGCATCGGCCCACGAAATCCGACGCTTTATCCCACGAGGCTCCGTCCCAGGGAGAGAACGACTCATGACTTCGCTTTGCCGTGTTGAGCTCATGGAAACTCGCAAATGTCGCAAATCGTTGCATTACTTCCTCCACGAATACGCCTGGATTTACGATGCCAGTAGTGCGGAGTGGATTCGTTTTCATTTGTGGCCGGCGCAGTGGCACGTCGCCGACGCGCTGCTGCGTCAGCGGCAGATCGTGATTCTGAAAGCACGACAACTGGGGCTGACCTGGCTCGTGTTGGGATATGCCTTGTGGCGCATGCTGTTTCATCCCTCGGCCACGGTGTTGTTGTTTTCCCGTCGGCTGGAAGAGGCGCAATACTTACTCGGCACAGAGCGGTTACGAGGCATGTATGGGCGGTTGCCCGATTGGATGCGATTGCCCGAGGCGTTGCGCAATTCAGCCGATTGCTGGGTCCTGGCCAACGGTTCGGTGGCCCGCGCTTTTCCGAGCAATGCGGGCGACAGCTACACCGCCAGCCTGGCGATTCTCGACGAAGCTGACCTGGTTCCCGACTTGGAGCAGTTACTGCGTCGCGTCAAGCCGACGATTGACGGCGGGGGACAGATTATTGTGCTGTCGCGGGTCAACAAAGACACGCCCCATAGCGCTTTCCAACGGCTCTACCGCGAGGCGAAAAGCCAGCCTTCGAGTTGGTATCCCATCTTTTTACCCTGGCACGCCCGTCCTGACCGCACCGCTGCCTGGTATCAGGCGATTCGTCAGGACATTCTCCAGCGCACCGGTTCACTCGATGAGCTTTACGAACAATATCCCAGCACCGACACAGAAGCCCTGGCCCCGCGTCAATTGGCCAAACGGTTTCCCTTAGCCTGGTTGCAGGCCTGTTATGAGGAGATTCCACCTCTGGAAAGTGCACTACTGACATCCAGTCGTCACCCGACAGATATAGCGCCATCGAGCGAAGTCAGTGTCCCAGCCAACTGGCAGGAGCCGCTGGCAACCCCTGGGGAGACCTTGGGACAACTTCTGGCATCGTGCGGGCCGCAATTGTGTGTTTATCGTTTGCCGCAAGCGGGGCATCATTATGTCCTCGGAGCCGACCCTGCCGAGGGGAACCCTCAGAGCGACTGCTCCGCGGCAGTCGTGTTAGACGCGGACCTTGGTGAGGAAGTGGCCGTCTTCCACGGTCGCGCCGAGCCAGCCGTGTTCGCGCACTATCTGGCCGAACTGGCTGGGGCGTATTACGGTGCCGCGATTCTCGTCGAACGCAATCAGCATGGCCATGCTGTGTTGTTGGCACTGAACGAACACCTGGTTCGGTTTCCTGAGCGGAGGCCGAGGCCCGCTTTGCTTCCCGGCAGCGATGGCCGACTGGGTTGGCTCACGACCTCGGGCAGTAAAGCCACGCTTCTGACGCATTTGGCCGAGCAACTGCGGCAAGGGCGGTGTCGTGTGCATCACCGGGCCACTTTCGAGCAACTGGCCGACCTCGATGGCGCTACCCTCCGCGCACCGCCGGGTCAGGCCGACGATTTGGCGATGGCCTTCGCCTTGGCCGTCTATGCCGCCCAACATTTTCCCGACTCGCCCCAACCCATTCGCGTCGGTGGCACCTTAATCACAGTCGGATACACGTCGCCCACAGTGGAGCCGACCGGGCTCGAACCGGCAACCTCCGGCTTGCAAAGCCGGCGCTCTCCCAGTTGAGCTACGGCCCCAACGCATTGGAGACAGTTCCCTGGACAGCGCACCGCAGAGCCCCTTTCGCTCGAAATAGCTGCGCGGCATTGGCTAAGATGTTGGGATGCTGCATCGCAAAGGCGCAGCGGTGCGCTATGGCCGTTGCTTCGTGCCATTATATACCCCGGCAATGACCACCCCTGCGCCAGGGAGCCGGGATGGCCAGACCAAGGCGACGGGGCATTATAACGCATCCGCACCGTGCGGAAAAGAACAACCTGGAAGCGGGCTGACCCAGCGTCGCGTCTTCGTGGACGTTCGGCAAGAGTATCGTGGCCTCCGGGGCGGCGGAGGGAGGGACCCAACACCCGACTGGTTACGTCTTCGTGGTTGCTTGGCAAGAGTATCGTGGCAGTATCGGGGC
>JANWVZ010000198.1 GCA_025056555.1 Gemmatales bacterium | reverse complement strand
GAACCGGGTAATACATCGCGGAGCAGGAAGGTATAACCTGGCTGGCCCAGACTCTTCCATAATTCCATGCCGGCGGTGCCATTATCCGCAGTAAATACCAGGCCGCCGTTCAGTTCGCGCAAGTTACCTGGATAGGAACTGAGCGAGCCGGGGCGAATGTCCCGAACCAGTAAAGTGCCCGCCGAGGTGCCGTCGGAGCGCCATACTTCATAACCGCTGGTGCCATCATTAGCCACGAAATAAAGGAGCCCTCCGGCGTTGACCAATTGCTGAGGATAAGAACTATCACTGCCAGCACGAATATCGCGTACTAATCGAGTGCCTGCACTGGAGCCATCACTGCACCATAGTTCCCGGCCTTGCCAAGGCAGGGTAGCGGCAAAAAATAACGTGCCACTAACATTAGTAAGCCAGGCGGGATAAGAACCATTAGCACCTGGTAAGATATCCGCAACTAACACCGTGCCTGTGGAAGTGCCGTCGCTTTTCCACAGTTCCTTGCCATATGTTCCATCGTTGGCCGTGAAATAGAGGGTCCCCTGAACATTAACCAGATAACGCGGGTCGGAATCCAGATTATTAGAACTCAGCGGTAGCGCAGGTGCAATCTGATTAATATCCGCGACTAATACTGTGCCGGCAGAGGTACCATCACTTTTCCATAATTCGCGACCGTGTGCGGGTGTCCAGGCTGTGAAATAAAGCACACCCTGAACGTTGGTCAACAGACTCGGTGCCGAAGATTGTAGGCCGATTACTATGTCCTTAACTAATGTGGCCCCTGTACCAGTGGTTTGCCACAGTTCGGTGCCCTCGCCATCTCGGTGGGCGGCGAAAAATAAGGTGCCGCTGACCTCTGTCAGTTCGGTGGGATTGGAACTTGCAGTACCTGGATTGATGTCCTGGACAAGTTCAGTGATGGTGCCATTAGTGCGCCAAAGTTCCACGCCTACATCGGCCCGATACGCGGTGAAATAAAGCCAACTGCCCAGCGGCGTGAACATCTGCGGGTCGGCGCTGGCGCTGCCGGTCGCCACATCGGCGACCAATTGGGTACCGGCAGCGGTGCCGTCAGTACGCCATAATTCCCGACCATGAATTCCGTCGTCGGCACTGAAATAGACGTAACCGCCAAAACTTACCAGGTTCTGGGGCATCGAAGAACCACCCGCATGGATGTTACTGATCAGCGTGGCGCTTGGTAATGAACGCGGTTCCAGATGCTCTACATTCAGAACGCTGCTATTATCATGACGGCGCACGGTTGGCCGCGAGCGGACTAAGAATCGGCGGAAGTGTTCCAGCATCTCGGGGAATCCCTTGTCCGACGCGAGTCCTGAAGAAGTAGTCTAGTCCCGATCCGATTATCGGCAACCAGGTCACCCAGCACGATACTAAACCCGAGCCGGAGCTTTCTATCCCGCTGTTGCAGTCGCTTTGTTCCATAGAACACTTCCCGACGTCGTGGGTTGCCTTCCCATCGGGGTTGGCCGAGGGGACAAAGCACGTTAGCGGGGGAGTAAACACTGAGCGTTGATTAAGTCGGCGAAATATTCAACAGTTGGCAACTGTGAGAAAGCCCATTAGCAGGGGAGTTAGGCCATTCATTGTGCCGCAGCTGCGAGGTTGAGCGTGACGCAAGATGCCTCAGGTTCAGGTAAGGTCTTAGTAGCTCCGCCTGCTGACGATAGTGAACTTGCTCCACCAGAAGAAGCGGCTTTCATCGGGATGGGGGTCTTATTCGGGTTCGTCGTGTCGGAATGGAACGGGACTTAGTCGGCTCTAAGAAGGTAATTTGAGGCATCCGAGGTTGAGAAGAGATCGGTTCCATGGTAAACTAAACGGGAAATGTTGCGGCGTTCTGTTTTCCTGCGTAAGCTGCGATTCTGACGCAAGTCAGAAACGATTGGCGCAAGATGGACGGTTGTTCTCGAGAGGAACCGCTTGCTGAGAGCGAGATGGAAGCCGGCTGTCGAACATGCGGTAACTGGTGGTGATCAACCTGGTGGTCGAGAGTGCGCTTGAAGATACGGACGCAAGTAAGCGGCGATGGGTTCAGTTGAGAAGTGGCCGGCCTTGCTAGGTCGCGCGACGGCACCTAGAATGTTAGACCTTGCTCGAAATGGTCAAAGGCACTAGGGCGTGCCCCCTGATGAACGGAGACGCGGGTTGCATCAAGGCCAGAAAGCCAGGAAGGTGCGGCTGGGCCAGCTGCGGCGGAACGATCTGGAGGGGTGGCCGAGCGGCCGAAGGCGCCGGTCTTGAAAACCGGTAGGCAGGCAACTGCCTCGTGGGTTCGAATCCCACCCCCTCCGCTCCTGTGGGCCGACAGGTCAGACTGGGCCTGACCCTCAGGGATGCGCGGGTGTTCCCGGCTGCGTAAAGCCGACAGGTCGGGCAGTCGTTCCATCGTCTTCCCGTAGCGAAGCGACAGTCTGGCAGCCACGATCTTACCGTGCCTCACGTCCAGAAGAAGCCTTCTATTCAGAAAGCACAGGAACAACAACATGCTGGAAACTTTTCGCAATCTTGGCATTATCGCGCATGTGGATGCGGGTAAAACCACACTCACAGAACGCCTGCTTTTTGTCAGTGGGGCCAAACATCGCGTGGGTGCTGTGGAAGAAGGTACCACCACTACTGATTACGATCCGCTGGAGCGTGAAAAGGGCATTACCATCCAGAGCGCTGCGGTTACCCTGACGTGGGCAGGTCATCGCATCACTATTCTGGACACGCCCGGCCATGTGGATTTCACTGCAGAAGTGGAACGCTCGTTGAGGGTGCTCGACGGAGCGGTGGGCGTCTTCTGCGCCGTGGGCGGAGTCGAAGTACAAAGCGAGACGGTTTGGCGTCAAGCCGATCAGCATCGCGTGCCACGATTAGCGTTTATCAACAAACTCGACCGGGTCGGTGCTGATTTCTGGGGGGTGGTGCAGGAACTGAAGCGGAAGCTTCAGGTGCAGCCGGCAGTGTGCACGCGGCCGGTCGGTCAGGGAAGCGATTTTCGCGGCGTGGTTGACCTGGTCGCCATGCAATTCTGGCCGGCGGAGGGTGATGGGCGCCCGCTGGGCCCCCAACCGATTCCTGAGGAACTGTCCGAGGAAGCCGAGCTCGGTCGGGAGCAATTACTGGAAATCGCCTCCCACGCTTGTGATGAGTTGCTGGCCTGTCTGGTGGAAAATCGGCCGGTGTCCGCAGAGCTGCTGAACCGGGCGCTGCGAAGTGGCACGTTGGCGGGAAAGTTTGTTCCCGTATTGTGTGGCAGTGCGTTGCGGGGCTGCGGGATGGCCCTGGTCCTCGATGCCATAGTTCGGTATTTACCCTCCCCTCTGGAGCGTCCGCCCGTGCTGGCACGTTGTAGCCGAACCCGCCGCGAAGTCCTTCGTGTCGCCAACTCGCAGGAGCCGTTAACGGCACTGGCATTCAAAACCATCAGCGAAAGCCATGGTGATTGTGTGTTGGTGCGAGTGTATTCGGGAGAACTGCGTCCGGGCATGAAGGTCTTCAATGCCTCACGCCAGAGGGAAGAACGGATTGGCCAGATTTACCAGTTGATGGGAGCGCGGCGGGAAAAACGTTCCTCGGCTCAAGCGGGGGAGATCGTCGCTGTGGTAGGCCTGAAGTACACGTCCACCGGCCACACTTTGTCTGATCCTGATGCACCAGTCCTCCTGGAGGAAATCCGTTTTCCGGAGCCAGTCCTCAGTCAGGCCCTTCACTTGGGGAAAAACGTCGAGGAAGGAAAACTGGCGGAAGCCTTAAGTCGGCTGGTACGCGACGATCCTACCTTGCGCGCTCACACCGACCCCGAGACTGGCGAATTGCTGTTGAGCGGCATGGGGGAACTGCACCTGGAAGTGGCCCTTCATCGGCTGCGGCGGGATTTTCAGCTCGACCTCAGCGTGGGCCAACCGCGGGTAGCTTATCGGCAAACTTTGGCACAAGCCGTGGAGCTGGAGTATCGCCATATCAAACAGCGTGGCGGCCGCGGTCAGTATGCCGTGATAGTGGTTCGCTTTGAGCCGCTCACCCCCGAACAACGGGATGCGCTCGCGGATCAGCATCGGGCTCAGGGGCAAACTCCCGATCCGATGGGACTATATTTCGAGGAACGGATCGTCGGTGGCGCCATACCTCAGGAATATATTCCCGCCGTTGCCGAGGGCTTCCGCGAGGCAGCGCGGCGCGGTGTGCGTTGGCCCTTCCCCTTCGTGGACATTCAATGCACGCTGCTGGATGGCAAACATCACGAGGTGGACAGCTCGTATCTGGCGTTTCAGTGGGCAGCTCAGGAGGCTTTTGTCGAAGCGGTCAGACGGGCCGGAGTCGTACTGCTCGAACCGATCATGCGTGTGCACCTCCTGGCGCCGGCCCGATATCTGGGCGACTTGCATCGCGACATAGCCCGACGTCGAGGCACCATCCTCCACACGCTTCTGGAACGCGACCGTACTCAGATTCAGGCTTTCATCCCCCTGGTTCACCTTTTTGGATATGCCAGCGACTTGCGAAATTTCACCAGCGGCACCGCGACCTTCTCCATGGAACCCGATCACTATGCACCCGCCAACCAATCCCTGGAAGACTTGCGCCTATCTCCATAGCAGCGGGCAGTTACTGGACCGAGCGCTCCCAGCATACAACCAGGCCCTAGCATCTCAGCGCTGAGCTGAAGAATGCAACCCAGCCAGGGGCGGGAAACAGTTTGGGCCTGGATTCATAAGAACTCATTCAGTGATACTAGGCAGTGAACGTGGTCGCTCCCAAGGGTGGACTCTGGGTATCTGAGGCCATTCGCGATCGTAAGTGACGGTTTCTCTGTAGTGATCGCTAATTGGTGGGGAGTGCAAACAGGGCAATGGCCCCGTGAGCATATCCGACATAAGCTTGCCGCTTTTCAGGATGAACCGCAATGCTCCGCACGGGCTGGGAAGTTACGCCCTTATGGACGGTAAGCTTTTTATCCTCTATATTCAGCAGCCCCACACTGCCATCCTCAAAACCCACGATAAACTGACCGAGATGGGTATTGGCAGTGATGGCCGTGACGTTACTGGGCGCAGCCAGGGAAAACTCGGCCACCAGTTTCTCGCCCTTGCCCGGCGCCAGCATCGGGAACAGATGAATCTCCCTCTGAGCAGCCACGGCGAGGATCGAACCTTCAGCACTGAAGGCCAACAGGGGTGTGCTCTTCGCCCCCAAATTATGATTATCTAAGACTTGCCCCTCTGGGGTTGCCAGCAAGAGCCTGGCCGCGCCGGCCGGAGAACGACCTGTGATAACCAGCCGGTCGCCCCGAGGAGACACGTTCAGATCCGGGATCCCCGTGCCCGGTGCCACACTCAGATCGCGAGTGGCAAACGCTGCTTTGAACCCTGGCACGAAGGTAAAGAGCCGGTCGCTGCCCAGCACTATCAGGCGATTCGTTTTTTCGTTATAAGCCCCCTTAGCATACACGACGCCGGGCGTGCTTACCTCTACCGCACCAGCCTCTAACTTCTGGGGATAGAACCAGAGAAAACTGCCATCGGTCAGACCTGCGGCTAAT
>JANWVZ010000197.1 GCA_025056555.1 Gemmatales bacterium | reverse complement strand
AGTAATTGTTGCGAACCTGTGGTGATGACCACGTCATCAGCAGTGAGATTCAGCTCCATGGGCGTGCAATGTTCCAATCGACACAGATGCCTCAATAACGCTTGGCGCAGTTCCAACAGCCCCTGTGTGGTGCCGTATTGCAAAGCCTTCTGCGCGCGGTCAGGTGCGGTCAAAAGCGCATCGAGACTGGCCCGCATTTCCTCCAAGGGCAACGTTTCCATATCTACCAGGCCAGCGGCTAAACTGATGAGATTGGGGTTCTCCACCGCCTGACGCATGAAATACGAAATGGGCGGATCGCCCGTACGCTGGCTCAACTGCGAAAAGCGAATCGGCGGTGCCATGCTTCCTCCACGTGTTCGGCTCTTTCCTCAAGATGGTTCGGGATAATAATTCTCTCCCGGGCCGGTACGCTCCAACCCGAGGTCTGCGATCTGACGTAGGCTATGCACAACACCCTAGAGGCAGCACATGGTTTAACGCCCTTCGGCTAACTGACGTAGGTGAACCTCCACACATTCAGCCAATCGCTCTAAATGGTAGCCACCCTCGAGGCAACTGACAATGCGTCCCTGAGCGTGCACCTGGGCGACTTCCTGCACCTGTCGCGTCAGCTGGACGAAGTCTTCCACTTCCAATCCCAGCGAACCGATGGGATCTTCGCGGTGAGCGTCGAAGCCCGCACTAATCAGCACCAACTGCGGCCGCGATTTATCCGCAGCTTGTTGCAAATGATGGCGGAATAATCGATGGTATTCGCTACGAGGAGTGCCGTACCTTACGGGCACGTTCAGCGTATAGCCAAGGCCTCGTCCTGTGCCTGTTTCGTCCGCCGCGCCGGTTCCTGGATAGAACGGGTAACGATGAATGCTGTAGAAAAACACGCCATCGTCATCATAAAAAATATCCTGTGTACCATTCCCGTGATGCACATCCCAATCTACGACGAGCATCCGCTCCAGACCGAAGCGTCGCCGAGCAACCTCCGCGGCAAACGCGATGTTATTGAACAAGCAAAAGCCCATACTCTCATGGCGCGTGGCATGGTGTCCGGGCGGTCGCACCAAACATAAGGCGGTAGTATCGCGCCCCGTTAAGACCGCTTCCACGGCCGAAGCACACGCTCCCGCCGCCGCTAACGCCACCTGATAAGAAGCGCGCGATACGACCGTATCCGGATCAAGGTAACCCCCGCCTGCCTCACAAAGCTCGCGCACGCGCCGAATCATCCCCGGGTCGTGAATCCATTCCAATTCTTCCGGCGCAGCAGCCACATAATTGCCGTGCCGACAACGTTCCCACCAACCGCTTCGCTGCAAGCGTTCCTCAATCCGGGCTAGACGCTCAGGGCGCTCGGGATGATGTCGGCCTGTGAAGTGTTCTCGAAAAAGTAAATCGGTGTACAAAATCGTCATAAGCTTCCCCACACTCTGTTGGTATCCCCGAGGAAACTGCTATGGCCATTCTGGAACGATTTCGCCTCGACGGCAAGCGGGCCGTCATCACCGGAGGCAGTCGCGGTCTGGGTCGCGCGATTGCGCAAGCCCTGGCCGAAGCCGGCGCCGACCTTGTCCTGGTGGCTCGCGATGCCGACACTCTGGCCCAGGCGCAGACGCAACTCCTGACCACAGGTCGACGCGTTGACGTCGTTGTCGGCGACCTTAGCACCCCCGAGGGGACAGAAACGGTTTGTCAAACCATCCTCGAGCGCTTCGCCCCGATTGACATCCTGGTAAACAATGTCGGTGGCCGGCGCATCAATGTTCCGACGGAAGACTTGGCTCTGGCCGATTGGCAACGCATCTTGGATCTCAATCTGACCAGCGCTTTCCTGTGCAGTCGCGAACTGGGCCGACACATGGTCCAACGCCGACAGGGCAGCATTATCAACATCGCTTCAATCGCAGGACTGATCGTCTTTCGCGGCATCGCAGGTCGCACCTACGAGGTAGCCAAAGCAGCGCTCATCCATCTGACCCGCACTCTCGCTGCCGACTGGGCACCTTTCGGCGTGCGCGTGAATGCTATCGCGCCTGGGGCGTTTCTCACGGATGCCAATCGTCGGTGGTTCCAGGAGATGCCCCAACTGCGAACGAAGGTGGAAAGTCAGATTCCTTTGGGCCGACTCGGCAACCCCGAAGAAATCGGTCCTGCCGCCGTCTTCCTCGCCAGCGACGCCTCCAGTTACATGACTGGCACCGTGCTCGTCCTCGACGGCGGCCACACTCTCTGGTAACATTGCCCCAGTCGCGGGGAACAGTTCGTTAGTAACAAGGTATGATGATGGGGCTACTCAGCATATGAAGACTCTGCTGGAGCATTCCGCCGCCCACTTGGTTAGTAGGCGTGCTCAATGTAACATTAGAATAAGGGCGACCTAACGCCATGACACCCGGCATCTACCCCTACACAACAATAGGTAGGTGTAGCGAGCCAAAACGGACTCAGTTACTTCTATGGCGATTGACAACCTAACAAATGCATCTAAGTTAGCGAATCTTGCAGACTCCGCATATTTTCCGGCCGACGCAGCAATCTGATAACTAAGACTTGTAGTGAGATGATTCAAATTTGATTCTTTCCCTTCATTCTCACAACGGAGGTAGTCTTATGTCGGCACAGGTATTGACGGTGGCTTGTCCGCAATGTAAGACGCGCTTTCAGGCGCCGGCCAGTCTCATGGGGAAAAAGGTCAAGTGTAAGAAGTGTGGCGGGGTGGTAACCGTCGTTCAGGCACGCGAAGAAGAAGAGTGGACGAAGAATCCGAACCCTTATGGCGTTACCCAAGAAAAATACGATGTCGTTCGCTGTCCATTCTGTGCGAAGGAACTGGAAAGCGAAGACCAGAAAATCTGCCTGAACTGCGGTTTCAACCTGCAAACACGTCAGCGCATAGAAACGAAGGTTCTGGAGCCTGTGACCGCTGTGGATATGATGATATGGCTATTGCCTGGGATCGGCTCAGCGGTTGGCATGCTGCTCTGCTTACTGGGCATACTGTGTCTGTTGTTGGCCAAGCCTGATTTGACGGACTATGGACTGGGTTGGTTGCAGTTCAAGCAAGGAGATAATGAGGCCATTCCAATCTACGCGAGTGTCGGACTGGGTTTCCTGGCTTTCCTGGCGGGGCGCTTTGCATTCATTCGGTTGGTCCTGAATCCAAGGCCGCCTGAAGCTCCCAAGCGTAAGAAACGCGAGGGCGCCGATTGAAACGGGGCGCGCTTCGCACCG
Organism: Gemmatales bacterium; assembly: GCA_025056555.1. Lineage (GTDB taxonomy): Bacteria > Planctomycetota > Planctomycetia > Gemmatales > HRBIN36 > HRBIN36. The sequence goes on along the minus strand of JANWVZ010000197.1, from coordinate 2,327 downwards.
CTCCGGCGAAGTTACCTGAGGTCAGGGTTTCCTGGAGAACACGAACAATAACAGGGCGGTGGGTCGTGCTTAGAAAATAAAAACCCTCGGAGGGGTGAACCTCCGAGGGCTTGTGATCAATCTGACAGTGAGGAAGGTGCCGGCGCGGATGTGGGCCTGTAGGAGGTGCCGTGCAAGACGGCAGACCACTCCTTAGAAAGGAGGTGATCCAACCGCAGGTTCCCCTACGGTTACCTTGTTACGACTTAGTCCCCATCAGGAGTTTCGTCTTCGGCGCCTGCCTCCCTTGCGGGTTAGCACGGCGACTTCGGACGCCCCTCCCTTTGGTGGCTTGACGGGCGGTGTGTACAAGACTCAGGAACACATTCACCGCGGCATTGCTGATCCGCGATTACTAGCGATTCCGGCTTCATGGAGGCGAGTTGCAGCCTCCAATCTGAACTGGGCGGCGTTTTTTGGGATTTGCTCCCCCTCGCGGGTTTGCTTCCCTTTGTACGCCGCATTGTAGCACGTGTGCAGCCCTGGGCATAAAGGCCATGATGACTTGACGTCGTCCCCACCTTCCTCCGGTTTGACACCGGCAGTCCCGCCAGAGTGCTCGGCCTTACCCGGTCGCAACTGGCGGCAGGGGTTTCGCTCGTTATGGGACTTAACCCGACATCTCACGACACGAGCTGACGACAGCCATGCAGCACCTGTGCCAGGCTCCAGACTGGGTACTGGTCGCCCCACCTTTCGGCAGGACTACTACCTGGCATGTCAAGCCCAGGATAAGGTTCTTCGCGTTGCCTCGAATTAAGCCACATGCTCCACCGCTTGTGTGAGTCCCCGTCAATTCCTTTGAGTTTCAGCCTTGCGGCCATACTCCCCAGGCGGGGTACTTAGCACTTTCGCTTCGGCGGCAAGTCCAGGCCGAACCTACCGCCTAGTACCCATCGTTTAGGGCTGGGACTACCCGGGTATCTAATCCGGTTTGCTCCCCCAGCTTTCGTGCCTCAGCGTCAGGACACACCCAGGGACGCGCCTTCGCCTCTGGCGTTCCTGCCGATCTCTACCCATTTCACCGGTCCACCGGCAGTTCCCGTCCCCTCGTTGTGCCTCCAGCCGACCAGTATCTGGGGCAGTTCCTCGGTTGAGCCGAGGGATTTCACCCCAGACTTGGCCAACCGCCTACGCACCCTTTAAGCCCAGTGATTCCGAGCAACGTTCGCACAGTTCGTCTTACCGCGGCTGCTGGCACGAACTTAGCCCGTGCTTCCTCTGGCGTCGGGTCAAGCCTTGCGGCTTTCCCTTCACCTGACAGGGGTTTACAACCCGAAGGCCGTCATCCCCCACGCGGCGTCGCTCCGTCAGGCTTGCGCCCATTGCGGAAGATTCTCGGCTGCTGCCACCCGTAGGTGTCTGGCCCGTGTCTCAGTGCCAGTGGCGCTGGTCATGCTCTCACACCAGCTAGGCATCTTCGCCTTGGTAGGCCGTTACCCTACCAACTAGCTAATACCACTTGGCCCGCTCCCCAGGCGGCTGGCTCCCTCACGGCAACCAACCTTTTGACGGATGGACCATGCGGCTCATCCGTATCGCCCGGTATTAGCCCCAGTTTCCCGAGGTTATCCCGGTCCTGGGGGTACGTTAGCCAAGCCTTACTGCCCCGTTCGCCGCTCGACTCCGCTGGTTGCCCAGCGGGCCTCGCTCGACTTGCATGCCTTATCCACGCCGCCAACGTTCGCTCTGAGCCAGGATCAAACCCTTCATAGAAAATGGCTTCCTTCGGGATTACCGAAGTGCAAATCCCAGCTGGTCGCCATCGCTCCAGTGGGTTTGCTAGCGCCATCAGGGGTTTGACAGCGGCCGCGAGACTCGACGAACAGCGCCTGCCTGTCTTAGACCTAGCCAAGACCTGCAAGGCTCTGTGTCGCGCCTCATCGGCGGACACATCCGAACCGGGGGTTCTCTTCCACCACTGCCAGATTGTCAAAGAGCGTCTTTACCGGCCACAGGCTCGGCCCGATGGAGGCACCTGTGACGTTAGCAATTGCATTCCATTGCTCTGTCACCCCAGGCGTCCATCGGCATTGAGTAATATACGCTTCGTTTTCAAGCCGTCAAGGGGCAAGCCAAAAAATTTTTCGGTCCGTCGAATAAGTTTCTTTTACCGCTTTAATCGTCCTGGACAAGGGGCCGAATCATCGTGAGTCTTGCCCCTACAACGGCAATGGTATTTATCGGCTTTATCTACAAAATTATATACATGGGGTCAACGGAGGCAATTACTTTGCCCCCCACCATATCTAAATACGCAGCACCGCCGTCTTTGGTTCATCCTCCCA
>JANWVZ010000196.1 GCA_025056555.1 Gemmatales bacterium | reverse complement strand
CGATTATTGGCAACGCTATCCCGAAGCCGAGGTCGTGACTTATCACGTGCATGAGTTGGGACTGAATTTCCTGGCCCGACGCGATCTTGTCCATCACTGGCGGCGTGAAGCCCTATCTGACTTGTACGAACGGCTCCAGAACCCTGCACCTGTCCTGGTGCTTGCCGATACTCGCCTGGTGCATCACCTGCACGGCCTACCGATCCACATTTGGCACAAGAACAATCGTTTCGTCCTGCTGGCCAATTTTTCACCGCCGCAAGTCCAAACAGACTAATTCCCGATCATCTCGCACGAAAAGTCGGCCGTCGGCCAAGGCAGGCATGGCCCAGGTACTCCGCGAATCGGGGAAAACTCGATAGCGCCCACGGATGACATAACTGTCCTTTGTGGGTTCCACCAGCACTAGTTCCCCATTCTCGGTAAAGACGATCAACCGCCCATCGGCATAGAGCAAACAACCTTTATCCACCTCGCGTCGCGCATTCCAGATGGTTTGGCCTGTGCGGAAATCCAAGCACGTCAGCACCGCTGGCGTATTCCCATGAAAACCGTAAAGTCGGTCGCCTACCAGCACAGAGGTCGCGAAATGGTTCTGATAATTCCTGGTCTGATACACTGGCTCTGCCCGCAGTTGACCATCTGCCTGCCGCGTAATTTCCACCAGGGCCGAGCCTGCACCATAGTCCGTCGAAATAAACACGTAATTCCCTGACACGATCGGCGTGGCAATGTTACAGTCGTACTGCGTCGTCCAGGGGAAAGTCCACAAAACTTCGCCCGTCTGCTTATCGAGTCCTGCCAATTGAACGGCTGTCAACACGATCACCTGCTCCCGCTCTGGCGCCACCGGCATCTTCGCGAGGACGGGCGAACTATAAGCCGGTTTATCCGCCAGGGCCTTCCAGCGCACTTCGCCCGTGATTCTATCGAAGGCCACTACCGCGCCCTTCGGACTCCCCGGGATCACGATGAGCAAATCGCCCGCTACCAACGGCGAAATACTCCAGCCCCACCAGGTGCCCGGCAACTCGGGCGGAAAGAGCTTTGGTAATTGTTTTCGCCAGACGACAGGCAATTGACCGCTACGCGGCTCCAGTTCGCAGCAGACCAAGTCCCCATCCGCGCCGAACGCATACACCAACTTCCCCGCAGCCACGGGAGTAGCCCGAGGCCCATAATCGCCGCCCCAGCGCGTGTCCACATCCCGGTATTCCACACGCCAGCTACATTCCCCCAGGAGCTGGCCCGTCGCAGCGTCGAAACACACCAGCCGTTCGTGCGGCTTGCGATAGTCCATCACATAGACACGGCCTGCGACGACAATCGGCGAAGAATAGCCCGACCCTATCGGCACACGCCAACGCTCCCGCTCTTTCAACCCTGCTTCCGGCCAACTCTCCAACAGACCGCGCTCAGGCGAAATGCCGTTGCGGTTCGGCCCCAGCCAACCGGGCCATGCGCTATCCGTCGCCTGAGCCTGACCCGTTGGCTCAGGAAATTCCTGCTGGCGCAGGCGTTCGATTCGTTCCGGATCGCGCCATTCTGCGGGCCGAAACGCCTCCCGCCATGCCTGCGGATACAGAATAATCAGCACAATTCCGAACACGACCAACGTATCGCCCAATCCCATGAGCAGCACATAGCGCCAGCGCACCGCCTGTAAATGCCGGCGTTCCTCATCGCTAACATTCAAGCGCATCGTCTCCAACAACCGCAGCAACCCCCACACGCCCAGACACAACCCTACCAGGATGAGCAGCACCTGAATCCAAAGCATCGCCGGCATGATGACTCCTAATCCGTTTGAATGACGACACAGGCCGATTATTGTGTCGTAGCCACGGCTTTCCTATTCAGCTTCACCGCGATGGTTGGGGCACCGCTTTTTTGTGCGCACCCTAATGGTTTGCTCCCAGAAAACTGTGCGATACCGTCCTGCCTTGCACATATCTTATATAAAACTCGCAAGCCCCATGGCTCGACCAGGCTTGAGCTGGTGCGGTCAATAACGGATCAGGCGCTGTGCCCGCGCAGTTTATTCCCAATTCCAACTGCTTTGGAAAGTGGGCGAATCTCCTAAAGACTAGGGCGCCTTCGGCTTATACAAGCGAAACTCGGCGCCAGCAGGCACCTCCAGTGCGGGTTTTCCCTGCAGCCAACCCAGCGAAATGAGAAACTCGTCCATCTTGACAATGGAGGCTTCCCGCCAAGGCGAAAAATTGGAAAACGGGTGTCCCTGCCCAGGGGCAATCCACAACTCTGCGCGGACCCCGTGCGCATCTAACTGCTCGACGAATTTCTTAGCCAGACCAAACCAACGATCCTGGTCCCCATCCAGGATCAAAGTAGGCGGGGTATGTTTTCCCAGGTGATGAATGGGCGATAATCGTTTTGCCATTTCCGCCCCGCCTGGAACGCGCTCGCGAAACCGCGGCGAATCCTGCATCCCCGTCATATCCGCGACACAATTCACCAGAAGCAGCGCATTGGGCATACAGGAAACCTTGAGATTATCCGTCGCCGAGTCGGGCGCCCCAGGCGTCGCCGTGCAAGCGGCAAGATGGCCACCCGCGGAACTGCCCCCAGCGGCAATACGGTGGGGATCGATCCCCAGCTCATCAGCATGCTCCCGCAGCCAGCGCATCGCACTGCGGGCATCTTCGACGGCCTTGTCGGGCCCTGTCTTGTGCGACTGATAAGCGCGATAATCCGCACGCGCCGCCACCATTCCTCGACCTGCGAAATACTCGGCACGGTCTTTGAACTGATTAATCAGGCTGTTGGCCCATGCTCCCCCTGAAAAAAACAACACCGCAGGGCGCTTGTCGGTCGCCTGCCAACCCGCCGGAAAAGTCACTATGATTCTCAGGTTGCCTTGGGGCGTTTTCTTATACACGAACTCCTTTTCGCTGATGCCCGCCGGTCGAACCAGCGGCTCCCGTGGACGCTGCGGGAGACGGTCTTTGTGCGGCACCTGCACTTCTTGTTCGAACTCACCTGCTTGTGCATTCACCGTTGGTGCCGATGAGTCAGGTCGCGCCAAGTCTTGCCCGGTCTGGTTCTCGGCGGAGGCAACGCTGTCAGTCGCGGCTTCGACTGGCAACGCCGCCGCGCGATTCGTAACCGCGGGGGGCAAACGCAACAGCGTCAGGCTCCACGGCTCCAAGACGACTTCCTGGAGCGCCTTCGGCCCCGCAAAGACCGCCACGGGCGCCAATCCCGCCGCGGCGGCATAAGCTGATTCGATCTGCACTCGAGTAGTCCCCGCCAGGGGCCGACCATCAAGCCGCACCAAACCAAGAGACAATCGCGGCCCTGGATTGAGCAAGTACAGCAATATTTCGCCCTCGGGGGTCACGGCAGCCAATGCCTGGACTTCCCCAGGCGAACGCACCGTCGCTTCCAGCAACTTCTGCCGACCTTCAAACAGATGCCGAAACGGTTTGCTATACAAATAGGCCGCGTAAAGGGTGACCTTATTACGGTATCGAATTCCCGGTTGCCTGCCGCTCAGACCGTCCACACCAGCCAACGGGACCGACAAGGTAGCTGCCGCGAAATAATCTTCATGCGCAGCGTTATAGCGGGCCAAGAAAAAGTACATATGGGCAAGATGAACTCCCTGCAACGGCGTATTCTGATCACCATGCGTCCCCCACTGAGTCATAAGGAACTTCTTATCCTTACCCAAGTCGCGTTGATAGGCTGGCAACTGCCGCTCAGGAAACGACACCACAAACTCGCGATATGCCGGCCAGCCTTCCTCGGGCGGTCGCCGTTCCAGTCGCCGCGCCTGTCCACCAAACTCAGTCCAGCCATATTGGGTAAATCCGTGCAGACCAGGTACCTTTCCCAGCGCCCGATTCCACTCTCGAAGACGTTCCTGCCGCTCAGCGGGAACACGACCGACCGGCGTGGCGGGAGCCGCTATCAGGACGTCAGGATATTTTCTCTGCAATAATTCGATATGCGGTCGGATACGTCGCAAATACTCATCCAGGCCCAATCCGACCATTCCGGGAGACAAATGCATTTCCTGTCCCAGGGCCACTGCGGCTACCGGTACCTGTTCTCGACGCAGTCGCTGCAAAAACTCGTCCAATTCCTGTGGATTTCCGTGCAGAATGTTGGCAATAAACAACGCCTCGGCCCGTGATTTTTTCACCAACTGAATGTACTGAGCGAACCGATCTGGCCCCGAAGTCTGCGCCATCCAGCGCGACAACTCGCCCCGCGCACTCTTTTTCACTTCCTCAGGCCGCGCGTTCAGGCCCCCTTGACCCGCCGGGTGATGCCAATAACTGGCCGATCCTCCAGGATATTGAAAAATCTTAAGCCCTAATTCGACAATCGCCTCGACATATTCCGGCTCGTCGAGCAACCCTTTGGTGATCATTTCGGCGCAAACCAACCCGTAAACCCGCGGATTCACCCGCACCGGCTTGGCCGGCGTGGTGATCGAAACCTCTACCCGACCGGGTTGGTTTGCACTCTTCTTATCAACCGTCTGACCAGGCGAATTGCTCTTCCAGCCGATTGCCACCGCTGTCAGCAACGTGATCGCATAGCAACACCTTCGCGTGCAGGTCACTAGACTTTTCCTCCGGAAATGAGCCCAAATAATATTGGTAAATCGCACCTGCTTCGAATCGAGACCTGCTCTTGCTCAGATAAGCCCCGAATCTTAAACGCTTGATTGACAGGCAAGTTTCGCCTGTCTGGGCATTTCCTTATTCAACTCTAGGCTATAGTTCCTGATAACCGTCATGGCCAAACATAAACATGGCAAGCGTCATTAGGTATCTCCAGAAACATAATGCCACACGAGAATATCCGCGTGGTTTCGACCGAATTTGAAGTTCTCAGCGCTCCCGACGATGCGCCGCACGAAACTCGAGCAGTTTTGCCCACTTGGCCAGAAAGAGTGCCCCCAGGGGGACTCGAACCCCCGTCTTGGCCTTGAGAGGGCCACGTCCTAGGCCGCTAGACGATGGGGGCCAGCTTCCTACCAGAAGTCGCCCGCTATGTCCGCTCATTCGTTGACCGACGCCCGACACCTCATCGGGGTGTTACCCGCTGGTATGCTGTGTCAGCACGATTCCGCGTCGGTCCGTCGGAGCCAGCAAGACGCAGCCACGGTTTTCTCCTCCCGCGCTGCGCCTTGATATCACGGGCAAACGGGCCAAACGATTTTACTGTCTTGCCGCTGGTTTGTCCACTGGCCACTGCAGATGCCGCCGCAAAAAAGCAAACGTGCCGCGACCGTGAATTGTATGTCCACCCACAAACCATTCGAGGGCGCACCGCTCGCCGATCCCTAAGCGTGCCTGATATAAGTGCAACACCTTGGCAAACTCATAAGCGACACGCTCATCCGGAGCCACGCCGTCAAAGTGTCCCCGTTCCACCATAAACGGCCGCGGACATATCAATGCCGCCATCTCCGCATAATTAAACGTGTTACCTAAGTCGAATTCAAATATCTCATATTCCCCCGTCCAAACATAACTATAAGGACTCAGGGTCGAAGCATTCTTCCAAATCCAATCATTAAAGTCAGCGGAGCAAATCGAGAGCTTATAATCCAGCAATATAG
>JANWVZ010000195.1 GCA_025056555.1 Gemmatales bacterium | reverse complement strand
CCAGCTGCATAGGACCGCCCCGACAAAGCACTGCTGCCCAGAAAGGCTCAAGTGCCTCTGGAGGTAGTTTGAGCGTCTTTTGATTCTCAGGGAAAGCCTGGTCAGAAAAAGGTAAACGGGCAAACGCCTCCACTTGGTTCAGGTAGCGGAGATTGGCCGCATGAAACTTAAGATAGTAGGGATACGCAAATCGTTGCTTCGTTGCGTGGGGCAAGTCCTCCAAAACCCACTTCTTCCATGTTTCACTCCACCCAGCGGGTCTAATCGGGGAAGAAACACTATGAACAATTGGTTGGGCAAATTGGCGCCAAGTTAATCTCCCGCTCGATAAGCTGTCATAAGCAACCTGGATAGCGGCTCGTTCTGCGCGCACCATAATGAGAAACGGGTTCCTATTTGCCCGCTGTTCTAAGATCTGGGCCAAGCGCGTCCGTGTTTCCTGGGACAACTTCCCTAATGCCAGATGCCGCTCGATTCGCCTGACCGCTCGTCCTTCCAGTCCCAAGCCAGCGATTTGTCCCAGCGCGTATAACTCATCGTCGCAGCAGGTTCCCACTACCCACTGGGCCAGAAGCATAGCCTCTGCTTCACGGAACCGTTTTTCTGAACAAAAGCCTTCGTGAAGCAACTGTAAGGCGTTCATAGTTCCCCGTGGGATGTCGTACATTCCTAAGGACACCATATAGGGGTCTGGCTGCATCGGACTTAGCGGGATGCGAGCGCGACGATACTGCAGAAGTTGAAACGCGCATTGCACTAGAGTTGGGTCGTCGGCCTGCCAATGGTTGATCGACTCTAATAAATGCGGCGGCAAAGAACGATTAGGATGCTTCAACGCCTCTTCGTGATACCAATCCCAGAAGCTGCCCGGTCGAGAGCGTGAGAATTCGCTGGCCCGAGGATGAGTGCGGAAGCGTCGCGCCAGTTCGACGACAATCGGCCAGGCGTCCTCACTGGGGTCGAGCGGTTCCCGCTGGGCCACTAAGTCGTCCCAGCGCCAATTGGGATATAGTTTGTCCGTTTCTTCCAACGCACGGGCTACTTCCACTTTACCGCGATGCCAGATGTACATAAACCTGGCGCCAGGTAACCCGATAACCAGACCCAACAGGCTTAAGCTGAGTACTACCACACGCCAAAACCAATGTCCTGGCTTGTCTTGTGCCACAGAAGCGTCGCTCGTCGGAACGGAATTCTCATGGGCCACGCTCACGATGATAACTCCTGCTAGTCCACCCCGCTCAAGCCATCATGCTATCAAACGCGACTTGGTTCAGTCAATCCCTCTATGCTCCACAGAGGATAAACCCTGGGATCGCTCGACCGGGATACTCGTAAGAATCACGAGCGAGGCGAATCTGCAAATGCCTTTGCGGGTTTGCACGGGGTGACAGTTGGCCCGATCAGAAACGAACACGCAATTCGCGGAGGCTTCGGCAGGACCTGCCAAGTAACTTCCCGATGGCACCTGCGATGGGCAGATGCGAAACTGCGATGGGCAGACGTGAGAGGCCGTATAATACTCGGCCCGCACCGCCCAGCGGGCTGAAGTGAGCTGACCGAATGATGTGGCGCTGGGCTTGCCTTTGAGCCAGCGGGAAGAAAACGAGACATGCGCCGGGTACCACAGCGCCCGCCAGACGGCAATCTTCCCGCGACACAACTTCGAGCGCCGCTCTTGTCGAAACGATGGCCGACGGAGAATATCCCCGACAACGATCATGGCTCGGAAACCACGCGAAGATTTGCGGAATGTGGCAATCATCGCCCACGTCGACCACGGGAAGACCACGCTGGTGGATCAACTACTGCGTCAATGCGGCTTGTTTCGCGAGGGGGAGCTTCGCGGGGAATGCATCCTTGACAGTCACGAGTTGGAACGGGAACGCGGCATTACTATTCTGGCCAAGAATATCGCGCTCCACTGGCAAGGAGTGAAAATCAACCTCATAGACACTCCCGGCCATGCGGATTTTGGTGGCGAAGTGGAGCGGGTGTTGCGTTTGGCCGATGGGGTGCTGTTATTGGTGGACGCAGCGGAAGGCCCCTTGCCGCAAACCCGATTCGTACTGCGGAAAGCCTTCGAATATGGCCTGCGCCCCGTAGTTGTCATCAACAAGATGGATCGCGCGGAAGCCCGACCGCAAGAAGTGTACCATCAGGTCTTCGATTTGTTCGTCGCCTTGGGCGCGGAAGACTTGGCCTTGGACTTTCCAGTGGTGTATGCCTCTGGTCGACAGGGTTGGGCCTCCTGGGAAGCAGGGGTTCGAGGCCAGGATATTCGCCCCATTTTCCAAGCCATTTTGCAGCACATCCCTGCGCCGGTCGCTGATGCCGATGCCCCGCTGCAAATGCAAGTGGTTCATCTTGACTTCAGCGAATATCTCGGTCGCCTGGGGGTTGGCCGGATTTATGCCGGACGGATTCGACGGGGGCAGCCGCTGGTCTTGCTAAAGCCGGATGGTCAGCAAGTGTGCGGTCGAGTCGAGCACCTGTTTGTGTTCGACCGGTTGGGGCGCGTCGAGACCGACCTGGCCGAAGCTGGAGACATTTGCGCCGTAGGCGGGGTACCAGAAATGGAGATTGGCGATACCTTGGCTGACCCGCACCAACCGCTGGCTTTGCCCCCGCTGCGGGTCGAGGAGCCGACCCTCGATATGATCTTTCGCAGTAACGATTCTCCTTTTGCCGGCCGCGAAGGCTTGTACGTCACCAGTCGGCAGATCCGTGAAAGACTGCTGCGGGAGCTGGAACACAACGTGGCCTTGCGTGTTCGTCCGGGTGGACGTCCCGATGAGTTCATCGTTTCTGGCCGCGGCTTACTTCATTTGGCCGTGCTCATCGAAACCATGCGCCGCGAGGGGTTCGAGCTTTCTGTGGGCAAGCCCCAGGTCATTCTGCGAGAACACGACGGTCAACGCTGGGAACCCGTAGAAACGCTAATCGTCGAGGTGCCGCCCGAACACGTGGGAACGGTCATGGAGCTGCTCGGCAGCCGACGTGCCGAGTGTGTGCACATGGAAATGGGCCGCGACCTGACCCGCTTGGAGTTTACCATCCCGGCACGGGGGCTCATCGGGTTGCGCACTCGCCTGATGACGGCGACCGGCGGTACGGCTCAGTTTCACCATACCTTTCTTGCGTATCAAGCGTTTCGCGGTACGCTGCCGGGCCGCAGCAATGGCGTGATGATTTCCACACAAACTGGTACTGCCACCGCTTACGCCATCGAAAACCTCCAGGAGCGCGGCGTCTTGTTCGTGGAACCGGGGGAAGCAGTGTACGAGGGCCAGATTGTCGGCGAACATTGTCGCGACAACGACTTGCCGGTGAACATCTGCCGCGAACGCAAGCTGACCAATGTCCGCGCCTCCACCGCTGAAAAGACCGTGGTTCTGAAACCGCCTCGAACCCTCACCTTGGAGATGGCTCTGGAATACATTGAGGACGACGAATTCGTGGAAGTCACCCCGCGGGCCATTCGCCTGCGCAAGATCCATCTGCAAGCCAGCACTCGGAAACGGCTCGAACGCCAGAATGCCTGGACCGAAACCTGGCCGGGGGGATGATCGCCATCTCGTTTCTCGGCAGCCCCCTTTGCAGAGGCCAGGCGGCATAACATCTTTCCCCCAGCGACTGACGCCAAAGAAATGTCATCCTCGAACAGCTTCTGATCAACTGACAAGTTACGGATGTGTCCGTGGCTTGAGCCTCTTACCGTTCACCATCAGCCAACGGACACCCCAAGTCGCACCCTGTGTTGCGTTCACGGATACGCACAACCTCCCGACTGCATAAAATGTCAACGTCCGTTGGCAGCGGTCGGCGCCGTGGTGGAATAGGCAGACACAGCGGACTTAAAATCCGCTCCGCCGCAAGGCGGGTGGGGGTTCGAATCCCCCCGGCGCCACTGCGACCTGCGACGATAGCCGGCCAGTGTCCTGGCAATGGCCACCTATTTCAACGTCTGAACTCGATGCTCCCGCCGCATTCAGCGCTTACTCAGCGTAACGCTACCCGAAATGCTTTCTGAAGCCCCCTTACCGGAAAAAGAGATTTCCTTAGCGGTGACCGTTACTGTCAACTGATAGGTCTTGTTATCTTTGGTGACCGCCGTACCCGTGAATCGGTTTTCCCCCTCAGGGCTGAGCGATACTTGGGTGAATTGACCGCCTGAGCGCTCTCGGATTTGCTCAGCAACTTGTTCAGCGGTCAGCGTGCGAAAATCGGTTATCGCACTATTCCCACCACAACCCCAGAGCATTACCACAAGAGCCACGGAAAATACAGCCCTTTTTCTCATCCGATTCTCCCGCCGACTGGCGACCTGCTTCTTCTAACCATCGCGGCATATCCTCGAATCAGCATGTCTGTCCCCATTGCTCCAGGAGACCGAAGAAGCCCTCTCTGTCATCCACAGGTCAGGCTCGTACCTTAAGGCATAGCTAACACGACTCCGAGTAAGTTCACGCGCAGCTTTGTCGCCCTTCGCGATGTCCGAAGCACGGTTTTTACTACTCCAGAGGAACAATTTTACCGTTATTAGCAAGAAGTCCCCAGCCTTTGCGATCTCCGAAGGAGCTTGCTTATTGCCAAAGTAGCCCCACGGGCGACATCTTCAAGAGTGCCTGCTGCTTAGGAAACTGAACGTTGGCCCGCCCCTGTGAGTTCTCAGAAAACGACTCCAATGAATTCATAAAGGTCTGCTTCTTGGGTAACCGAACGTGTGCCCGCCCCTGAGGCAGAGATGCGCCAACTTCCTGGCCTCTGCATAAACTCGATTGGCCAGGGAACGTGTGCCCGCCCCTGCCTGAGGCAGAGATGCGCCTCTGGGCTCGTCCTGCCGCCATCTGCTTTCCGAAGGAACCGAACCTCACCCCCGCCCTCGCACTCAACTTGTATCCTACCCAACCCTGTTGGGCCTATACTACGCAGAAAATCTAAGCACTCAACCCATTACCTTTTTCGTTGGTAGAAACCACCCCGAAAGCACTGGGCATAGGTAAGCCTCCGGTAGTGTGCGACATCATCTTTCCAATGGGCTGGCAGCTCCCTTGCAACGCACCAGAATTCGTTCACAGGCTCCTATCCGAGTTTCATTTACCGCTTCTGCACCGCCGAACTCGTCGCAGTACCCCGCTCAGCTGTCCTCGCCCGCGAATTTATCCAGATAGCCTGGGACTCCCAGACGGGAGTCCAACGAGGGCACTGCGGAAGCTCTGAGAACGTTCGCCGCTTCTGGCTGGACAACTGCGATCTTGGTCTTGCAGAGCCTTGTCGTAACCTCAAAAACTCTTGTCTTCCGAACCTTCTTGATTCGAAACCAGAATCAACAAATCTGTCCGAGAATATACAACGCCGAACTACAGAACAGCCCTTTGGCGAGGAAATACGTCGGTATCGAGCCCTTGAAGACGCCTTCCGGCTTAAAACCGTCATCGAACAATGCCGCGTACAGGCACAAGATAAGCACAAGCAGCGCCACTATTGGATTGATAACTCGTAGATAGGTTTTCAAGTCCATTTTGGCTCTCCGCAAATCAATTCACCGCCGTTATATTTTATACTTATAGCCGCCGAGGAGGCCCTCTCATCAGCGTAC
>JANWVZ010000194.1 GCA_025056555.1 Gemmatales bacterium | reverse complement strand
GGGCTGCGTAGGACAAACTGCCCAGCCCTTCGATGTTCCGGCCATTGAAGTCCAGTTCCGTCGTGTCTTGCAGGCACAGCACCTCGGGATGCTCGGCCATGCGCGCTTGGGTGCGCGCTATGTGCGGGGCCAATACGTCATCCCAGCTCATGCCGCGCTTGTCGGCGCGTGCCTGATCAAACAGCCGGTAGGCTGCCTGCGTCTCTGCCTTGCCATTGCAGGCGCCAGGAATGCTGGCGCCGGGTGCATTGCCCAAGCGATCGGCCAGTTTGATCAAGCGCTTCGTCAGCCGCGCATCGCCCACTTTCGCTCCACCAAACTCTTGCTCCGCCCAGTTCCCATCCGTGCTCATCACCTTGCCCTCGTTCATGAAATGGCACGGGGTAAGCAAGGTGTATACCAGACTGGAGAGCGGGTACATTCCAGGCGCCAGGCAGTTGACAATGCTATCCGGGGGAGTTGTGTGGAATGGTATGCTCCTGGCCTTCAAGATCGAGTGGGCGATTCTCGAGATCACCGGGATTTACTGAAAGAGCGTCTTCGCGCATCTGGAGGCCGCCAGTATTCCGGCCTGGGTGGTCAACGCCCACCACGTCAAACACGTGCCGGGACGCAAGAGCGACGTTGCCGATTCGGAATGGCTGGCCCAACTCCGGCGTTTCGGCCTGGTGCGCGGCAGCTTCATCCCGCCCAAGGACCTGCGCGAATTGCGCCTGGTGTCGCGCTACCGGAAGAAACTCGCCGGGGTATTGGCCGGCGAGAAGAACCGCATGCACAAGCTCCTCGACGATGCTGGCATCAAGCTCGGCGGTGTCGTTTCCGACATCAACGGAGTCTCGGCCAGACGGATGATCGAGGGTCTGATTGCCGGGCAATCCCCAGAGGAACTGGCCGCCCTCGGGTTGGGCAGTCTCAAGGGCAAGCGGGAAGTCCTGGCGGCTTCTCTCGATGGCGATTTGTCGCCCCGGCACCGTTTGCTGATCGAGTCCATGCGCGCTCATGTGCGCTATCTTGAGGCCGAACTGGCGAAACTGAACGCCTATCTGCTGAGCGCGATGGAGCCCTACGCCTGGGCGCACCGGTTGCTGCAAACCATTCCGGGCATCGACGCAATTGCTGCCGCCATGATCCTGATCGAGATCGGGGACGATCCGTCCCGCTTCGGCAGCGCAGAGCGTTTGGCCTCTTGGGCTGCCTTGTGTCCTGGCAACAACGAGTCCGCCGGCAAGCGAAAGAGCGGCAAGACGCGCAAGGGCAACAGCATCGTTCGTTACCTGCTTTGCGAAGCGGCCAATGCCGCGCGACGCACCAAGAGCGTCTTCGCGTCGAAATACCACGGCCTCGTCATCCGCCGTGGCCACAAGAAAGCTATCGTCGCCCTGGCGCACAAACTGATTCGCACCATCTTCTTCGTCCTGACCCGCCGCCTGCCATATCGTGACTCGGGGTTCGATTACGAGGCGGCCAGCGTTGCCAAGAACGCACCGCGCTGGATCAAGGCACTGAAGAAATTCAGCTACTGGCACCAAGCCGCTCCTGCAGCGGCTTGACCCGCCACAGCCCTCGCCTTCTCTATTTCGGTTCGCCGGAAGAGCTTCGCTCGCCTCATCCATCATGGGCTTTCACGGTAACCACAGCATGAGTAGAACCAAACTACCAGTATGCCTCCAAACCTCTTAGTCAAGTCCGAAATTTGCTGTAAATTCGCTTCGATCCGATCAATGACGAATGGTTTTAGCTGGCGAGGGCAACAACGTTGTTGCCCTCGCCAGCGGCGGCGCGGGAGGCGGCCCACTGCTTGAATTCATCCATATCGAGGTACTTTCGTTCCTGCCAAGCCTCGTTCTGCTCGGCGAGCAAGGCGCCGATCAGGCGCAGGGCTGACTCGTCGTTGGGGAAGATGCGGATTACCCGCTCCCGCCGACGGATCTCCTCGTTGAGCCGCTCCTGCATGTTCGTGCTGCGTAGCCGCTTGCGGTACTTCTCGGGCAAGGCCATGACGGCCATGGCGTCTTCGAACCCGGCTTCAAGGCAGGACACTGCTTTGGGAGCCGTCCTGGCAAAGCGCTCGCTGAATTCAGCCAGCCGGCGGCGCGCCTCGGGCAGATCAGCCGCCTGGAAGACCAATTTCGCAGCCGCCGCAACTTCAGCGCGCACCTTCGCGCTACAACTGCCCAGAATGTTGCGCATCAGATGAACCTGACAGCGCTGCCAAGTCGCGTCGTGGAAGTGTTTGCCAATGGCTTCCCGCAGGCCGCCGTGCTGATCCGAGATCACGAAGGCGACTCCCTTGAGCCCTCGTCCTTTGAGCCAGCGAAAGGTCTCATCCCAGGTGGCAAAGCTCTCGGCATCGCCCATTCTCACGCCGAGGATTTCCCGATAGCCGTCGCTCCTCACCCCGCTGACAATCAGCACGGTCCTCATCAGAACACGATCTTCCTGCCGGCTCTGGATGAACATCGCATCGACCAGCACGAACGGGTAATCGCCTTCCAGCCGACGTTCATTGAACGCCCTCACCCGTGGCTCCAGACCGGCGCACAGCGCACTCACCGTCGATTTGGAGAAGCTCGCGCCACACAGTTCTTCGGTGATCGCCGACACCTTCCGCGTCGAGACACCCTGCACGACCATTTCCATCAGCGCCAGGACGAAGGCTTGTTCGCTGCGCTGGTAGCGCTTGAAAATCTCAGTCGAGAAACTGCCCTCCCGCGTTTGCGGCACCAGCAGCGTCACCGGCCCCACTCGCGTGTAGAGCGTGCGTGCACGATGACCGTTACGGTAGCCCGTCCGTTCCTCCGACCGTTCGTGTCGTTCCGCGCCCAGCGACTCCGTCACCTGCGCCTCGAGAATCTGGTTCAGCACCGTCTCCACCAGTTTCGCCAGCCCGTCCGGACTGCCCAACAGTCCAGGCAGCAACTCGCGGCTTACGCTAACATCAATCCCAGCCATCGCTTCTTCTCCTTCGGTTGATCAACGACTCGACACCGTCAATTTACCGATTCGAAGCGATGGCTACCTACAGCCTTTTTACAGCAGTTTATGGACTCAATCGGATGCAGGACGGTGTCGGCCAGCCCCTTGGCACGAAGCAGCCTCGGCCAGGATGTCGAAACTGTATCATCCAGCTCGCCTGCGGCCTGAGCGCCGTCGCGGCCAAAGGCTTCCTGGCCGCCTTGCACCACACGTGTCCGATCCACATCACGCGGCTGCTCACCGACAACGGCCATGCATTCACCGACCGCCTGTTCGGCGGCTGTGCGCGCCAGTCCACCGGCGAACATCAGTTCGATCGGCTGTGCCAGGTGCTGGGCATCGAGAACCGCCTGACCAAGCCCAGGAGCCCCCAAACCAACGACATGGTGGAGCGTTTCAACGGGCGCATCAGTGACATTCTGAAGACCCACCGCTTCCGCTCCGGCGAAGATCTGGAGACGGCGCCCTGCGCTATGCCAGGCTGTACAACCATCATCTGCTGCAGAAGACCTTGGGCCATGTCAGTCCCACCCAGTCCGGTTGCGTTTATGGTTGCGCGACCGGATTCACTGAAAACCTTGGGTTATTCGAGATACCCTCAACTGGTTGGAATGTGTTTCTTGAGAGGTGTCACTCGACAAGCAGCACGTATGGAACAGTCTTGTTACGCCAATTATTCGGGAAGTACCTTCGTACTTGATCTATCGCTGTAGCGATGAAGCTATCCCACTGTGCTGGGTGGATTGTTTGGCACCCCTCGCTTGATGTGGAATTATAGCTCCCACGGTGTATGTTGATACCAAACCAGCCAGTGTCCTGATATGGCGGGTTCCCGTCTCTTGTGACAGTCACTGCACCAGCCCGTTGACATAACGACAAATACTGACCCTTGTGCATGTCAAAGCGGTGTACAAACCAAGCGCCTGGATTTAAGCTCGCCATACCTTTGGTTGATCCCGCTCTTGAGCCCGAGCGATAACTGGAAGGGTCGGTATTTCCGTTGTATGCGGCCATGACCTGTGCACTTTCGATAAAAATAGCATCATCATAGATTCCGCGGTCGTTTACTCCAGGCGCCCCCATACTATTTTTATAGTAACCACGGATCCCGACAACTATCACAGGGTATTTTGATCTATCGATGTCGAAGGGGGCTATGCGGCGGCGAAGTTCAGTGGAACTGAGCCGCGGACGTTCTGCAGGTATGATCGCCATGGATTTCTCCTATTAACCAGGCAACATAATACCGTACACCCATGATACTATTCTGGCATGGAAGCGGAATGCACGGATGTACGGAAACTGGAACCGGCGGCGCGCGAGCAATTGCGTCGCACGGTGATGCGCATGCACAAGCGGGGCCACAAGCAGGCGGCCATTGCCGAGGAACTGGGTCTGCGCCGCCCGACGGTGACGGGCTGGATCGCGCAAGCCCGCGCGGGCCGTGGCGTGAAAGAGGCCCGGCGCGGCCGCCCGCTGGGCGACGGGCGCGAGCTCACCCCGGGCCAGGAAGAACGCATCCGCAAGGACATCGTGGACAATACGCCCGACCAGCTCAAGCTGCGCTTTGCCTTGTGGCGCACGCAAGCAGTGCGCGCGCTGATCAAGGCGTGCTTTGGCATCGACCTGCCGGTGCGCTCGGTCAGGAATTACCTCAAGCGCTTGGGTTTCACGCCGGAGCGGCCGCTGAAACGGGCCTTCGAGAAGAAGCCGCAAGCCGTGCAGAAGTGGCTGACCGAGGCCTATCCAGCCGTTGCGGTTCGGGCCAAAGCTGAGGGGGCGGAAATCTGCTGGGGCGACGAGACGGCGGTCAGCTCGGTGGAAAATTACCCGCGTGGCTACGCGCCGAAGGGCAAGACGCCGGTACTGGTGCTGTCGCAGGCCAAGCGCGAGCGCATCAATCTCATTTCGGCGATCACCAACCAGGGCACGATGCGCTTCATGATGTACCGGGACACGCTGAGCGCTGAGGTGTTGATCAAGTTCTTTGCGCGCCTGATTCGCGATGCTGGCCGTAAGGTGTTCCTGGTGCTGGACAACCTGCGTATGCACCACAGCCGCAAGCTGCTGGAATGGCTGGCCGACAAACCCGACAAGATCGAGTTGTTCTTCCTGCCCAGCTACTCGCCGGAACTCAATCCCGATGAGTAACTGAATGCCGATCTGTAGGTGAGGATGAGTGCCGCCGAGCCCGTGCGCGATGGCGCACACCTCAAGCGCAAGGTGCTCGCTCATCTGCGCTCCATCCAGAAACAGCCAGCGCAAATCCGTTCGTACTTCAAAGCAGAGGCCATCAGATATGCCGCTTGATTGGTACGATATTTCATGGCTGGGTTAATAACGTGGAGTTGAGGGGCGCGCCGCCGACATGCGGAGCGTCCCCTCGAACGCAGTGTCAGAGCCACTACACGAACTTTCCGAGTAGTGTCAGGATAATTCCAGCAAAATCTTCGGCTTTTGCGACGATCTTGTTTATCTTATCGTTCTGATCGCCTGCTCGTTTGACGATCTCCATCAACTCGCCGAGCTTCTTAATATCAGCGGGGTCAGGAAACATCTTCTTCACTTCTTCGTCCGTTAGCCGAGTAATGGACGAAATCTTGCCGGCGAGCTTCTTGTCGGTCCTGTCGCCTGCACTGTTGATAAGCACATCTAGTT
>JANWVZ010000193.1 GCA_025056555.1 Gemmatales bacterium | reverse complement strand
GTCAAGGGGTCGAACGGTGTTTACGTTTTGCCTTTGAGTTTTGCCGACAGCGCAACGACCAGAAGAAGCTCACCCTGGTGCTCAAGACCAACGTGCTTACTTACGCCCATGACTTGTGGTGGCGCGTGTTTCAGGAATTGGCTAAGGAATATCCCGACATCAAGACGGACTATAACCACGTGGACGCCTGTTGCATGTGGATGGTGAAAAATCCTGAATGGTATGACACCATTGTGACGGAAAACATGTTCGGCGACATCATCACCGACTTAGCGGCCATCTTGCAGGGAGGTTTAGGAGTAGCGGCCGGGGCGAACATTAACCCCGCTGGGACGAGCATGTTCGAGCCGATGGGCGGCTCAGCTCCGAAGTACACAGGCACAGGAAAAATCAATCCCATAGCAGCCATCTTGGCTCTGAAACTGATGCTAGAGTTTCTCGGCGAGCGTCGCGCGGCAGAGCGAGTGGAAGAAGCGGTGGCCTACGTTTGTGCCCACAAACTCAAAAGCATGGCCGCGGGCCAGATGGGATACACCACTAGCGAAGTGGGCGATTTGGTCGTACAAGCCATTGAAGCACAACCTGTTTAATCGCGCTTACGGATCTCGCCGCTTCACTTCTTAGCGGTGGGGGCTAGTGGCGAAGCAATAAACTGGCGCAGCAGTTTGCCGTCGTCCACACTCCATACGCGCACCTCGCCGTTCCAGGCCCCGCTGGCGATACGCTGGCCATCCGGACTGATGGCAATCGCGAACACGGCGTCGGTGTGTCCCTCCAAATTGCGCAGCTGTGCCCCGCTGTCCGGGTTCCACAGGCGTATCGTTCGGTCTACGGAACAGGAAACCAGAATCGGCTTAGTCGGATGCATCCGCACTTTCTCGACGAAATCGGCATGACCACCGGCGGTGCGAATCTGATTCGGATTGCTGGCGATATTCCAGAACCGAATCTGCCGATCACGGCCACAACTGATGCCGACTTTGCCGTTAGGATGCACCGCAATGCCGGAAACGTATTCCTGGTGCCCTGGAAAAGTGGCGAACGGTTCTTTCGCTGACAAGTCCCAGACTTTCGCAGTCTTATCGCGGCTGGCGGACAGCAGATATTTCCCGTCGGGCGTGAAGCATAAGTCGAGTACCCAATCGGCATGATTTTCGACGGATTGCTCCAGCGTCCACTTTTCGGTGTCCCAGACGCGGATAATGCGGTCGCAACCGCCAGCGGCGACGCGTTTGCCGTCTTTACTGACTGCCAAGGCCAGCATTTCATCATCGGTTTGCACTAATTCGCGCAGCAACACACCTGCTTTCGGATCGACGCCGTCAAGGTAATCGATCGCCCCATCTTGGCGTGTCGGTTTCGCAGAAAAGTCATACACGCGCACATCCCCTTCCTGACCGGGTCGTCCGCCCGCAACAATCAGGGTCTTACCATCGGGAAGAAACACCAGCGCATTCGTCCGCTCAGCGCGGGTGCGAATGCGTTTCAGTAACTGGCCCTTTTCCCAGTCCCAAACGAGGATTTCAAAGTAACCGCCGACGAGGAGCTGTTTCCCATCCGGCGTGAACGTTAAGGCGCGAATGACCGCAGGGAACCGATATTGGGGGGGTGGCATCGGCGGCTTCCACCGTTTCCGCAATTCCACCAACAAATTGGCCTTCGGCGAAGGGCCATCAAACTTTGCTCCCTCGCGAATCCAACGCTCGATAATGCCAATTTGCTCTTTGGTCAGGCTGCCCCCTGTTTCCCGCGGCGGCATGACCGGTTCTTTCTGGCCCGTGACCAGCAAATAGAGCGGACTCTCATCGGGCTTACCTGCCACTACTGACGGTCCACGGTCGCCACCGGTCAGCAAACCGTCAAAAGTGGTCATGTCCAAACGGCCCTTGCGAATCTTGGCGTCGTGACACGCAATGCAATTTTCCTTTAGGATCGGAGCCACCTCGTCCAGGAAACTGACGGGCTTGCCAGCTTGCGCTGGCTGTGCTGGGCTGATCGCGACGAAGCGCAGCAGCCCCAGATAAGCCACCAGGAGCGCCACGATACCGCACCAAATACACAGTCGCACGCCACGCATGTCGTCAACTCCTTGTTATTAGGTGGGGAAATTCGTGAGGTTCGGCGGGATTGCTGTGAAAAAGCTCATCGCGCTTGGCGGACTAAACGCAAACGAGGCGGGTTCCTGAGCCAGTTGCATTATCGTTCCGCCTTGAGCATGGCAGGCTTCGTCGTCAAGCCATGGTTACCAACTTATTATCAGAGATGACCAGGGTCGCGGCGAGAGTAGCCCTTGCCACCAGCCCGTCGAGATTCGTAGGAAAGCCTGAGAAACCGACGTCATGCACACCACACCGTGCCCGCCTGCTAAGAATCTCCCCTTCCTGGAACCGAGGGTTGACGTCATGCCGCTAGCGCTTCCACGCGATCAGCTTCGAGCTGGTCATGAGCTACCCCACTTCGCCGGGTTGGCCATACTGCTAATCACCGTAATTGGCCTGCTAACGTGGGGTTGGCAGCTATCAGCCCAACCTAAACCCGGCACACTACCGACGCCTAATCCGCAAGCGCCGGTCGTTACGTCTTACTATCCGCCCGGAGGTCAGCGGGGCAGCGTCGTCGAAATATCGCTCCAAGGTCGCGAGTTAGCCGACGCGCTTGGCGTACTCGCCAGCTTACCGGTACAAGCCAATATTGTTCCCGATGCTAAAGAACCCGCCAGTCGGTGCGTCGTCAAGCTGGACTTACCGAAAGATTCTCCCCTCGGTGTGCATGCTTTGCGATTGGTTACTCGCCGTGGGATCTCCAACTTACTGCCGTTCTGCGTGGACGACCTCCCGGAAGTGGCCGTGACCGGCAATAATCGCACCGTCAGCGAAGCTCAAAAAATTACGCCACCGTGTGTGCTAACGGGACGTATAGACGCAGAAGCGACTTACTATTTTCGCGTCCCACTTCAAGCAGGTCAACGCGTATGCTTTGAGGTGATAGCCCGCCGCCTCGGTTCGCCTTTAGACAGTCTGCTGGTGCTCCAAGATGCAAACGGTCGGCAAGTGGCTTTCAGTGACGATGCCCCCGGGTTGCAACGCGATGCTCGCCTCATCTACGTCGCTAAGTCGAGCGGCGAGTATCTGCTACAACTTCGGGATGTTCGTTACCAAGGAGGCGGGAACTATTTCTACCGCTTACGTGTCGGCGACTTTCCTTGTGCGACGACGACTTTTCCGCTCAGCGTCAAACGCGGGACCACTGCTAACATCACCTTCGCTGGCCCTCTCCTCGACGGTGTTCCGCCGGTCGCTCTTCAGGCCCCCGCCGAGCCGACCGTGTTGGGATTGTTGGTCAGTCCCCAGCGTCCCAACGCACCTCCTGGTTGGCCAGTGATTCTCGCATTATCCCAGCTCGATGAAGTACTCGAGCAAGAGCCGAACGACTCACCCGAGCAGGCACAGCGTTTGGCCATGCCCGTCGCGGTCAATGGCCGACTGGAAAAACCTTTAGACCGCGATTGGTTCCGTGTCCCCGTGCGTAAGGGACAGCGAATGATTTTTGAGGCCCAGACGTGGGAATACGGCTCGCCCAGCGCCGTGTTCCTGACACTTCGCGATGTCACGGGCAAGCAACAACTCGCCAACTCCAACCCGATGCAAGATCCGCCCCGCCTGGAGTACAATCCACCTGCTGATGGCGAAGTTTTCCTGACGGTGGAACATTTGCAGTACAGCGGGGGCCCCGAGGAAACTTACCGCGTTACCATTCAAACAGCCACGCCAACAATTCGCGTTGAAGCTCTACAAGACCGTGTCGAAGTTCCCGCAGGTGGCGTGGGCATCTGCTTTGTTCGGCTCACAAGAACCGATTATACTGGGCCAGTCCGTTTCCAAGCCCAGGGTGGTCCCCATCTCCGAGGCGAAGGGGTCATGCTCGGCGAACAAAATGTCGGAGTGGTTTTCTTTCAAGCGGAGCCAAAGTCTCCGCCGGGTGCCTGGCCATTGCAAATCCTGGCCCACGCTAAGGCCGAGACGGGCGAATTTGTCGTGCCCGTTACCATGACCGAGCCTTTAGTCGCGACTTTCAATAACCTGCCCTACCCACCTCGGCATTTGCTGACGGCCTTAGCGGCCAGCATCACCGAAACGCCGCCGTTTCTCTTGGAAGCCAAATACGGTACGGATCGTTTGCCACGCGGCCAAACGGGCCTGGAAGCGCTAGTACGTGTACATCGGCAGCCGGGCTTTGAAGACGAAGTACAAATCTTCGCCGTGGCTCCGCCTGCCGCACCGAATCAACCCGTTGCCCTTGCCGCTCCTGCCAGCACCAAGATCGCCCGTGGCCAAAACGAAGCGAAACTGGCCCTTAAACTTCCCAATAACCTGCCCACTGGTCCGCTGCCGATTGTAATTGTGGGCCAGGCGAAACACGCAGGACGGTCGTATCAAGTTTACGCTCGCGCAACCCTGCCGGAGATTGTTGCCGGCAAATGATTTCGCCCGCATAGCGCATGGCTCTGCGTAGAATTGATTGGAAATCAGTTCACGTGGGGCCAGGCATCATGACGCAGCACCGACTCGACGTTGCAAGGTCGCACGATGTTGCCTTTCTCGCGGAACGCCCCTGGCTGCGATTCTATCCACCAGGCGTACCCGCCAGTCTGGAGTATCCCCGAGGCAATCTTCCCAGTTTGCTCGCGGCCGCGGCCTCCGATTTTCCGCACCATCTCGCCTGCACCCTGTTAGAGCAACGCTTGACTTACCATCAGCTCTACGAGCAAGTTTGCCGCGTCGCTCACGGACTACAGCATGCGGGCGTGCGCGAGAACACAGCAGTCGGCGTGTTGCTCCCGAACGTGCCCGAATACTTGGTGACACTTTTCGCTGTCTGGTCGTTAGGCGGACATATCGTACAACTCAGCCCTCTTTATGTTCCCGAAGAAATCGAACGCCTCCTCGAACTCACCGAGTGCCGATATGTCGTTACCCTGGATTTGTTCACGCCCCATCTTAGCCTCGCCCTCCAACGCCAACGCCTCGAACGCGTGTTTGTCATTTCCTTGGCGGAGCGACTGCCGGTATTCAAGAGCCTGCTTTACCGCATCGAACGGCTCCGCAAACAGGGCCATTTCCACCTTGTCACCCGTGAGCCTTTTGTGTCGTTCCCCCATCTGCTCGACTATGCCCCGCGCGACTCCTTGGGTGCCCATGGGGATTTAGACGCGTTAGCGATCCTGGCACCGACTGGTGGCACCACAGGTTCGCCGAAAATCGTCATGCTCTCCCATCGCAACCTGCTATGCAACGCCTGGCAATTACGGGCCTGGAGCCTGGCTCACGACGCTCAAGAGCGTATCCTCGCCGTTCTGCCGCTTTTCCATGCCTATGGGCTGACCGTTTGCGCCTTAGCCGGGATCGCCATGCGCGCCAGTATCCACCTCCACCCCCGCTTCGAAACACATGCCACCTTACAGATCATCCACCGTTGGCGCCCGACAATTTTCCCCGCAGTGCCGGCGATGTTGGCTGCGCTGAACCGCGCGCTGCGTCGGTGTCATGACGCTGCCTCGCGCCCTGACCTCTCTTCGATTCGCACGGTAATCTCCGGGGCCTCGGCACTCGATTCCGCCACCCGCGAAGAATTCGCACGCTACGGCGCCCAAGGAATCATCGAAGGCTATGGCCTCACTGAAGCAGGGCCTGTTACCCATGCCAACCCCCTCGTCCCCGAATACAACCGCCCCGGAACCATCGGCATCCCCTTACCAGACACCGAAGCCCGCATTGTGGACGCCTTGGACGGCAGCACCGAACTTCCTGTCGGC
>JANWVZ010000192.1 GCA_025056555.1 Gemmatales bacterium | reverse complement strand
AGCGACGCTTCGCGCTTTGGGGCTTGACCCTTCAGTCGTTCAAACGAGGTAGCCAAGATGTTGAGCTCCGAAAAGCCCCGAGGTCAGATTCGAGTGCTCATCGTGCACTCCAGTCGAGAGGAAGAGCAAGAGCTCGCGGACCTGCTGGGAAAAATATCGGACTACCAAGGCATTCCGGCGGGTCTTTGTTGTACTCAGGACAGTGATCAATGGCTTGCAACAGTGAAGGAAAGGGCTATCGAAACCAGGGCGCATCTGGTCCTGGTTGACCGTTCGTGTGTTAGCGAGAAACAGCGTTGGGAACGACTGCAGCAAGAGCTGGCTCCAGTCCAATGCGTGATGTGTGTTGGCGCCACCATCGGCGCACAGCGTGCGATGCATGCGTTCCTGGACCGTCTATGGCTTGCACCACCTCTGCGGCGTAAAAGGTATCTCGCTTCACCCCTTGGTGCAGCCGTTGATCGTGCCTTCAAAGGCCTGCGCGCCCCATTTCAGAGCCAGAGTATCGTGGGTAAGCCGCACCTTGAGGCAGCGGCGAGGAGGATCGGTGTGACGCTGGATGAGATCGAGGAGCTTCTAGCCTATCTCTTTCCAGACGCAGCTGAGCTACACATAGGCGCTCTATATACACAAGGTCCCTCTCGCTCAATTGCTCGCGGACGATCGGCGTTGTTAACCGTTTCCGTTGATCGTCGCGTGGACCAGGTATTAAAGCTCGCACCTCGTGAGAAAGTCATGCGCGAGGCAACCAATTACTCGAAATTCGTTGAGGGACGCCTAATCGGCACGCGTCACGCAGTCTTGGCGCGTTCGACGGTGCTTTGGAACGTAGGAGGCTTGGTATATTCATTGATAGGCAGTGGTGAAAGAGTGCCTCCTCCTTTCTCCAGTTTTTTTCAAGCCCAAAATCCGCAATCGGATCGAATAGCGCGTGCCGTGCGGGAGGTGTTTGGCGCTTGGTCGCGGCATTATAGCGGCCATTACCTCGCTGATAGACCTCAAGCGACTGAGCAACCGCTGTTTGTCCAGTACAACGAAGTTTGGGGGAACAAGCTAGGGGGAAGATTAGAAGCCCTCAGAAGTGCCTTGCTGCCTCTCCCGACCAAATTCGGTTTTTTGCCTCATCCGGTGCCATGGCTTAGCGAAAATGCAGAGAAGAGCGCTACCGTTCTGATGCGGAAAGCCGTTACCCATGGGGACTTGCATGGAGACAACATCTTAGTGGACGATGACGGACACTGCTGGCTTCTTGACTTCGAGCGCACCGGGGCGGGGCCAATATTGCAGGATTTCGCCGAGCTCGAGAACGACATCTTGACG
Organism: Gemmatales bacterium; assembly: GCA_025056555.1. GTDB lineage: Bacteria > Planctomycetota > Planctomycetia > Gemmatales > HRBIN36 > HRBIN36. Next base: position 4,547 of record JANWVZ010000192.1, on the reverse strand, counting down.
CGACTAACAGATATCCCACTTGAGGAGTTTTTTGCACTCTGTGTTGGACTGGTCGAGCCCGCAAGGCCTGACGCATCAATAGTCTCGGCAATCCGGAAGTATGTACCAGGGAACCGTCCGTTCTCCCCAAAAGCCTTGGCTGCTGTCGAGACTCTGATAGAACTGCGTCCTCTGGCCAAGGAGCACACCCGATACGAGGATAGCCGTGAGCTTCTATGGGGACTTCTTCTAAATGCAATCTATGCCTTGTCATTAAGCCTCGAACAGGGAGGCGAGGATGAGCAAGAGCAAGTCCGGCGTAATCGGCTGCTAATTCTCAGCGCGGTGATATGCCAGCGGTTGAGTCGGTGGACAGACTACGCACGGGCTCCGAATTGGCCTCCTCGCGAATGGGAAGGCATTCTATCGCCTGGTGGCCAGGTACGGCAGCCACCAGAGCATTCTTCGCATGCTGTTGGCGAACGTTTGGAATTACGAGTAACAGTCGAGGACCGTCGTCTTACTCCGATTCTACATGGATCTGGATATTCGTTTAGGACATGTGATGATATTATGCTGCAGCGTGAACCCAGAGAGATCCTCGGTCGTATCTTTGACACGCTAAGTTTCCTTGTTCGGAGGTCTCCGAACTTAGGGAGCAACGATCAGGAGACCCTGGACACCATTGGCTACAACCTATACGATGAGCTCTTCAGAAGTGATCTCAAGAGAGAATACGAGTCTTTCCGGAATTCGCGCCTTGGCCTAGTAATTGTTTCGGACGATCCGTGGATACCCTGGGAAGTGGTCAAGCCCTATGGCTCAAATTGGACAGATCCGCACCTTTGCGAGAAGTTCTTTTTGACCCGCTGGCTGTCAGGAGGTGCCGCTCCAATTCACATGTCCCCAAACAAGGCAGTCATTGTGCGTCCTCCTGACAACCTTCGCGCCGCGGAGCAAGAGCTAGAATATTTTGCTAGCTTGCCGATGGCTTCAAACGGACTTGTACAATCTGTTGTCCATCTGGAGGCGAAAAGTGACGTACTAAACAGTTTCCGTGCCGGTGATGTGAACCTGTATCATTTTGCTTGTCACGGAAACTTCGATCAAAGTGATCCCAACGAGCCTCGACTGCGTCTGAGGGACGGTTCTCTTGCGCCAAGCGATATTACAGGTATGGTGAAGTTCGGTCTCGAAAGGGCAAAGCCTATTGTGTTCCTCAACGCTTGTCACTCAGGTCGAATCGAGTTCGGATTGACCCGGTTGGGAGGATGGGCCACACGATTTATTGAGGCGGGTGCCAGCACCTTTATTGGTACGTTATGGGAAGTAAACGACCAGCTAGCCGCCATATTCGCTATTGAGTTCTACAACCGGTTGCTGGGTATTAACAACCTAGAACAACAAGCCTTGGCGCAAGCCGTGCATGGCGCGCGAATGGTGATAAAGGAGCGGGCACCTACCAACCCGACCTGGTTAGCTTACGTTGTCTACGGCGACCCGAACGCACGAGTGGTTCGCCCAACGTAGTCCTCGGAGAAACTCCCTGTGACCACATTTGGAGCTAAGCTTCCCCTCACCTACCGCCGAGAGATCGCCGCGCCGCTGTTCGACCTGCTGCGCGGCGGCGAGTCGGCTGCCATCGTGGGGCCGGCCAGCATGGGCAAGTCGCGGCTGCTGCAGTTCCTGCAGCGCCCTGACGTCCAGCAGCACTACCTGGGCGAGGAGGCTGCCCGCACCTGGCTGGTGCTGGTGGACTGCCATCGCCTGGCCGAGGTGTCGGAGTGGGGGCTGTACGAGCTGATGCTCACCTCGTTGACCGAGGAGGCCGGCCAGCGGCTGGACCAGGCCATGCGCGGCTGGCTCAACGACCTGCGCCGGGAGGCCATCACCGGCGCCAACCCGCTGCTGGCTCGGCGCCACCTGGAGCTGGCGACGCGCGTGCTCTGCCGAGAGCACGGCCTGCGCCTGTGCATCGTCTTCGACGAGTTCGACCAGCTCTATCGCACCCTGCCGGCCACGGCCTTAGCCAACCTGCGCGCGCTGCGCGACATGGGTAAGCAGGACGAGCGGTACAGCGTGTGCTACGTGCTGATGGTGCGCGATCATCCGGCGCGACTGCGCCCGCCGGCGGAGGTGGAGGGCTTCTACGAGCTCTTCTCCCGCTCGGTCATCGGCCTGAAGCCCTTCGGCGAGGAGGACGCCCGCCGGGTGATCGCCCAAATCGTCGCGCGGCGCCGCCGGGTCGTTGCGCCCGACCAGGAGGCGGCCGTGCTGGCCCTGAGCGGTGGGCACCCCGGCCTGCTGGTGGCCCTGTGCGACCTGCTCTCCAACGGCTGCCAGGTTCCCGCTGCGGGCGACCTGGCCGCTTGGGCGCTGGCTCAGCCGCCGGTGGCCGAGGAATGTCGGAAGCTGTGGGAGGGCCTCGCCGACGACGAGCGTTTGGCCCTGAGCCGGCTAGCCCATGGCATCGGCGCGTCCTACACCCTGCGCGAGCTGTTGGCGCTGAAGGGCCTTATCCGGCCGCTTGAGCAGGGCGCAGTTGAGTTCTTTTCTCCGGTGTTCCGGCAATACGTGCTGAGCCAGGGGAAGCTCAGCGATCGCGAGCTTTGGTTGGACGAGGGCAGTGCGGTTGTATGGGTGGAGGGCAAGCCTATCCATGGTCTGTCGCCCCTGGAGTTCAAGCTGCTGCGCCATCTCTATCGCCGGCTGGGCCAGGTGTGCACGCGGGAGGAGATCATGGCAGACTTGTATGCGGGGGAAGCGCGGGCTCCTGGCCACACGGGAGGAGACAACCGGGTGGACACCCTGGTGCGGCGCTTGCGGAAGGCCATCGAGCCGGACCCCGAACGCCCGCGCTACCTGTTGACCGTGCGCGGACACGGCTATAAGTTGGTAGACCAAGCCGGTGGATCGGCGGGAGACGACGAGCGCGCGCTGACACGAGCGCATTGAGGCGATAGGTGTGATTTGGCGGAGGCCTGCTGCTGGCCGGCAACCTGCTGCGCGCCAGCGCTCCGGCCGCAGTGCCGGCCGGCTGTCAAGAAGGCATCAGCGCGTCTGTCCCCCCGCTGCTGGAGGCGCCACTATGAGCGGAGAAGATCGCGCTCAATCTCTTCGATCAAGAAGGGGAGATTTGGCCGTTCGAAGCTGATCCCTGGGGCAGGAACACGGTTGTGCTTGATTCCACTGCGCTTTGCGTCGGGAGATGGCGTGTCGGGGGGAACGTGTTTGTGATGCGGGTGTGTCGAAGCCAATGTGGGATCGTTCGGATGCGGTTGAGGATCGTACCAGTAGAGAATCTCCTCGCCCTTGCTCACGGTGTACGAGTAATACTCGATACGCTGCGCTTTGAAGTCTAGCTCTTCGACCACTCTCAGAACGATGCCGCCATCAAATTCAAGGGTCCCGCGCACTGACCCCATTGTGGCGCCCAACGGAATGACGATCAATGTGGACCCCCGCACGCTGGGATAGCGTTCCGCCAACGAGTAGATGTACAGGCTATATGCCTGCAGCGACGCGAGCATGACGACGTCCGTCACCGACTCAGAGTAGGTTCCAAGACTGCGGACTGCTGCGGCACCAGCGCCTGTAGCGCCGTTCTCTTCATCTCGTCGTATTGCTGCTTCCGGCGCAGACGCATGCGATAAAGCGCAGCCCACCGCCCGTAGTCGTCAATCTCCTCGACAACCTCATCGCGCAGGAGGCCTGCCTCGTACAATTGATAGAAATCTTCCGACAAAAGATTGTATTTTTCCTCGAGCCGCTGGAGCTCCCTATCCAGGGCATGGATGTCTGCGATCAAATCACGCAACGGTATGGATTGCATCACATCACCTCGTAACAGGAGCACAACGTAGCTTGACCAATCTGGTCCTACCAGTGGCAAGATATCATTCCTTGCTGGATTGTGATGTCACCAGAGCTTAACTAAAGCCATTATAAGCGCAATGTGTTTCGTCGCCAACCTGGCCAGGACTGCTGCTGGCAGGTCTCATTCCCTGCCGTTGATCTCTCCCTCACTCCCGTGTGACGCGTCAAGTTCGCCGTCTTCGACGTCCCACCTTGGCACAACCGTCGCACATCGGCTATGGGAGATACCTTCATCCGGGACATCCTCGAACACGGCGAACTGCTCTATGAAGCCGATCACCGCTGAGTGGGTGAGCAAAGCCGAGGGGGACTTGGCGATGAATGTAGCGCAACTCCGCAGGAGTTGCGCTACAGGACGGTGATGTTCAGGGCAATCGGCCTAGGCGGGCTTTCTTTTTTCGGCCGCGCTGTAGGCATTCGTGGGCCGCTTCTCCTTCCCTCGCCACCGGCCACACGCAGGGAAACCGGACAGCGAACGGGGACAACAACCAAACGGCCGATAGTATCTGTTTCCCCTATAGGCCATCCCCCTCTCTCCTTGCTTCTAGCTCCGCTCTCCTTGCAAACTTTCGACCAGCTCCTCGATCCGCCTGACCCGCTCCTCCCACGTGTTGGCGGCGGCGATGGCCTGGCGGGCAGCGACCCGCGCCGGGTCGGCGGCCGTGGCCAGGGCGGCCTCGACGGCGGCTGTC